>CBESWY010000179.1:0-5935 GCA_965533395.1 uncultured Myxococcales bacterium
TCGGACGCTCGTTCATTCCATTTCCGTGATGGCTTCTATCTCGGTAAACCGCTGCTGATAGAGCTCTTCGATGTAGGAGTGCATCTCGTTGAGCCTCACGATCTGCTTTTCTGGGGTGGCCTCTTTCTCGTTCGCATCGCAGAGCTTGGAGAGTTGCTCGACCGCCTCCAGCGAGTTGCTGGCGCGCGTTGCGGATATTGCGACGAACGCGGTCATCGCCAGGGCCGGCAAGGCGATCATCAAGGTCCGCGACCACACCCCCGGGGGTGTTCGCCGAACCATCCAGGGCGTCATCGCCAGCAAGAAAATTGCCGCCAAGCTGGCTAGAATCCAGGGGCCGTGGCGATGCCAAACGTGCCGCCATGCGCCGGCGGTCCGCTCCATGCGCGCTTCGTTGCACGGATCGGAGTCCTTCAGGAAGCGAAGCTCGTCCTCGACGGCCTCGGCGAGATCTTCGGCTAGGCCTTCGTTGAGGCTGACGCGCGAAAGGTCTACAGCGCGGGCCTCCGAACGCTTCTCCGGAGGCACCATCGAGAAGCGGTTCACATAGACCGTGCGTCCGGAGCCGGCGGTGTACGAGTAGAATACCGGCGCCGACTGGGCTTGAGCGATTCCCGCGAGCACTAGGACCGAGACTACGATGAGAATGCGCATCAGCTCTTCTTGGTGACGACGGATAGAATCAGCATGCCGAGGACGGCGCTCACGAACGAGCCGAGTATGATGCCGATTTTGGCCGATACCAAGAGCTCTCCGGACAGGCCCAGCGACGCGATGAAGAGCGCCATGGTAAAGCCGATGCCGCCGAGGAATGCTGCGCCGCAAAGGACCGGCCACGTCACGCCCTCGGGCCGCGCTGCCCAACCGAGCTTCACCGTCAACCAGGAAGCGCCGAAGATTCCGATCGGCTTGCCGAGGAGCAGCCCTGCAGCCACAGCGAGCGAAACCGGTTCGCCAATGCGATCGAGCTCGATCTCAACACCGGCATTGGCGAGCGCGAAAAGCGGCATGATGGCAAAAGCGACCCACGGGTGGAGGGCGGTCTCGAGCCGAAACAGTGGTGACACCGCCTCTCGCGACGCGAACGAAAGGTCTCTGACGAGCTCTTTGGCGCGCTCGATACTGGTTTCCGGCTTGCGAAGCGTGTCGTTCACATGCCGCAGGAAGCCGAGGAACCGCTCCCCTCCGAGCCAAGGATGGACGGGCGTCAGCAAGCCGACGAGAACACCAGCGATGGTCGGGTGCACGCCTGATTCGAGCGTGCAGAGCCAGACCCAGACGCCAGCGATGACATAAATTCCGATCGAGCGAACGCCGAGCCGGCTCAACAGGACAATGACCGCGATTCCAACGACGGCGCCGGCCAGCCAGGCTCCACTGATGGACTCGGTGTAGAAAACGGCGATCACCAATACCGCCAGGAGGTCGTCGACGATCGCCAAGGAAAGCATCAGGATACTCAGCCCGCGGGGGATGCGGTTCCCGAGGAGCGACAGGCAACCCACCACGAACGCAATGTCCGTCGCCATCGGCACTGCCCAACCTCGCTCCCCCGCCTCGCCGTACTGGAGCACGAGATAGATCAACACCGGCACAACGACACCGCCAAGTGCCGCTGCGACAGGCAGCGCCACCTTCCGGCGATCGCTGAGCTCGCCGATGACCATCTCACGCTTGATCTCTAGGCCGATCACGAAGAAGAAGATCGCCATGAGCCCGTCGTTGATCCAATGCGCAAGCGAGTGTGAGAGCGAGAGGTCGCCGACGGCGAAGCGAAGCTCGTGGTGCCAAAAGGCATCGTACGTTTCAGCGTAGGGCGAGTTCGCGGCAAGCAGCGCAATGGCCGTGCAAACCAAGAGGATGACCCCGCTCGCCGACTCGATGTGTGTGAACGCTTGTAGCGGCCGCTGGAGGTGCTGAATCGGACGATTCGGGAGGTGGGTGATCCTCGAATACGAGAGCTCTTCGTTGCCCATCGGGACCGCCTTATACCGTAATGTGCTAGAAGGCCAGGGCCCATGTGGTTCAGCGAAATCCACGTTGCTTGGTTGTTCCTGGCGGTGAGCCTGTTTGGGGCGATGTTCACACTGAACGCCTTCGTGCCCGTCCGGCGAATTCCCGCGCTCTTCGTACCCAGCTTCTTCGGTTCATGGCTGACGGCCGAGCTGGCCCTCCACCACATCGTCTGGCAAGCGATCGCAACCGTCTTATTCGTCGAGTTTGGCGCGCTGTCGCACTGGCCCGGGCTCCTCGGCATGGGGATCACGATCGCCTCCTGGCTTGGCCTCCTCATTCTTTTTCGCGACGGACGCAATACCCGTCACACGTTCGACGATGCGCTCGCCGACTTTGCGGAGCCGGAGAACATGGCGCGCCTCCCGCTTGCCCAGCTCGTGGTGCCGTTTCTGTTCCGTCGCGCCGGCGTCGAGGTGCATCGCAACGTCACCTACCGCAAAGTCGCGGGCAAGACCCTGCAGCTCGACATCGCGATGCCCAATGAACCGGGCGTCAATCGTCCGGCGATCATGCAGATTCACGGCGGCGCCTGGATCATCGGAGACAAGCGCGAGCAAGGCTGGCCTCTCATCGGACACCTCGCTGCAAACGGCTGGGTCTGCTTCAATGTCAACTATCGTTTGAGCCCCGCCGCGACCTGGCCGGATCATCTGGTCGACCTGAAGTACGCTCTCAAATGGATTCGAGAGCACGCGGATGAGTACGGCATCGACCCGCGCTTCGTCGCAGTGACCGGCGGCTCCGCGGGCGGACACCTCACCGCGATGATGGCCCTGACCGCAAACGACCCCGAGTATCAGCCGGGCTTCGAAGATGCCGATACGAGCTTGCAGGCCGCGGTGCCTGTGTACGGGGTGTACGACTTCACCAACCGGCTGAACACGATGCTGCCGCGCTTTCGTTATCGAATGCTGGAGCCGATGATCATGAAAGCGTTCTTCGACAGGGAACCCGAGAAATTCCATCGTGCTTCTCCGCTCGATCGGGTTCACCCGGACGCGCCACCGTTTCTGATCGTACACGGCGACCGGGATACCCTGGCGCCCGTCGAAGACGCGCGTCTTTTCGCCGAAGCACTCCGAAACATCTCAGGTGCTCCGGTGACGTACACGGAGCTTCGAGGCGCGCAGCACGCGTTCGACATTTTCGCATCGCCGCGCACGGCCCGGATGCTCGACGGCACGCTGCGTTTTCTGACCGCCATGCGCGACCGCGCAAAAAATGCAGATGCACCTTCTTCGGCCGAACATTTTTCGCCCTCGGAGCGTGCTCCCGCCGCCGTGTCCGACAACCTGTGACAGGCCCGTCACTGCAAGCAGGTCGCTGCGAGCGCGTCGAACCGAAAACCCGACGAAAGGCGACGCCTTCGCGTTCGGACGAGATGGCGTGATCGCAGGCACGCCGCGCTCGTCAACTCGGGCGCGTCGGCACACTGCTTGCATCTTCGCCGGGATCAAACGAGGCCGCGACATGAAAACCATTCTCATCTTGGGTGCTGGGACTGCAGGTACTGCGATCGCCCACAAGCTGCGACGACGTCTCCCGAAGGACTGGGAGGTCGCGGTCGTGGATCCCTCCAGCACCCATCTCTATCAGCCCGGCTTGCTGTTCTTGCCATTCGGAAACGAAACCGAAGAGCGAATCCTTCGTGAACGCGGATCCACGCTCGGCAAGGGGATCACGTGGCACCAAAAAACCGTCAAAGCGATCGACACCGATCTCCGCCGCGTCGAGCTCGAAGAAGGAGAGGCCCTTGCTTACGACTTCTTGATCATCGCTTCGGGCACCGAGATTCGACCCGACATGATCGACGGTATGCTCGGAGAGGGCTGGCGGAGGAACGTCTTCGACTTTTACACGCTGGACGGAGCCAAGGCGCTGCAAGAAGCGCTGGCCAACTTCGACGGCGGGCGCATGGTCATCAACATCGTCGAGATGCCCATCAAATGTCCGGTCGCGCCGCTCGAGTTTGTGTTCTTGGCCGATGACTATCTGACCAAGCGAGGCATTCGCGACAAGACCGAGCTGGTTTACGTAACACCGCTCGACGGCGCCTTCACGAAGCCTCTCGCCTCCAAGACCCTAGGCTACCTCCTCGAAGACAAAAGCATTAAGGTCGAAACCGAGTTCATGACCGGCGAAGTCGACTCCGAGAAGAACGTGATTCGCTCCTACGATGAACGCGAAGTCCCCTACGACCTGCTCGTGACGATCCCGCCGCACATGGGGGCTGGCTTCCTAGAGGACAGCGACCTGGGCGACGAACTCGCCTTCGTGCCGACCGACCCCCACACCCTGGCCGCCAAGAACGTCGAGCGGGTCTTCTGCATTGGAGACGCCACCGATCTTCCGAGCTCGAAGGCAGGGTCGGTGGCGCATTTCCAGGCCGACCTGATGACCGAAAACATCCTCCTTGCCATCGATGGCAAGGAGCTCGAACCGAGCTTCGATGGGCACTCGAACTGCTTCGTCGAGACCGGGCATGGAAAGGCCATGCTGATCGACTTCAACTACGAGACGGAACCGTTGCCCGGGCAGTTCCCGATCCCGGGCATCGGCCCCCTGCCCCTGCTCAAAGAGTGCCGGCGCAACCATTGGGCGAAGCTCATGTTCAGGCATGTCTATTGGCATGCGCTCTTGCCCGCACGGCCGATTCCCATTTCCCCAACGATGTCGTTGGCGGGCAAACAACTCTCCGCCGCGGCGGATCTAGGAGGCGAATGATGTCACTCGAGGCTTTGCAAACCGATGCAGAAGGCTATCTCGCGAATCGCGACGACTGGTCTGAAGAGTTCGCGAAAGAGCTCGCTACACAGATGGGCGTAGAGCTCGGCGACGAGCATTGGAAAGTGCTCAAGACGGCCCGCGCGATCGAAGGCGAGTCGGGCGCGAGCCCCGGGCTCCGAAAGATCAGCAAGCGATCGGAAACGCCGATCAAGGCCATCTATAAACTCTTCCCCGATGGTCCAGCAAAGCTCATCGCGAAGATCGCCGGAATCCCCAAACCCAAGTCGTGCCTGTAGTCGCACGTTCTAGGAGAAACCCATGACCGACACAGGAACCGAGAAGAAGAGAAGCTTGAGCGTGATTTGCTCCAAAGGAAGCTTCGACATGGCCTACCCGGGGCTGATCCTGGCCAACGCCGCCCGCATGTCGGGTGTTGACGCTCGATTGTTCTTCACCTTTTGGGGGCTCGACATCGTCAACAAAAAGAAGATCGACCATCTTCACTTGAACCTCGTCGGCAACCCCTCCGCGCCGATCCCAGCGATGATCGCCGGCTTGCCCGGCGTCGAGGCACTGGCCACGGCCCAGATGCGGAAGGAAATGGAGCGGCTCGACATCCCGCCGATTCGCGAGTTCGTCGAAATGCTCGATGACGCAGGCGCCGATCTCTATGGCTGTCAGATGGCCCTCGACATGTTCAAGCTCACGAAGGACGACTTGGTCCCGCAGGTCAAAGACGTGCTGACCGCGATGGACTTCATGGACATGAGCGAAGGCGCTCAAATCATCTTCATCTAGTCGTAGACGAGCTCGATCGGAATCGTCACAGCCCCGCCCTGATAAGTGAACTTCGCGTCTTTGTAGAGGGGCGGGCCGAATCTCTTCGACTTCGCGTTCTGTGAGACGCCCCAGGGCTCTTTCGGGCTTCCGATCGCGTTGGTGTCCAGCTTGCCGTTGCCGTTCGTGTCGACGAAAACCGATGCTGCGTAATCGCCCAAGCCCGTGCGCTTGAACACGCAGGTTACAGTGTCCCCTTCGACATCAACCCAGGTGCGCCGAAGCGCTCGACGGTGCTTACGGGGGAAGCCTTTGTTCTCCCAGAACAGCGCACAGGCCATCTGGCCCGTACTGCCCTCTCGAACCCCGGTGACCTCGAGCGAGAGGATGTTTTTCGCCGCCGGGTCGTTGTCGA
>CBESWY010000180.1:0-5934 GCA_965533395.1 uncultured Myxococcales bacterium
CGCGCCTCGAAGATGCACTGAGCGGGATTGACGCGGCCAACGCCGAGGATCCGAACACAGAGATGGTGAACGGTCAGCTGGTTCCCAAGGAGCTCGTCTACGGCCAACGAATGTCCGTACGCCTCGCGGCCTTCGCCCCGCATGCCCCCGAAACCGTTCAGCTCGCCGCGCGCGCCCAGCACATCCGCCGATGGGAAGTCCCCCGGGATAGCTATCCAGAGGGCAGGGCCGGGTATCTAAAATGGCGCACCGACCTGTACAAACGACATGGGGAAATTGCTGGCGAGATCATGAAAGACGTCGGCTACGATGCCGATGCGATCGAACGTGTGAAGACGCTGCTCCGGAAGCGCGGATTGAAAACCGACCCAGACGTCCAGTTGCTCGAAGACGTCATCTGTCTCGTGTTTCTCGAGCACTGCTTTCATGACTTCGCGCAGAAGCACGAAGAACAAAAGCTCATCCCCATCGTGCAGAAGACGTGGAAGAAGATGTCGGATGAGGCACACCGGGCCGCGCTTCAACTCGACTACGCGCCCGAGGACCTTGCTCTCATTCGGAAGGCATTGGGGAGCGACTAGTGCTCGGTGGGATCGAATAGGTCACGGTCGCATGGGCGACCGGATCGTCGCTTCCCGCGGAGTAAATCGTAACTTGCCCCACCGCCAGTCGACTACCCAGCTTGAGCATTTCGGTTTCTGCGATCACGTCCGCGAGCTTTGGCGCGCGAAGGAAGTTGATGTTGAGGTTGGTGGTGAGCGCAAGCGCGACAGGGCCGATCGTGCCGAGCACCAGGTAGTACATGGCCGTATCTGCGATCGTCATGAGGATCGGGCCCGAAACCGTGCCGCCTGGACGCAGGTATCGATCGGTCACCGGCACTCGGATTCGCAGAAACCCGTCGCGCAGCTCTTCGATTTCGACCGGCATGCGAGCTTGCGGAAAGATCTTCTGCATGAAGCTCTTGATCTCGTCGGCGGTCATTTTCGGCATCAGAGCTTCAAGCGCCCCTCTTTGACTTCGGTCCAGCGTTCCACGGTGAGGAGCTCGTAGGCAGTTTGGGTGCGAACGTAGAGCGGATCGCCGACCGTGGCAGGGTCGACGCCTTCGTTCCTCAAATCATTCTTTTGTATCTTGAACGTCCCGGTCTTCGCCAGGCCGCCCATCACACGAACGAATCGCGGTTGTGCATAGGATGGGAGCTCCGAAACAGCTTCCCAAAACCGGTGCGGGTCGAACTTGCCCGAGGGAACCACCGCAGCGAGACCAGCTTGGCCTTCCATGTTTGGAACGGGCACCCCGATGACGGTCGCTTCGTCGATCCCGTCATTGTGCGTGATGACATCTGCGACCTCGGCGGTGGATACGTTCTCGCCTTTCCATCGAAAGGTGTCGCCGATTCGATCGACGAAGTAGTAGAAGCCGTCGGCATCGCGACGGAGGAGGTCACCCGAGCGGAAGTACTGGTCGCCTTTTTTGAACACGTCGTGGAGCAACTTCTGTTGCGTTGCCGACTCGTCGGTGTAGCCCCGGTACTCGAGCCCGCCTGTCGAGACTTTCGGCACACGGATTAATAGCTCGCCGGCTTCATCATGGCCGCACGGAATGCAGAAGCCCTTCGCGTCACGAAGGTGTTGGTCGAGGTCGACGTCGTACTGGACGATTCGCAGCCAGCCCGCGAGGCCTCCGAGAGGGACGCGGCCAACCGACCCTTCGCGGCCGCTGATGTTGGCGATAAAGCCCGGAGCCTCGGTTGCACCATAGAACTCGCGGATATTCTCGATGCCGAATCGCGCTTTGAACCTCGGCCAGATGTCGGGTCGGAGCCCGTTTCCGACGGCGACGCGCACCGGGTTTGGCAACTCCTTCGGATGCGGTGGCGAGTTGACGAGGTAGCGACACAGCTCCCCGATGTAGAGAATCGCCGTCGCCTTGTAGCGATGAACGTCATCCCAAAACGCGCTCGCGCTGAACGAGCGGCGCATCGCCATCGGGACGCGAGCAATCATCGCCGCAGACGCGCCCAGGAGGAGCCCGTTTGCGTGGTAGAGCGGAAGCACGCAGTAGAGCTTGTCACCCGGGCGGAACGCGTACATCAGCGGCCCGAAACCTGCGCCGGCGAGGATCGCGCGAGCGTGTGAGACTCGGCACGGTTTGGGCAGCCCCGTCGTTCCAGACGTGTAGATGTAAACGAAATCGTCCTCTGCCTTGACCGGCGCAGGGGGGTAGGCTGTGGCCGGCGTGTCGGCAAGAAGACCCGCGTACGGATTCTCGTCGAACACGAGAATGCGATCGAGCGATTGGCATAGCTCTTCGCAATCCCGCAACCCTGGCTCCAAGGTGTGGCTCACGAGAACCACTTTCGCTTTCGACACTTCGACCGCATGAGAAAGCGGGCGCCCACCAAGATTGGTGTTCAGCAACGCCGCCGTGGCGCCGACGCGCGAAATACCCAGCACAGAAGCGATGTAGAAAGGAGAGTTCTCCGCGAGAAGTGCGACGACGTCTCCCGGTTTGACGCCGGCGGCAGCCATCACGTGCGCGACCCGCGAGCTCGTATTTGCGAGCTCGGACCAGGTCAGATGTTCGTGTTCCATTTCGTAAGCGAGGTCGTGCGGCACTTCTTGCGCGTTCTTCAGCGCCACGTGAAGAAGGCTGTCGATTTGCCTCAGTCGCGTGCGGACCAACCAAGGCACGGTTTCCTTCAAGGCTTTTGGCCCGAAACGCAGCTCCGCCATCACCGAAGACCGCCATGACGATGAAGCTAGGCGGGAAAACATGTCGGGAAGTGTACGCGCTCCAAACCTAGATTCGAGACGTTTTTTTCGAGCTCATGTGCTACAAAGACCGGCCCGTGCCGACGTGGACCGACATCAAGGATCACGCGAGGTCCAGCTACAAGCTGGCCGAGGAGCACGACCACAGCTTCAAGGTCGTGTTCGCATACCCCGGCAACCGTCTGCAGGCCGTGATCGTGTCTCACTATCAGGCCATGGGTCGCTCCTGGGTGGACTTTTCGTCGGCCTGTTGCCGAGCCGATCGAATGGACCCGGAGGCCGCGCTTCAACAGAGCTTCAACCTGGCCGTCGGCTCGTTGTGTTTGGATGGCGAAGTGTACGTCGTGCGCCACACCGCGATGGCAGACCACATGCACCTGGCCGATCTCGAGGTGTCGATGCACGCGGTCGCCCGTGCGGCAGACCAGATCGATCAGTCGCTGCCCCTGTACGAGCCGGCTTCTGATAGGCTCCCGGGCGTGGGAGACGTCGGAGAGGAGCGCGCCTAGTTTGCCGTTCGCGGTCGAAATTTCGGGTTTCTTGGGGGTGTTCGCCCTCTTGATGGGGGTTTGGGGCGTTCTCGTGCCCGCGCGCCTCGCGGACTTCGTGTCTCGTTTCGGCTCCAAAGGCGGACTCTGGTTCGCAGCGGGGGTCCGTTTGGTCTCTGGGCTCGCGCTGTGGTTTGCGGCCCCGGCTTCGCGCGCGCCGCTCCTGCTTCAGGTCCTTGGCGTAGCCGCCTTGATCGCTGCCGTGGTCCTCCCTTTCATGGGCGTCGACCGGTTCAAGCGCCTCATCGACTGGTGGACGGCGCTCGCTCCAAACGCGATGCGCTTCAACTCCCTCTTTGCCGTCGCGGTTGGGGCCGCCATCGTTTGGGCGCTCCTTCCCCTGGCTAGCTGATAGAGGACCTGCACCATGCCTCAGCTAGAGGTCAGCGCTTGGGACTTGGCGATCCTGGTTGGCTACGTCGTGCTCACGCGCGTCGCATTCGGATGGTTCTTCGCTTGGCGGATCCGCGGCGAGGGCGCCGAGGGTTTCTTTCTCGCGGGCCACCGGATGCGCTGGCCCATCATAGGTCTCTCTTTCTATGTCTCGAACATGGGAGGCAGCAGCTTCGTCGGTCTGCCCGGAGCGGGTTACCAATACGGCATCAGCGTCTTTCACTACGAGTGGATGCCAGCGCTGCTCTTGATTATTTTTGCGGTGTTCTTTCTTCCGGTGTTCCTACGCGCTCGCATTTACACGGCGCCTCAGTATCTAGAACAGCGATTCGGTCGTGCGCCAAGGCTCGCGTTTTCAGCGATGCTCCTGTTGACGAGCATGCTCGTCGATGCGCCCGGCTCGCTCTACGCGGGCGCAATGGTGCTCAAAACGCTGCTTCCGGGGGTGTCGATATGGATCACGATCACCGTGGCCGCTGTCGCCGCTGGTGTGTACATCACCTTTGGTGGCCTCGGCGCCGTCGTGGCCAATGACGCCCTGCAGGCGCTCTTGATTCTCGCCGGTGGCATCGTGATCTCGGTTCTCGCCTGGCAGGCGGTTCCATCATGGGATGCAGTCGTCGAAGCAGCGAAGCCCGGTGCGTTGAATCTCATGCAGCCGGCCAGTGACCCCGTCATGCCTTGGCCTGGGATTGCAGGAGTGTTCATCGTCGGCATGTATTTTTGGTGTACCAACCAGTTCATCATTCAACGCGCGCTCGGTGCACAAACGCTCGACGACGGGCGCTGGGGTGCGCTCTTTGCGGGGCTCCTCAAGCTTCCCAATCTCTTCATCCTAATCCTGCCCGGTGTCTTCGCGACCGTCCTGTACCCCAACCTCGAAAACCCCGACATGGTGTTTCCGATGTTGGCCTTCGATCTTCTTCCGATTGGTCTACGCGGCTTCATGCTCGCGGTTCTCGCTGCGGCCATGCTCTCGAGCCTCGAGGCGATCCTGCACTCGGCTTCGACCTTGTTCACGATGGACTTCGTGCAGACCGCGCGCCCTGACATGGACAGCCAGCAGCTCGCGCGATGGGGCCGCGGCGCGATTCTCATCTTCATGGTCTTCGCCGTCGTTTGGACGCCACAGATTTCGCGCTTCCCGACGCTCTGGCAATACCTCCAATCGATTCTTTCGTATTTGACGCCACCGGTGGTTGCGGTGTTCCTGCTCGGCCTGTTCTGGCGCCGCGCCAATGGCGCCGGCGCGCTTGCAGGCCTCGCCGTTGGCGTGCCTTTGGGGGTTGTCGCTTGGGTTTCGGTCGAGCTGTTGTCCCTGCTCGAGCTTCAGTATCTGTACGCCGCGATATTGATGTTTGGGTTGGGCATCCTGCTGGTCGTCGGGGCGAGTCTTCTGACGCCCGCACCCGCAGCCAGCGAAGTCGAGCCTCATCTCTGGCGCAGGAGCGATGCGGGCGTCGCGCCTGGCGAGGTTTGGTACCGGGATTACCGTCTGCAGGCCGTCGGGCTCGCGACACTCACGCTTGCGCTTGTCGTCTGGTGGTGGTGACTAGTAGCCCGTGCCGCCGAATCGGTCCGTGTCGCCTCGATAGATGAAACCGATGTAGGGCTCAGCCCACCACTGCCGGCGGTCGAAGAAATCACGTGTGCCACTCATCGAGTACTGAAACCCGACGTCCAGGAACATCGAGCCTTTGAGGTGTATCCCGAGGCCTGCCTTGCCGCTGAACCCAGGCGCGAATTGCCCGCGACTGTCCTCGCGGCAGTAGTACCAGCCGCAGCCTCTGCCGACCGCTGCGAAGCTCCAGAGGTTCGCGTCGAATGACCCTGTGACGTACGGAAGGACCGCGTCGGACAGTGGAACTTGGAACCGAACGCCGGGCGAGAACGACAAGCGTACCAGCGGTTCGAGCCCTGAAGGGTTCAGCGCACCCGGGATCTTATTGGTGTCGATCGGTGTCCACTGAAGACCAAAAGCAAATTCGAAAACAACCCAGCCGATGTCGAAGCCTGCCCAGCCCGTGAAGCTCGCACCGGGCCTGACGATTTCGTGGTCCACCTTGAAGAAGTTCGGCACGCCAACGTTGACCCCGCCTTGAAACCGAAGCGCAAGGCGTCGTTCCTGAGCCGAGGCGGACGAAGCGAAAAGGCAGACGGCCAGGGCGATCCACAGGGGCGACACGCGAGCATGCACGGGGCGGACCTTACGTCAG
>CBESWY010000181.1:0-5880 GCA_965533395.1 uncultured Myxococcales bacterium
AGTGAAGAGGAGCGAGGAGGCCATCGAAGCAGCCTCCTCGCTTCAAGGGGGTTATCGGTTTTGGAGACCCAAAGTATTCTCAAACAGGGTCGATTTCTCGCATCCGTCCCAAATATTTTCCTAGAACAAGCAACCGACGCGCCTCAACACCGCAGATCTCCCTTCGATAGACACAGCGGGTAGATACCGGCTCCCCGGTGCACCCACGCCACGCGGACCCCATCTCAAGCCATCCGCCCTCTTGCTCGTCGGTGACGTTCCCCCAGACGAACCGGTGGGTCCGCCTTGCAGAACCTCTCTCAAAAACAGCGTTCAGCCGGCCCGGACCCACGCCCTACCCGACATTTCAATTTTGGAGAGCTACCCGACGCGTGAGTTTGGTTTTGACATGGACCCTCAACAGGCGCCCGATGGGCTAAGAGGCCTGGCCGGCCTCACGAAGTTCGCGATTCGCGAAGGGGTTGCGCTCCTCGAGGAGTGATCTCTGCCGGTGCAAGGTGATGGCAGAAACTCGAGTCTTGGTGGACGAACTCCTCGGCGAGTGTCGCGCACTACGGAATCGGTAGCCGAAAACAAAACGGGGGAGCAGACAAGGAACCACAGGCCGCCGTTCAGACATAGAACACGCCGAGTGCCGTAATTTTCGAAGAGGCCGTGCGAAGTTCCGAACCCGGCCGGCGCGCACTTGCATGCTCTCACGAGCTAGTGCGCGCCGTGCTGCAGATGCGTTTAGCCGAACCGGTCGGTCGCTCGGTCTCCCGACCAAGTTTCGTGGCGACGTGCATTTCGATTGTCTAGCTTTTACTGGTGTCGCGTGCTCCGGGGGGCGGCGACCGGGAGGGGAAATCGATGATGAACGTAGTTAGGCATTCGTGCGTCCGAGTTGTTTTGCTTTCCGTGGTCGTGCTGGCAAGCGCGTGCGGCGATTCCGCGGATGGAAACGATAGGGGGGGCAACGCCGGGGCTGGTGGAAGTGCTGGCGTTGGCGGCACTGGTGGCATGGGCGGCGAAGGCGGCACCGTCGACGAATGCGACATGCCAGGCGTCGTTTGCGAATGCGACGAGGACCTGGACTGCGGCGAGTTCGAGTTCTGCGACATGAGCGGTACGGGGCGGCTCTGCGAATGTCTCACGGGCTACGAAGGCGACCCCTGCGCATGGGGCACGCTTCCCAAAGACCCTGGTTTTCAAGACGTGCCGATGGCCTGGACCACCGACAAGGGCGCCATGATCGACGCGGCCGCGGTCGGAGGCGTCGACCCAGGTCAAACCTCATTCCCAGGCGACGCGTTGTGTTCGTACGGCTCCGTCAGCCAAGTCGTCTCAATGCCTCCGCTAGAGGGCTCGCAGCCATTCGTCGCCGAGGTCTCCTACCAGACGAGCGATCCGTTCCTCTTCTCCGAATCCTCTCTCGCCATCGGGCTTGGCGGTGCATGGCGTTCCGACCTCGACTCCCCTTACTCATTCGAGACCAGGAGCTACTGTCTCGGCGAGGCCGCGTACGGTGGCGACGTCGAGATCGAGCTCTCGAACGGGTCGCGTCCCTATAGTTGTCCCACCACGGACGATCTCAACATCGACCGCTTCGAGATCGTCCCAGCCGGCCCAGGTCAGTGTCCGGAGCTTGGCGAGTTCAACAACGGCGACTTTGAAGGCACGAACGGCTGGGAGTTCACAGTCGCTGGCAGTTCGACTGCTGGTATCGAAGACGGGAGCGGCGCAGAGGGATCGCGTGCGGGCATCGTCAGACACGCCACCCGTTGTAACAACGGTTGGATGAGCGGATCCTTCTCGGTCCCTTCGGCTTCGACCATGCCTTCTCCTGCGGTGGAGTTCTGGTGGAACGCAACCGACGGCTATCTGCCTAGGCTGAGCTTCGACGGCAACCGCGACATGTTCGCCGAACTCGAAGGTACGGGTGTCCCCCAAACCGCCCGCTATTGCTTGCCTCCATGGACCCAGGGTGGCGTGCACACCGTGCGCTTCGAGCTCCCCGGTGTCTCCGGTGCTTGTGCTGACGCGCTCCCGCGGGAGCTGGTCGTCGACAACACCCGCATCGTCAACGATCCCTCATGCGGAACCAGCGAAGGCGTGCTCGATCCGGGTTTCGAGTCCGCGCCGCTGCCTCTTTTTGGGGCCGGCTTCACAAGCAGGGGCAGCGTAGCAGCCGTAGTCGACCCGGCAGCTGCGCGGTCGGGACAGGGCGTCCTCGAGATCTCCGTCTCGTTCCGTTGCGCCCAACCTTCATACGTGTTCAACGTGATCCCGCCCGCGCCTGATGTGACGGGCGGGCCTGCCTTGCGATTCTGGCATCGCGTTCCCGCGAATCCTGTAAGCTCCGCCTTCGCTCGAGTGGGCCAGAGCACGCTCGCACTTCCTGAGAACGGAGAGTGGACCGAAGCGGTCCTGTGCCTCGACCCAGGTCTCGTAGGCCGGCCTGCAGAGGTCAGACTAGGCCTCTATGGTGGCGACGGCCTCTGTGCCTCTTTCGGAAGCACGGAGTACGGCTACTTCGACGACCTCGAACTCACCACCGACCCCGCCTGCCCGACCGAATAGAAGAGCTGTTTCGGTCGCCCCATTCCGCGCTTCATCGGTTAGGCGCTTCCGCCGAGATTGACGGAGCCCCAAAGCGGGGCTGCTGCGGATACCGGGCGTCGCCCGAAGAAAAACACCCCGAGTGCTCGATGCACAGCTCGACATGGAGATTGTCGCGGAGGCGGAAGACGGCGTCGGCGCCGTGGAGGCCGCCCGGAAGCACAAACCCGACGTCGTCCTCGTCGACGTGACGATGCCCGGAATGAATGGCCTCGAGGCCACGCTCCGCATCACCGCCGAGAGCATAGGAAAAACGAACGCCCTGTGTGCGCCACGGGCCACGCGACAGAATATCTAGTACCGCGCAATTCGGTTTTCAGAGTGGTCCCCATGGGCTAACAGACCGGCAAACAAACGCCGTCGGGGCGCTCATTCGCGCCCGAAAGAGACAGCGCGCCGGCGGCCGACAACCATCGCCCGTAGCGTCCTCAAAGCGTCGTGATGGAGCCTCCGGAACTCCGCGGAACCCATTCGAAGGGCTTCGCACGCTCGTTCTGGTTCAACACGATCACCATAGAGGAGAGCAATCGCGCGCCGCTGGCGGAGATCTCTCAGCTTCTCAATCGTCGACGGCACCCGTTCGGCATCGAGGGCACTGCCAATTTCGAGCAGATGCTGGTGTTCTTTGGACGTGTTCTCCTCGATATCTGTCCGCGAAACCGTTCGAGAATCGTCGGAATCAGGCCAATCGCCCAATGTTCGATACCCACCGCCTCCATCACGCCGCTTCGAGCCGCGTCCCCAGAACCTCCATTTGGGGTGACCCCCGTCCGTACCTCAATATGTAGCGATGGGGGTTACAATGAGAGCATGGAGTTTGTTGGGGCTTCCGCTATTGCTGCTCAGCAGCTGCGGTGATTCGAACGCAGGCGAGGCTCGGACTGCGGTGCAGGTTTGTGACGAAATCTGCGGCTGGCCGGACGAGTGTTTCGTGCAGCTCGGTGTTCCAGTGCAGGGGTCGGAGTGCATACAGAGCTGCGAGGCGCAGGCAGACCTCGTCGGCCTCGGCTGCCTGAGAGCCATCTCGGACACGGTTAACTGTCTCGGCACCTGCGACCTCGAGTCGCTGACCGATCAGCAGATACTCCGCTGTCAGAACGTGGCGCTCGCCATCGACTCTGCTTGCGAGTAGCCGACCATCCCCACCCTCGCCGTCGCTCATCGACGCGTTCGTGGCCGATCGGACCCCCGGGCGAGCCATGCGCATCCGCAATGAGCTCCGACGGCTCGAGCGCGTAGGCGCAGGCCTCAACCTCGATGTCCCCAAAGCCATGAGCCCAACTGTCCCTCCTCAGAACCTCGTCAAGTACGCAATCGTTGACGTTTCCACGCTCGGGGTCAAGCTAGCCGACGCCCATGCTTCAGTTGCTGTTTGCCCTGCTCGCGACCGCCAGATCGAGCCTGAAGCCGCAGCGCGAACTCGCTCTTGAAAACCTCGCCTTGCGACAGCAGTTCGCCGTTGTGCACCGCAAGACCAAACGCCCCAAGCTGACCAAAGCGGACCGCGCATTCTGGGTCGCGCTCTGCCGTCTGTGGCCGGACTGGCAAAACGCCCTGATCCTCGTGAAGCCCCAGACCGTGATTCGCTGGCATCGCAAGGGCTTTAGGCTCGGCTCGACTGGCCGAATCGATCTCGGCGGAGGGCGAGGCCCCCGCGTTCTTGCAGCATCGAATCTGGAACCAACCCGTGCCTGGGTTGGTGCTCACAGCAGCGGCGGCGCTACTGCTCGCCAACCTGGCCGACTTGACGGCGATATCGGGAATGGGAAGCGCTGGGTTTCTCGTGATCTTCGCATTCGTCAACGCAGCCAACTTCGCTCGCCACGAAGAAGCGAAAAGCAGCCGATGGATAGCTGGTCTGGGGGTGCTGGCATGCGTCGGAGCCCTGGTAGCGCTGTTGGTTCACACGTACCAGGACGAACCCAAGCAAATCGGGGTCCTGGTAGGCTTGGTCGTGCTCGGCTTCGTGATCGAGGCGATCTACATGAAGTTGCGCGGCCCCGTTGCGTAGTTAGTTGCCACTCACCCAGAGCAGCGCGTCATCGCGGTCACTCATTGGAAACGACCGAGCTTCTGCAGAGATGAACCTGGACGCGAAGCGCGGGATTGCGGATACCAATCGGTCGTTCGTGACCAATGCGATGCGCCGAACCTTTGCTTGATGCTCTTTGACGAAGCGTAGGTGAGAACTGAGTGCCGCGAGATCGTCCCAGCCGGGGAAGTGCTCGGCGACAATCATCAAGCCGTTGAGCTGACCGGCCTTCTCGATGTATGGGTCGAGTTCCGCTCCTACTCGTTCGAAGTCAGCGGCTTCGAGCTCGCCTTTCGGCTGCAGAATCAGCACACCCTGATCCTCGTTGAGGTCGAACGAGAGATGTCCCTGAGACGGTGGTTCCGAGATCCACTGGCGGGCAGCCTCGAGGTCATCGTCATCGAAGACCCGGACTTCTCCAGGTACCGCGAAGCCGAATGCCTTGATCGTCTTCTCAATCCAGTCGACATCCGTCACGATCGCGACGCGCTCGAATGAGGTGAGGTGCTTCATGCCCACTTTAGCGTCTTCCCAGGCAGCACCTCCGCTGTACCCCTTGAACTCATCGCCGAAAACGTAGAGCAAACGGACTTTCTCGTGACGGGTGAGCTGCTCCTCGAGGGCCGGGACCAAGACGGTTCTGTAGTCTTCCGCGGTCACTTCGCCGCTGGCTTTGAGCCCGAGCACTCGCTCGGGAAGGTCGGTCATCACTTCGATCATGGCTGAACTCCGTTCAATCGCGCGCCCCGGTAACGCCGGGCGCGAAGCATGGCATGTTGTCGCCCGCATCATGACCGACAAAATCACTGTAAACAAAGCAGTTTCTCTCGCTTACACCCTGCGCGACGACGATGGCGAGATCATCGATCGATCGGAAGATGGGAGCCCGCTGCTCTGAGCCTAGCAAAAACAAACGCCCTCTCCGCGCGACGCCCAACGCGACATAACATTTAGTACCGCGCAATTGAACTCTCCACATGAGCCCGATGCGCTAAGAGAGCGAAAAACAAACGCCGTCGGGTCACTCATTCGCGCCCTAAAGAGACATTGCGCCGGCGGCCAACAACCACGGCCCGCAGCGTCCTCAGAGCGTCGTGATGGAGCCTCCGAAACTCCGCGGAACCCATTCGAAGGGCTTCGCACGCTCGCTCGGGTTCAACACGATCACCATAAAGGAGAGCAATCGCGCGCCGCTGGCGGAGATCTCTCAGCTTCTCAAGAGTCGACGGCACCTCATACAGAAAGGCCCC
>CBESWY010000182.1:0-5865 GCA_965533395.1 uncultured Myxococcales bacterium
CGGGAACGCGGGCGATTCATACGGAGCTCGCGGCCAATTGGGGGTCCGCCGCTGCACTCGCTATCCTTGAATCAGTAACGTGGCGCACAACTCGGATATGGATTTGGATACGCTCGAGCTTTGCCTGCGGGACGGGATTGCCGGCAATGAGCATATCGACCCTCGGGAGGCGCTGCGGTGCGACACCGATACCGAAGACGCCGAGGTCGCGCGAGCCTTGGTGCGCATCGTTGCGGCCCACGACCTCGCACAGATTGGAATGCGAAGCGCTCCGCCCGAGGCCGCGCGTCATCCATCGGTGCGCCCGCCCACCGAGGTTACCGCGGATCCCTCGTTTCTCGGCCGATTGAGCACGACCGGTGACGAAGGGCTCTCGGTCGAACGGATCGATGACGTCGCGACGCTCCTCGCCGTGCTTCGCGCGGGGTCGAGGCGGCAGCGACGTGCCGCGCTTGATCGCCTTCGGGTGCGACTTGTGGACCGGCGCTTGCGGCAGAGCGACGAAGTTCGAAAAGCGATTCAAACGATCTCGAAGCTCCGGGACGTCGAGCTCGGCTACGAGCTCGCGCAGCTGCGGGCCGAGCTCCCGGGTGCCCCCGGCCGCGCGGCGCGTCATGAACACGAGCAGTGGAAACGCTTGGCGCAACGCACCCAATTCGAGATTCGCTCGTTTTGGGACGGCCAATCGAGCGTCGATGCGTTTCGTGGGCTGCCGGGCGACCAGCGGGCGCTCCTGCTGATGCGCGTCTCTGAGGTTTCCGACCTGGTCGTCCATCACATCACCGCGATCATCGAAGGCAGTGACGGCTGCGTGCCCTTGGAATCCAGGATTGGGCTCATCACCTCGCTTCGCTTCGCTAGGGATCCGCGGCTGGTGCCTGCGCTGGTAGCGGTGCTCGAGGCCGAACGTGGCGAGCTGGTGGCCAGCGCGTCTCGGGTGCTCGGCGGGATGGACGACGCCAGGGCGCACCCAGCGCTCGCGGAGCGCTTCGAACGAAGCTTCGTCGCCGAAGAGCGGATCGCCCTTGCTGGCGCGCTTGGGATGCACGGGGACCTGCGCGGTCTGAGCGAAGTACGGAGCTCACTCGACGAAGACCATCCAAAGCTGCCACTCCAAGCACTCGAGGCGATGGAGAGCCTCGGCTCTCCGGATAGCACCGACCTGGTGACCAAGTTTCTCGACCATACGGACGCGAGCGTTGCGATTCAGGCGGCGCGTACCTGCGCGCGCATCGGTGACGGGCGCGCGCTCGACGAGCTGACCGACCGCTACAACACCAGCGCGGTGCCCGCTCTTCGGGCCGCGATCGAGGATGCCCTATCCGCCATCGCGGCCCGCATGGAGCTTCGCGGCGAGGAGGCGGCAACGATCGACTGGTCGGAGGTCGGCAACAAGCCTGTGCCTCGGAAGGGCCCGCGCGATAGCCTTCCGGCGATCACCCTAGGCTGGCGGGACTACTTCACGGGGCGCCTGTGGCTCCTGCTCGGGCGCGTCACCTGGGCAATCGCCCGATTCGAATCGGCCGCGGCTCGCCGCGACGACTGGGCGGCGCCGCTGATCGGCATTGGGATGGCCTTTGCACGCCGTGAACAGTACGCCCTCGCATTGCCGGCATTCCGGCGCGCTATCGAAGTCGACCGTCTGCGAATCGAACGAAATCCGATTCTCGTCCGGGCGATGGCGAAGACCTTTTTGCACCGAGCCGAGCAGGTAGAACGTGAAGGGCGGGACGATGTCGCGCGAGGCCTCGTCGGAGAGGTGCTTACGCTGGACCTTCGGCGCGCGCCGGGCACCGTCCGCTTCGAGCTGAAACGCAAGCACGACGTCTTGAGGCGCGGGGAGCAGGGGAATGTCGACTCGGCTGCGTGACGCCGCGATTCGGCATCTGCGCTCGCTCGGGGCAGCTCCCGGCGAGGGAGCGGTTCGTCGACTCACCATGGACATTGAAGTCGAAGGCCGTGTCGAGATGGTTACGCTGAGCCTCCGCGACGGCGAGCTGCAGTGCGTGTCGAGCGATGCCCGGAGCGACGGTCCCCACGTTCTCGCGGCCCTCCAGTTCATCGCCGGAATGGAGGCGCGCGAAGACTCCTCGCCGCCCGGCTCGCTCGTTTCCATCGCGGCCCAGTCGCCCGAGAAAAGTCCCGCGAACGAGCTCGCCGATGCGCTCGACGACCTGCTCACCGCGATCACGCGCATCGGCGTCGACAAGGCGCAGCACGCGCCCTCCGTCGACGCGGCGCTAGAGCGCCTGACCGATGTTGCGCCGAAACCGACTCCGTCGGGTCTGAGCCGTTTTGTCGGCCGCCTTCAACAAGCGATCCGATCGGCCGATCTCCGGCGTGTCGCACGACTTCTCGAAGGCGCCGCTCAGCTTGCCGACGCGCTTCGCGCCGTGACGCCAACCCGGGAAGCGGAGCAGCGTATCGGCGCGTGGCTTGGAGCGTGGCCCGGTTCGATGCCCGAGGTCGACCTGCTCTACGACCGCACCATGGTCGAGGTCGGTCGCGAATGGCTGCCCGGGACCGAGCGCGCAAGCCTCGAGCGCCGTTATCTCATCGACACGCACTCCGGCAGCATCTATCGCGAAGACCGCTTGCGAAACGCCATCGCGTCACTTGGCCCGTGCCCGCGGCAGCTTCAAGTCGGCTTGGCCGAGGTCGAGGCCGGGCCGAACCCGAGGCGAATCCGGGTGCTGCAATACGAGGTCGAGCCCGACATCCCCGCGGAGAGCTGGGACCGCCTCCACCAAGTCGCGAGCCAGAGTTTCGCGGAGCTCACGAAGGAATACCGACGGACGCTGCAGGCAAGCCCCTCGCTGTCCGAGCCGTTCGCGCTCATCGCGCCATTTCGCATCGAGCGCAACGGCGGGTTCAAGGCCTTCGACGCCGAGGGGCATCAGCTGGTCCTCGATCGCTCCGAGCGGCGGGGCGCGGTCCTAGCGTTCTACGAGCTGCTCGCCCAGGGAATCGAGCCGTCCTGGCTTGCCGGACGCCTCACCCACTCCGGCACCACCGTCTGCCTCAGTCCGTTCGCGATGGGGACCTTCGACGGGAAGTACACTCGTCTCTGATTTCTGCTAACGGGATCGCAAGCTGCTGCTAACGTGGCGGCGTCGTTCCCGTACGGGCTCTTGTCGCCCAACGACCGCCGAACCATGTCATCCAATCCGCAATCCCACGCCGCCCCGCGCCGCTCACTTCAGGCTCGGCGCCTCCCCTTGGCCGAGGCCAGCCAGCAGCTCAGGCAGCTCGGCGGACTGCCCATCGAAGGCGACTTCCACGAGGCGCTGAGCCGGGAGGGGCTTTGGCCGCTGCAGCCCACCGCGATCGACATCCTCCAGATCAACGTCGGCAAGCTCTGCAACCAGACCTGCCGTCACTGCCACGTCGACGCGGGCCCCGATCGGACCGAGGTCATGTCCCGGGAGACCGCCGAGCTCTGCGTCGAGGCGCTTCGGCGAAACGCGATTCCTACCGTCGACATCACCGGCGGCGCACCCGAGCTCAATCCGCATTTTCGCTGGCTCGTCGAGCAGTGCGCCGCGCTCGATCGGCACGTCATCAACCGCTGCAACCTAACGATCTTGGAGACCGGCCCACACCGCGATTTGCCGGAATTCTTCGCGCGACACCGCGTCGAGCTCGTTTGCTCGCTGCCGCACTACCAAGCGGCTTGCACCAACACACAGCGCGGGGACGGCGTATTCGAAAAGAGCCTGCACGCGCTGCGGCGCCTGAACGAGCTCGGCTACGGGGACGGTCGTTCGGGGCTTCGCCTGGTTCTGGTGACCAACCCGATTGGCGCGGTGCTTCCGGCCGCCCAAGCGTCTCTGGAGGTCGAGTGGAAACGCGAGATGAAGCGCCTCCACGACCTCTCGTTCGACTCGCTGTACACGATAACGAACATGCCGATCAGCCGATACCTGGATTGGCTACTCGAAACGGGCAATCTCGAAGGCTACATGCGGAGGCTCATCGAATCGTTCAATCCGCAAGCGGCGCAGGGGCTGATGTGCCGGACCATGGTTTCGGTGGGCTGGGACGGGCGGCTCTTCGATTGCGACTTCAATCAAATGCTCGACATCCCGGTGTCGGGCGAAGCGCCAAGGCACATTCGCGACTTCGATTTGAACAGGCTCCAGGACCGCACGATTCAGACCAACAGGCACTGCTACGGCTGCACCGCCGGCTCGGGTTCGAGCTGCACGGGCGCGACCGATGGGTCACAATCCCTCCTATGAACGAGGCCTTGGCCGCTACTCCGACCATCGACTGCGATCACGCCGAAGTCGTCGCTTTCGCCACGGAGCATGCGGGACGGAGCAACGACCCACGCGAGCAGGCGGTTGAGCTCTACTACGCGGTTCGCGACGGCGTTCGATACGACCCCTATTCGCTGGTCCTGACCATCCCAGGCCTGAAGGCGAGCCGGTCGCTGGAGCTCGGCCGGGCCTGGTGCGTGCCCAAGGCGATTCTGCTCGCGGCGGCCTGCCGGATCCTCGGAATCCCGGCACGGCTCGGCTTTGCCGACGTGAAGAACCACCTCTCTACGGAGCGCATGCGCCAGACGATGAAGACCGACGTGTTCTACTGGCACGGGTACACCGCGATCGAGCTCGGCGGCCAATGGGTGAAAGCCACGCCAGCCTTCAATATCGAGCTCTGCGAGAAGTTCCGGATGAAGCCCCTGGAGTTCGATGGGTTCGAGGATTCGATCTACCACTCCTTCGATCTCGATGGCCATCAGCACATGGAGTATCTCCGTTTCCACGGCGAGTTCGACGATTTGCCGTTCGACCGGATGATGAACGCCTTTGCAACGCACTACGGCCGAGAGATGTACGACGGCCCTGTCGGCGACTTCGATCGCGACGTCGACGAGGAAAACCGCGACAAGGCCAGCTAGGCGCAGCGCGCGTCGCCGAGCTCGACCCCCGCCGGCGCATGGTCTTCGCCGAGGTCGATGACCGCATCGGCGCGCCCCGGCATTTCTTCCCACATGAAGCGGGTTAGGCGCTCGAAATGCATGACGAAGCGGCGCACTTCGGCGGGCGTCATGACTTCGGGACCGCTGCGCTCCGCACGCAGGCGCGCTTCCTGTTCTTCGCGCCAGGCGTACACTTCGTCGAAGCTCGGGGGGCGCAACATGAGCAGCACGTCGAGCTCGGCGAAAAGCGCTTGGTAGCGTCGGCCGAGCTCGCGATTCACATACCAGCGCCAGTCCCCGGTCGGGTCCTCCTCGCGCTCGAGCTCGTTGACCGGCGCTTCGAGCTCGTCGGCGCGCTGCGGTCGCGCGCCCATGCACCAGCCCTCGAAAACCACGACGTCGCAGCGCCCCTCCCAAGGAGACCAGTCGGCCACCCGATGGCGCTCGTCCTTGGCCTTGTCGAACCTTGGCAAGGCGATCGGTCGGCCCTCCTGCAGACAGCGAAGCACGCGAATTCCGAGATCGACATCGTGCGTCCCGGGCACACCGCGCGTCGCCAGCAAGGGATGAATCGTCTGCGCGCGCTCGAGCCGCTGGGCGCGCGAAAGGTAGAGGTCATCGAGCGATAGGATCGCCGCGCGCACCCCATGAATGCGCAGAAGAAGTCGCTGCAGCAGCCGGGCCAAGGTCGACTTCCCGGTCCCCTGCGCGCCATTGAGCCCGAGCACCAGCGTCCGATCCTGGACGTGTGCAGCCACCCAGTCGGTCATCGGGACGTAGAAGTCGGCAATCAACCCATCCGACGGCCGAGCAATACCTTCCTCGGCGCACCAAGCTTCGACGTCCGCCCGGACGTCGGGAACCGGCGCGTGAATGCTGCCACCAAAGGACCTCGGCCAAAGCATGGCGCCCCTTATACCATCGCCAGCACAGACACC
>CBESWY010000183.1:0-5864 GCA_965533395.1 uncultured Myxococcales bacterium
CGGGAATCACCGACCGAGGACGCCGCAGTGACATCTAGCGAAAGGCTGATGGAGATCGTCGAGCGCCTAACGGAGCTCGACCCGGTGCGGACCTATCCCCATCGCGGCGCCACGCTGATCGCCGGCGTGGTGGGAGCCCATTCGTTTCTGCTCGAGCGCCCGGACGCAGCCCCCGTGAGCAGCGAGGACACGCTGACCAGCACGGACCCCACGCTCTCCCTGCCGCTACGGCAAGGTCGAGCGTTCGTCGGAACGCTTCATCTAGAAATCGTGGGCGACGCCCCCGATGGAAATCAGCTCGAGCTCCTGAAGTGGGCTTCTCGCCTTTTCGCGCGCGGGATCGACTACGCGGAACGGCTGACGGGTGAAGGTAGTCGAAGGCCGGGTGAGGCAGTCGAGCAAACCCTGCGGCGCGCCCCGCTCACCCCACGCGAACGGGACGTGGTTTCGCTCCTGGTCGGCGGTGGAAGCACCCGCGAGATCGCGGCCGAGACCGGGCTCACCGTGTCGACCGTGAATACCTACCTGAAACGCATTTTTTCCAAGCTCGGTGTGCATTCGAGAGTCGAGCTGATTGCCCGCATGGCCGGGACGGCTACCATCCCCCCGCGCCCGAACTACGACGCGCCGCACCCCGAGTGATGAGCAGAGAAGACGACCTCACACACCTGGATCGCGATGGTCAGGCCCGCATGGTCGACGTCGGAGACAAGAACGAGAGTGTTCGCGAAGCGCGTGCTCGCGCGACGCTCCGTATGAAACCGGAAACCCGACGCGTGCTCTTGTCCGGCGAAGTGCCGAAGGGTGACGCCCTGGCGACAGCGCGCATCGCCGGGATACAAGCAGCCAAACGAACTTCCGAGCTGATTCCCCTTTGTCATCCGCTCGCGATCACCGGTTGCGATGTTGCCTTCGAGCCAGCAGGCGATGAAGAACGCTTCGTCATCGAGGCGTCGGTTCGCTGCGCCGATCGAACCGGCGTCGAGATGGAAGCCCTCACGGCCGTGACGGTCGCAGCGCTCACGCTCTACGACATGCTCAAGGCGATCGATCGCGGCATGGCGATCGAAGAAGTCGTCCTTCTGGAGAAGTCCGGTGGTCGAAGCGGCCACTACCGGCGCGAAGGCTAGTCGCGCCGAACGATGCGCCGAACGGCGTACCAGTCATCTAGCGTGAGCTCGCGGGCGACGACGAGAACGGCGAGCGCACTCAGAAATCCAGCGCCGAGCGCCAGGAGAGCCATCAGGGCAGAATCGTGGGGGACGGCTGCCGCAGCCGCATACCCCGCGACCGACGCGAGCGCGGCTCGAGCCCAGGTAATAACCGGAACGAAAACGCCGAAAGAACGACGGATCACCCAGGCCGACAAGAGAAGGGCGACCACCATTCCAATCGCGGTGCCCGTGGCAGCGGCCTGCAGCATCTGATCGCCGAGGCCCGCCTGCATCACCAGAATACGGTTTGCGACCACGACCACGAGCAGCGAAACGCCTGCGATCATCGCGGCCACGGATGGCTTTCCCGCTCCACTGATCGCCGTGGCTGCAACAGCAAAGAGGGCGAACGCCACGACGCCGAAGACCAGAATCGACAACGCCGGCGCCCCTGCCAAATACTCCGAGGGATACGCTAGCCTCATCACGCCCTCGGCCGCGCCCGAAGTCGGCGCAGCCACCAGCAAGAGCAGCAGCAAGGAAAAGCGCATCGCATGCTGAATCGTCGATTGTGCGGCTTCGCGATTCCCAATACTCGTCGCCCTGCTGATCATCGGGAACACGATGAATGTCATCGAGATGATCAACTGGTAGGGCACGAACGCGAAGGTCTGAGCAGCGCGGTAGTACCCGACGTACTGATTGGCGAGGTCGACCGCGGCCTGGCCGGTCACCGCGCTTGCGAAGGCGATCTCGGTCGCCGTTCGCTTGAGAACCTGCAGGTCGATCATCAGGATGCCGTTGAGGCAAATCTGGTAGGTCCAAATCGGCGCCATGAAGCCGATCCAGCGACGTCGTTGGATCTTCTCTCCGGGCATCCCGGCCTTTCCAAAGCCGATCCAAATCAAGCTGATCGTCACGATGGTGGTCGCGGCCGTTGCGAACCCGGCAACGGCCCCCATCGCTCCGAACCCCAGCGCCGCTCCACCCAAGATGCCGACGACACGGAGCGTCGAGAAGGTCACGTCCAGGCGAGCCTGCTTGGCAAACCAGTGCCTGCCGTTGAGGCTGCCGACGACCGCGGCGTAGAGCGCATACGCAAACACCACCACCGATGCAATTCGCACGAGTCGAGTTAGCTGACCGTCCAACAAGAGCTTCGCGATCGCTGGCGCCAATGCAAAGAGGGCCAAGGCGAGGGTGCCCCCGACCAGGGCCTGAATGCGGAGCCCTTGTCGAAGAGTCACCTCCGCACGGCTTTCGTCTTCACTCACGAATTTCGAAACCGATTGGATCGTCGCCACAATCAGCACATTGGTGAGAATCGACACACCGCTCATCGTCGCCGAGTAGAGCCCGAACTCCTTGGCTTCGCCGAAGATCCTCGGCAGCAGCAGTTGGATGGCGTAGCTGCTGAGGATGAAGTAGCCCTTCGCGCCAGCAATCGACACCAGGCCGCGACCGGCTCGGCGCGCGTCTTCGGAGGAATTCACCGCGGCCGGTTGTGCCGCTCCCCGTCGTGATGGTCAAGGGTTGACTTGGATCGGCGCATCAAGCCAACTACGGCCCAGTGAAGCTGCTGTTTTTCAGGTCGAGGCGGGGGGCCTACGGGCGTTTGGTGTCGGCGGCGGGCGTTCTGGCCGCCGTAGTTCTCATGGGAGCCGCCGGCTATCACATGGTCGGCGAGGGCCGATGGTCCTGGTTCGATTGCTTCTACATGACGGTCATCACCCTTTCGACGGTCGGTTTTGCCGAAACGCTCGAGGGCATGAACGAGATCCCCGAAGCGCGGGTGGTGACCATCAGCCTGATCATTCTCGGCAGCGGCACCTTGCTTTATTTCATTTCGAGTCTCACCGCTTTGATTGTAGAAGGTGATTTACAGGGAATTCTGAGGCGCAGGAGTATGGAACGGGCAATTGAGAAATTGAGTGAGCATGTCATCCTCTGCGGCATCGGAACGACGGGCTGGCACATCGCGACCGAGCTGCGCGCGGTCGGGGTTCCCTTCGTGGTCGTCGACGATGACCGGGAGAGGATCGATGAGCTCAACGAGGAGTTTGGAGACGAGCTTCTCTTCGTTTGCGGCGACGCTACGGACGACCATATTCTCGATCTTGCCGGCGTCGAGCGAGCTCGGGGGGTGATCTCGGCGCTCAACGACGACAAAGCCAATCTTTTCGTGACCATCAGTGCCCGCGCTCTCAACCCGACGGCACGTATCGTGGCCAAGTCGATCGAGCCGTCCACCGAACGCAAACTCAGGCGGGCAGGCGCCGACGCGGTCGTCGCGCCGAACTACATCGGCGGAGTGCGGCTTTTCAGTGAAATGGTGAGCCCGAAGACCGTGGCCTTCCTCGACCGTATCGTTCAGTTTGGCGGCGGAATCAGCGTCGGTCTCGAAGCGATCGATGTGCCTGCGGAGAGCCCACTCGTAGGACAACGCCTCGCCGAAACAGACATTCGGGAGGCGGGGGTGCTCGTCGTGGCGGTTCACCGGGCCGATGGGGACTACGTCTACAACCCCGGGGGCGAGCACATGGTCCAAGCGGGGGACTCGTTGATCGTTCTCGCAGAGTCCAAGGACGCAACTCGGCTGAGGAACACCCTCGAGGGCTGATCGACGCGATTCAGGCCTGATCGAGCCGCGGCTTTCGAGCCCGATTTCGGCGCCTCGCAGACCTTGACGGCCACGTTCGGGTGGTTAGGTTGGCGCAACTCCGACGAGAGCGCGGAGGTAGAAGGAGACAGGAAAACATGGGAAAGATTATCGGCATCGACCTCGGGACGACCAACTCTGTCGTCGCGGTGATGGAGGGCAAGGACCCGAAGGTCATCGTCAATGAGGAGGGTGACCGGATTACACCGTCGGTGGTGGCATGGGACGACCAGGGCGAAGTTCTCGTCGGCCAGATCGCCAAGCGGCAGTCCATTACCAACCCCGAAGGCACCGTGTACTCGGCGAAGCGCTTCATGGGGCGCCGTTACGACGAGCTCGGAGATGACGCCACGCGCATGCCCTACCACGTCATCCAGCGCGAGAATGGCGACGCTGGTTTCGAGGTCCGCGGCAAAAAACTCTCCCCACCGGAGGTCTCCGCGCAGGTCCTCCGCAAGCTAAAAAAAGCTGCAGAGAACTATCTCGGAGTGCCCGTCACCGAAGCGGTGATCACCGTTCCCGCATACTTCAACGACTCTCAGCGTCAGGCCACCAAGGACGCTGGTAAAATCGCCGGCCTCGACGTGAAGCGAATCGTCAACGAACCGACCGCGGCTGCGTTGGCGTACGGACTCGACAAGACCGAGGACCATCTCATCGCCGTCTTCGATTTCGGCGGCGGTACCTTCGACGTCTCGATCCTCGAGGTGGGCGACAAGGTCGTGGATGTGGTCAGCACGAACGGCGACACCCATCTCGGTGGCGACGACATCGACCAACGCATCATCGAGTACCTGGTGTCAGAGTTCAAGAAGGACACCGGCATCGATGTCGGCAAAGATAAGATGGTCCTGCAGCGGCTCAAGGACGCCGCAGAGAAGGCGAAGATCGAGCTCAGCACGAAGCTCGAGACCACGGTCAACCTTCCCTTCCTCACGGCCGATGCGGCTGGCCCGAAGCATCTCAACATCCGGATCACCCGAGCCAAGCTCGAGTCGATGATCGACGATCTGGTTCAGCGCACCCTCGAGCCCTGCAAGAAGGCGCTTTCCGATGCCGGCAAGACCGCTGCGGATATCTCCGAGGTCGTCTTGGTCGGAGGCTCGACTCGCATCCCCGTGGTGCAAGAGACCGTGACCAAGTTCTTCGGCAAGGAGTCTCACAAGGGCGTGAACCCCGATGAGGTCGTTGCACTCGGCGCCGCCGTTCAAGCGGGCGTGCTCTCGGGCGACGTCCAGGACATGGTTCTGCTGGACGTCACGCCGCTCAGCTTGGGTGTCGAGACCCTCGGCGGAGTCATGACCGCACTAATCACGCGGAACACGACGATTCCGACTCGCAAAGAGGAGGTGTTCTCGACGGCTGAGGACAGCCAAACCAAGGTCGAGATTCACGTCCTTCAGGGCGAGCGCGCCGAGGCGACGAACAATCGCACCTTGGGCCGCTTCCACCTCGAAGGCATCATGCCAGCGCCGCGCGGCATCCCGAAAATCAAGGTCATCTTCGACATCGACGCGAACGGCATCCTCTCGGTGACGGCGAAGGACGAGGCGACCGGCAAGGATCAGAAGGTCACCATCACCTCGAATAGCGGTCTGTCCGACGACGAGATCGACAAGATGGTTACCGACGCCGCGTCACACGAGGAAGAGGACCGCAAGCGCCGAGAGCAAGTAGAGGCACGCAACAAGGCCGATCAGCTTGCGTACGGCGTGGAGAAGGCTCTGGCGGAGGTCAAGGACAAGCTTCCTGCCGAGAAGGTCGCCGAGGTCGAGGGCAAGGTGAAGTCGCTGCGCGAAGCGATCGAGGCCAACGACGCCACGGCCATGGCTAGCCAATCGGAGGCGCTAGAGGCGGCGATGAAGGAAATCGCCGAGGTCGCCTACGCCGCCGCGGCGTCCCCGCCCGAAGGGGGGGCTAGCGGAGCGCCCGGAGCGGCCGGCGCCGAGGAAGCCGGCAAGGGCGACGATGACGTCATCGACGCCGAGTTCGAAGAAGGCGACTGAGCGCGTTCGAACGAGCCCACTGAAGCCCCGCTCGGCCTTGCGCCG
>CBESWY010000184.1:0-5818 GCA_965533395.1 uncultured Myxococcales bacterium
AACCCGCCAGTCACCGTCCCACTCCCCCGCACCTCCTCCGGCGTCCCCGATGCAACCACCCTCCCACCGTCCGGTCCCGATCCCGGCCCGAGGTCGAGCACGAAGTCCGCGTTCCGAATCACGTCGAGCTGATGCTCGACGGCGATGACCGTGTGGCCGCTTTCGACGAGCTGGTGGAGGATGCCGATCAGCTGCTCGACGTCGACGAAGTGAAGGCCGCGCGTGGGCTCGTCGAAGATGTACAGCGTGGGCTTGCGTGCGGGCTGGGCGAGGTCGCGGGCGAGCTTGATGCGTTGAGCTTCGCCGCTGCTCAGCGTGGTCGAGCGACGGCCGAGCTCCAGGTAGCCGAGGCCGACGCGGCGCAGGGCTTCGAGCCTAGAGCGCACCGCCGGTACCGCTTCGAAGAGGGTGTACGCCTCATCAACGGGCAGCGCGAACACCTCGGCAATGCTCAAGCCGCGATAGCGAATCTGCAGCGTCTCGTCGTTGTATCGGCTGCCGCCGCAGACTTCGCACTCGACTTCCGCGTCGGGCAGCAGCTGCATGGCGATCCGCTGCACGCCTTCGCCCTTGCACGCCTCGCAGCGGCCGCCCTTGACGTTGAAGCTGAATCGCCCGGCGCGATAGCCCCGCGCACGCGCCTCGGGGAGCCCGGCGAAGAGCTCTCGCAGCGGCCCGAGCAAGCCGAGGTACGTCGCCGGATTGGAGCGGGCGCTCCGTCCGATCGGTGCGGCGTCGACGAACGACACGCGCTCGAGCCCCTGGCCTCCCTCGACCGACACGCCCGGAGGAACGTCAGCCCGGAGTCCGAGCTTCGCCCGAGCGGCAGGAAGGAGCGCATCGACGATCAGCGAGCTCTTGCCGCTGCCGCTCACCCCCGTGACACAGCAAAACGTACGCAGCGGGAACTCCGCGCGGACGTCTTGCAGGTTGTGAAGCGCGGCGACCCGGACAGCAAGTGATCCCACCCCGGCGCGCCGCTGCGAAGGCACGTCGACGGCGCGGCGCCCCGACAGATAGGCGCCGGTCAGGGAAGCCTCGTTGGCAACGATCTCGGCGAGGCTCCCTTCGGCGATCAGCTCACCCCCAAGCTCGCCGGCGCCTGGTCCCATCTCGACCATGTGCTCCGCGGCGCGCATCGTTTGCTCGTCGTGCTCGACCACAACCAAGGTGTTGCCGAGGTCGCGAAGATCGCCAAGCGTCCCCAAGAGCGGGGTGGCATCGGCGGGGTGAAGGCCTGCGGTGGGCTCGTCGAGCACATAGAGCACGCCGGACAAACGAGAGCCGAGCTGCGTCGCCAGGCGGACGCGCTGAGATTCGCCAGCCGAGAGGCTCCCCGCGCTTCGGTCGAGGCTGAGGTAGCCAAGGCCGACGCGCTGAAGGAACGCAAGCCGTTCGCCGACCGACTGCAGCAAGGGTCGCACCGCCGCCTCGCGCTGTGGCGAAACCTGAACCCCATCGAGCCAGCGCTGCAGGTCGCTCAGCCCCAGCGCGCTCAGCTCGTGGATCCCTCGGCCGGCGATACGAACCGAGCGCGCGTTCTGGTTCAGACGCGAGCCGTCGCATTCGGGGCAGGTCTCCATCCGGGCGAACTGCCCGAGCTCCTCGTCGAGGAACTCCAGAACACGCTCTTCATTCCCACCCTCCGCCAGTTTGCGACGCGCGTACTCGCGGGCTCGCCGTTCGAGGCCTGGCAAAATGCCCTCGAACCCGGCGCCGCCGTCGAGCGCAATGCGGCGCTGCTTCTGGTCGAGCCTCTCGAAAGGCTCGTCGAGATCGACACCCGCCGCGCCGATCTTCTCCAACATCGATCGGTAGTACGCGAGGTTTGGCTTCCCCCAGGCGGTCACCGCGCCGCGCCTCAAAGAAAGCCTCGGGTCGGTCACCGCCAGCTCGACGGTGAACTTCCGCGTCAGGCCGAGGCCATCACAGTTCGCGCAGGCGCCAAGCGGCGTGTTGAACGAAAAGAGCTGCGGCCTCACGCGCGGAATCGACGCATGGCCTTCGAAGCAGGCGTACTGCTCGGAGAACCGATGCCGTTCGCCTTCCTGCTCTCGAAGCTCGACGACGCCGCCGCTCAGCTGATAGGCAAGCTCGACCGCCTCGGCGAGACGCGAGCCAATCCCCTCTCGAACTGACAGCCGGTCGATGACTACGTCGACCGACACCCCGTTCGGGACCGTCCCGAGGTCCTCCAGATCGACCAGCGCGTCGTCGATGCGCAAGCGAACGAACCCCTTGCTGCGCAGGTCTGTCGCGAGCTCTTTTGAAACCTCGGCGCCCGCGCGCACGATCGGCGCCTGGACCGCGAATCGCGTACCCTCGGGGAGACGCGACGCTTCGTGGACGACCTGCGCAACCGAGTGCGCTGTGAGTCGTTCGCCGCAGACGGGGCAGTGCACCTCCCCAATCGTGGCAAAGAGCACGCGCATGTAGTCGTTGACCTCGGTCAGCGTGCCCACCGTCGAGCGTGGATTACGCGACGGCGCGCGCTCGCGTACCGCGATCGCCGGGCAGAGGCCTTCGATGACGCCGACGTCCGGACGTTTGAGCTTGGTGAGCACGCGCCGTGCATGCCCGCTGAGTGACTCGACGTACCGGCGCTGGCCTTCCGCATAGAGTGTATCGAAGACCAAGCTCGACTTGCCGCTTCCGCTCGGCCCCGTGACGACGGTCAGGCGCCCCTTTGGCAGGCGGAGCGTAATGTTCTTCAGGTTGTGTTCGCGGGCTCCTCGAATGACGATGTCTGCCGTCATTCCTGCGGCCCGCCGGTGAGGCGTTGCGCAGCCCGAATCGCAGCGATCATGCCGCTCTCCGAAGCACTGCCGGCCGCGGCTGCATCATAGGCAACTCCGTGGTCGACGCTCGTGCGCACGAACGGCAGTCCCCAGGTCACGTTCACCGCTTCGCCCCAATCGAGGAGCTTGGAGGGAATGGTGGCCTGATCGTGAAACATCGCGACGACTCCCTGGGCACGACCATCGGCCGCATAGCGGAATGCCGCCTCTGCGGGTGTCGGTCCGATCAGCTCTATCTCACCGGTCGAAAATGGGGCTTCTTCCCGAAGCCCATCAAGCGTCGGTCCGATGATCGTCTCTTCCTCGGTGCCGAGGAGGCCGCCTTCACCCGCATGTGGATTGAGCCCGGAGACCTCGATGCGCAAGGGCTTGGCGCTCGGCGACCAGCGCGCGAGGGCATCGGCAAAGTGCCGTACCGTTCGCTCGATATGCTCGCGTGTCACGGTCGACGGCACACGTTTGATCGGCCAGTGGGTCGCAACCAGCGCGACCTTGAGGCGCGGGCCGAGGAACATCATCGTCACGGCTTCGACGTTCACCCCTGCACGTCGGGCGAGATGCTCGGTCTGCCCGCGAAACGACACGCCCGAGAGGCTCACGGCTTCCTTGCTGACCGGTCCCGTCACGATTGCGCGTGCCGTTCCGTCAATGCAGGCATCGCAGGCCTTTTCGAGCGCTTCGCGCTGCGCGCCGCCACCAGCGATCGTGGGCGCCCTCGCCTGCACCATGGCGAGCGGCCACTCGGCAACGTGGACGAGTCCGACTTCCCCCGGGTTCAGTTTGTTCGCCTCGGCGGGTTCGATTCGTTTCGACGCCTCGAAGCCGTAGCGCTTGAGGGCGCGCTCCATCCACGCGGCGTCACCATAGACGAGCGCGCGATCACTACCCAAAGCTCGCGCCAGGGCCGCTGCAGTTACCGCAGGTCCGACACCCGCCGGATCACCTGCAGAAATTGCGAGCGGCAGGAGCATCAGGGCTCCTTCATTTTGTAGCCGACGCCGCGCACCGTCTCGAGGTTGTTGACGGTGGGGCCGAGCTTCATGCGAAGCCGGCGAACGTGAATGTCGACGGTGCGGCTGCTTCCGTAGTAGTCGACCCCCCAAACTCGTTCGAGGAGCTGTCGTCGGGAGAACACTCGGCCGCGGTTCTGGCAAAGAAAGCTCAAGAGCGCGAACTCCTGATGGGTCAGCTGGCGATTCCGGCCGTCGACCGTGACCTCGTGGGCGGCCAGATCGATGCAGAGCGGCCCCATCTTGATCCGTTCTTGCTGTGCGAAGTCGCTGCGGCTCCACTCGACGCGACGGATCCGTGTATAGAGCTCCGCCGGGACATAGGGCATCAAGGCAAAGTCATCGAAGCCATCGCCTGGATCGAGACGCGAAACCGCGTTGAGCGTCACGCCGATGATGACCGGCACCTCTTGAAACGGCTCGACCGCTCTGACCCGAACCAGCGCGGCGCGGCCGGCATCGCCCTCGTCGCCCGCTTCGATGAGAACCACGGTGGGCGGGTCTTTGAGCAGCTCCTCGGTGTCCAAGCGATCCCAAAAGTTGGCGGTTTGAACCTTGCAGCCCAGCTCGTGAAGGCACGCGACCGCACTGCCTTCGCGCTCTTCGAGGCCTTCACGTCCGATCACGAGGATCCACACCGGCGGTCCCTACACTGGCCACTCTTGCGGCGCTAGCCGGAGATGCGACTTTGCTGGCGATCCCGGCTATCATGGCGGCGCACCAGCGGGACCACGTGGCTACGAAGTACTGGAAAGTCGAAATCAGCGAGCTCGGCGGATCGCAGCCGCTTTTTCTAGGGACCGTTCAGGCGCCAACCTGGCCCGCTGCGTTGCAACACGGCCGCGCCACGATCGGCGAGTCGGGTGGCGTCCCTGCCGGCGCGAGCTGCAACGTGAACCCCAACGGGGCCGTCACCATCCAAGACGCCCGTCAACGCCGCCGCTATCAGGTCCTTCCAGCCGAGGCGCCAAGTCCGACACCGACCGTAGCGGATGCTGCAGCCTCTGCGGCGAATCGACCTCGCCCGGGCTCCGGAGATGCGATTCCACTGCAGCCGAAGGCGGCGTTCCATCCGTCGCCGAAGCCGCCTGCACAAACCGCGCCCGAGCCCATCCGCGTTGGTCGAGCCAGCGCGCCTCAGCCGACCAGCCCACCGCCGGCGACGGTTGAGAGTAAGCTGATCCTCTTGGCCTCGAGAGACGAGATCCCCACGAGCTCGAGTCCGATTCATTTCCGCGAGCGAATGTACGCCGTGCCGGTGCCCTTCCAAACCGGGACTGGTGAGAAGCTCGCCACCAAGCTGCTTCGCGACGTGCAAAACGAGCTTGCCGAGGAGCGCGGCGCGAAGTTCGTGCGGATCGAGCTTTTCGATCACATCTGGAAACGCGAGCCGGATCATGCCCCGGTCGTGCGCGTGGAGTGGAAGGATTGGAACGAGAGCATCGACATCGAGTTCCCGCTGGACGATGAAACCCGCCATTCCGAGGCGCCACGGCTCAGTAGCGTGGCCCCGCCGCCAACCGAAGACCGACTCGCTGCCGCGTTTGAAGCCTGCCATGACCTTTTGTTCATGAAGAACCGCGCAGAGGCATTGGAATTTGCGGTGCATCTTCTCGAAGAGCTGGTTCCCTCAGAGGCCACCGCCGCATTCCTCCTCGACATCAACACCGACCAGTTCCGAGTCGTCGCAGCGCGGGGAACCGGCGCGAAAGCGAGACATGGACAGGGGCTCCCGTCCGCCTCGGGTCTACTCGCCGCGGCAAGCGAGCTCGGAGAGCACGCCGTACTCGTGCTCGCCGACGCCGCCGCCGACCCACGCTTCAACGAAAACATCGACGGCGTCCCCGGCATCGACGTCCGCGCCCTCTTGTACCGCCCGCTCGTCCACCGCGGCCGCATGTTCGGCGTCCTCCAACTCGCCAACAGCGCCGTCCGCGGCATGTTCACCGAGGCGGACTGCGAAGTCGTCGACTACATCACACAACAACTGAGCGCCTTCGTAGCCCGAGG
>CBESWY010000185.1:0-5783 GCA_965533395.1 uncultured Myxococcales bacterium
GGAGGTAAGCCGCCCACAGTCGAAAAGATCCGCAAACTAATTGCGGGGTCGGCGGCGGCGGCGCCTGCGGCGCGAACGCGGCTCCGCATCGTAAACGGCGTCGGTGGGCTCGTTCGCCCATGAAGGAAGATCCTCGCCACGAGACATGCGATCGAGCGCGAACAGCGTCGCTGCGTCCGCGAAATATTCTCGGCGCGCAATCGATTGGATGCGCCCCGTTCGTAGACGCCTCTGAGCCATGATGAGCAGGCGAATACGGTCTTTGAGCCGTCGCGGCAGCGACAGGCGAAGCGAGAGCTCCCGAACGAACTCCTCGTACGCGACGGGGACATCGGACGCGCCTTCGAGCGCCTCGTCGACCGGCCCTAGCAAGAGGGCAGCGAGCAGCACGGCATCGCCGGGAAGCCGGTCCTCGGCAGCCAGGGCGTCCACCGCCCTCAGACGTCCAAACGTCAGCGACGCTCCCTCGGGCTCGTCGTCCAAGAAGGAAGCCAGCTCTGGAATAATCTCGCTCAACACGCCGACGTCCCAGGAAAGGAACACCGATCGGTGGGCGGCCCCTCCGCGCAGGAAACGAAGGATCTCCTCGAGCACCCGAGGTGCGGCCGCGCGCCGGAGCTCGCTCCGCTGCCGAACCATCGCGTCGTAGACATCCGGATCGAGCCCCATGTCGAGCCGGGCGCTGAACTTGATCGCGCGAAGAATGCGAACCGGGTCTTCTCGAAAGCGAACGTTGGGGTCGCCAATCGTACGGAGGAGATGCTCTTCGAGGTCGGCCACGCCACCTACGAAGTCGATCACCTCGCCGCGCTCGAGGTCGTAGAAGAGACCGTTGATCGTGAAGTCACGTCGGATCGAGTCTTCGTGCGGCTCCCCGAACACATTGTCGGTGGTGATCAGAAGGTCGGCATCCTCGGCTTCGGTAATCGATTGCCTCGAAGGAATCAGGCGCACCGGATCGGGCCCTGCACAAAGCGGAATCTTCTTGGCGAACTTCGGTTTGATGACCTCGTAGTGCTGAGAAGGATCGCGCCGAAAGGTGGCAACTTCGATGATCTTCCCGCCGGAGAACAAAACGTGCGCCAAACGGAACCGCCTGCCGATGACGCGGCAGTTGCGGAAGAGGTCCCGCACCTCGTATGGACGGGCGCTCGTGGCAAGGTCGAAGTCCTTTGGCTTTCGGCCAAGCATCAGGTCACGCACACCGCCCCCAACGAGATAGGCGGTGTGCCCGTGTCGGTTGAGGCGGCGAATCACCTTGGCGGCATCTTGGTCAACGAGCCTTCGCGGAATCGCGTGGGCGTAAACGATGGGTTCGGGCGGCTCGTCTTGGAGGGCGCCTCGAACGTCGTCGTCTCGTCGACCGAAGTCAGTATCTATAACTCGGGTCATCGGTTTCCAATGCCCATGTCGGGCAAGAAGTAGTTAATGCCTTGTAGCAACAACCCGTCCTGACGGCAATCTAAGACCAATGCTACGGTCTCCCAACAAAATGCACGAGTTGGAACGAATGGCCGGCAGCGTGATTGTCTGCGGATTTGTGGGCACCGAAGCTCCGCCCGGGCTTCGAGCTTGGTTGCGCGAGGAAGCCGTAGCGGGATTGATCCTGTTCAAGCGGAACATCGACGATCTGAATCAGGCGTCGGCCCTGATCGCCTCTTGCGTAGAGGGAAACGATCCTGCGAATCCGATCTTGGTTTCTGTGGATCAAGAAGGTGGTCGAGTCGCGCGTTTTGGTGAGCCGATTCTTCAACTGCCAGCGATGCGAACGCTGGCGGCAGCCGCGGACGTCTCCCTGACACGAGAGGCGGCCCGCGTCCTCGGCCGACAGTTGGGCGCGGTCGGAGTAAATTTGGATTTTGCACCGGTGCTCGACGTCGACACCAACCCCGACAACCCCGTCATTGGCGATCGCGCGTTCGGCCGAACACCTGAAGCCGTGATCAAACACGCACTTGCCTTCGCCGACGGACTTCACGCCGGAGGAGTCTTATCCTGTGGCAAGCATTTTCCTGGCCATGGCGACACCGATCTCGACAGCCACCTGGCTCTTCCAACGCTCCGGCACGACCGCAGCCGCCTCGACGCGGTCGAGCTCCAGCCATTCCGTGCGGCGGCCGGACGAATACCCTCCCTGATGACCGCACACGTCGTATTCGAAGCGGTCGACCCCGAGGTTCCAGCCACGCTGTCCCGAGCGGTGGTCGGTGAGCTCCTCCGCAACGACATCGGATTCGAGGGCGCCGTGTTTTCGGACGACCTCGAGATGAAAGCGATCACCGATCGCTATTCGGTCGAAGAGGCCGGGGTACTCGCGATCGAAGCCGGGTGCGACGCCCTCCTGGTCTGTTCGGATTTCGAGGCAGCGGCGCGGCTCCGAGGAAACCTTGCAGCCGAGGCCGCCCGCAGCGAGCTGTTTCGAGCCCGACTTGCGGAAGCCCAAGCACGCACCAACACGCTCCGCCGGCGCGCCGGCGAGCTCCCCCCTGCCGTCCCACTCGAAATCGCGCTAAACAGCGCCGAAGCGCAATCCGTCAGGGCGCGCCTCCAGCAACTCGCATGATCGCACCGCATCCCATTCCATACGCACCCGTCAGAGTGGTGAGCTGAGGCTTCGTTGGAGATTTACGGCGACACGACTGGGCTCAGTCCTTCGGAGACGAAGGCATTGCAGCGGATTTACCGGCGCAAGGTGCCGCTCGATCGACTGACTACGCCGGAGTTGACGCGGGCGCTCGTCGGAGTCTCACATGCCACGGGCCGACAAGTCGGAGTGCTCGTCGACCGCCGTGGAGCGGTGCACCGCGTCGTCGTAGGCGATGCATCCAAGCTCATGTTGCCCGACCTCGGTCGTATGCGCGCCGGTGCCGGGAGGCTACGGGGCCAGCGGCTGATTCACACACACTTGCGCAACGAACCGCTGAGCCGGGACGATTTGGTCGACCTCACGCGGCTCCACCTCGACATGGTGGTCGCGATCTGCCTGGCTCCGGGCGAAGAGCGCGCGCTCTGCCTGTACTACGGTCACAACTTCCCAGTCGTCGACGACAGCAACGAGCCGCCGTTCCGAACGTTCGGACCCATTCCCTATGCGAAGGCTCGGGACAACCCTGCCGAGATCATCGCAACGCTGGAGCAAGAGTTCGCCCGTGCCGCGCGCGCACGCGGGGTCGCTGCCAAAGACGGTCGCGCCATCCTGGTCCACGTTTGTGACAAGCGAAGCTCCGGCCAGGCGGAGGATTCGCTTCGTGAGCTCGAGGAGCTGGCTCGCACCGCGGGCGTCGAGGTCGCCGATCGCGTGCTGCAGGTGCGTGATCAGGTGGATTCTCGCTATGCCCTCGGCCGTGGGAAGCTCGAAGACGTGGTAATCCGAGCGATGCAGCTCGATGCAGAAACGCTGATTTTCGACCGCGAACTTCGGCCCGCGCAAGCCAACAACATCGCGCGAATGACCGACCTCAAGGTGGTCGACCGCACGCAGCTGATCCTCGACATTTTTGCGCAGCACGCCGAAAGCAGCGACGGTAAGCTGCAAGTCGAGCTAGCGCAGATGAAGTACCTGCTGCCGCGTCTCGGGCAACGTGACGATGCTCTTTCACGCCTGACCGGGGGGATTGGCGGTCGTGGACCGGGCGAGACGAAGCTGGAAGTTGGTCGACGCCGGGCACGTGAGCGCATCACGCGCCTTCAGTCGCAGCTCAAGCAGCTTGGGAAGCAGCGAGAGCAGCGACGCGCGCGCCGGAAGAGGAGCGGGACTCCGACCGTGGCGATCGTCGGCTACACGAATGCGGGCAAGAGCACGCTTCTGAACGCGCTCACGGGTAGTGACGTAATCGCCGAGGACAAGCTCTTCGCAACGCTCGACACCCGCTCGCGAGTAACGCGGCTGTCTTCGGGGCGCGAGGTCATCATAACCGACACCGTCGGTTTCATCCGTGACTTGCCGAAGGATTTGTTCGCTGCCTTTCGGGCTACTTTCGACGAGACGCAGGACGCCGACCTCCTGCTGCACGTGATCGACGCATCGGACCCCTGCCGCAGCGAGCACATTGAAACCACGGAGAAGCTCTTGGTCGACCTCGGGCTCGAGCGAGTCCCACGAATCCTCGTCTTCAACAAGTGCGACAAGTTAAATACCCCCTACGCAACCCTCGGTGACCGTGGAGTCCCGGTCAGCGCGCTGGACCGCAGCACCCTGGGCGTACTCGAAGCAGCGATCGAAAAGCGCATCGAGGTATCGCACCCCATGCTGCAAGCGGACGAGCCTACTTCTTCACGACCGGCTTGATGCCGACCTTGCCATCCTTCACGACGACCTTGAAATCGATGCGCTTGCCCTTGTGCTTTCGGTCGAGCACGGGAACCATCTTCTTGAGGCTCTTCGCAACCCGCTCATAGTCGATCTTGTCGACACGCTCGTTGTTGCTTCGTTTGGCCTCGACGTAGCTCTCGTAGATTTGGCGCATCCTGGCGTCGCCGGGCCCTTTGGAGCGCGCGGCGATTTCCGGCGGCGCGCGACGATTTGCGGATGATGCCGTGTTCGGTGTTTCCTTCGTGCCGGCAGGTCGACTTGATTTCGGTTTAGAGAACCGGGCAGCGGGGGCTTGGGGCTTTTGAGGAGCCGGCGGTCGCGCACGCTGGGCGCGGATGTTCTGCAGGGTCGTGGCCGTCTCTTCCGTATCGGCGGCGGCTGCTTTTGCGGCGACTATGGGCGCCCGTTTGAGCTCGTCAATTCGTTCACTCGCGTCAGCGATTAGCTCATCCAAATTGACATCAGCGTTGGGATCGAGCTCGACCGGCACGCTGCTTCGACGCACCATTTCTTGCTCTCGCTCTGCTCGCCCGGCCTCGCGTCGACGCCTGGCTCGGAGCAGGTCGCGGCGATAGGTGCCCTCTTCGATCTGACGTCCGATGCGGCGCCAGTAGGTCTGGAGCGTGGTGTAGCGCTGAATCAAGGTCTGAAAGCGAAATCGAATCGCGGTATTTCTGGGTTGCTCTTTGCGAAGGGCGTGGAGCGCACGGTCGAATTGCTTTCGCGGGATCTGCGGCTCGATGCGCTCGATGCCTTGAAACCACTGCTCATAGAGGTGCTTGATGCGCGAGAGTTGAATCTCGGCGTCAGACAACATGATCTCGAATTCTTTTGGCGTCATGACCCCACCGTCAGAGCGGTGTGACCTTCAAATTGTCGAAAAACAGCTCGGATTGCCAGTTATTGAAGCCGAAATGGTCATGTCCCCGGCCTTTCAGGGGCTCGGAATCGTCCATTTGCAACAGGAGTGCGTCGTCCACCCAGACGGTTAGAGCGCTATCGATTCGCTCGATTCGGAACCGGTAGACCCTCCCGGGCTCGACTTTTCGGGGCTCTCCTACCACTCGATCTCGACCGTGCTCATCCATCCGAGCCAACACGTTTCGTGAATTGTTCCAACCTCCGAAGATGATGACATAGCTCGTCGCCGTATAGCTATCGCCGTTCGCGTAGGACGCGCCATCGCCGAAAATCTCGACCTTGATGTCTCCCTCGATGCTCTCGCTCCGCGCGTCGAACTCGATTCGCAGGTCGCGGGGAAGCGACCGCAGGAGCCAGAGCGGGTGATTCTTCGCCCCGTGCACGCGAAGCTCCCCAGCTTCGATTCGCCAGTTCCCCCCAGTCTGCTTATACGCAGTCCCGATCTGAGCTCGCTCGAAGTCGTCGGCAAAGCCAGTCCCAATCCCGGGGTCTCCTTGCGGGGTACAGCCCGCCGAGAGCACGAACGCCAGCACCAACGCTGACACCGGCA
>CBESWY010000186.1:0-5633 GCA_965533395.1 uncultured Myxococcales bacterium
AGCGTGCGACCGTCTTCGATCTGCACAGGTCCGAAGGGACTGCCGCTCGCGAAGACCGCGCGACCTTCGCTCCAACGATAGGCTTGCTCCGGCGTACACTCCGCCTTCGACGTCGGGTTCGACAGCGCGAAGATGATTGGCCTCCTGTTGAGCTCGGACATCGCCTCCACGACTTCTTTCGTAAACGTACCCGCATGCCCCGTCGCGCCAATCAACACATGTGGACGGAGGGCGCGGATTGCTTCAACAAAGCCCATGGGCTCATGCGCATGCGCGTACGGCAGATTATGGGGCATCAGATCGTCGCGACCGTCGACGATCAGTCCATGCACATCCACGAACCAAAGCCGACGCCGCGCCTCCTCGGGTGCAAGTCCGGTGCCGGCGAGTGCGAGGGTCATCAAATCGCCGATCCCAGTCGCGGCGGAACCCGCTCCGAGAAACATCACGCGAAGATCTTCAAATCGAGCTCCCGTGATGCGCGTCGACGCGTATACCCCTGCAAGCGACACCGCGGCGGTGCCCTGAATGTCATCGTTGAAGCAGAGCACCTCGTTCCGGTAGCGGCCTAGCAGGCTATACGCATTCGGGGTCAAGAAGTCTTCGAACTGAATGAGCGCTTTTGGAAAGGCTTCCTGCACAGCCTTCACGAACTCGTCGACGAGTGCGTCATAGTCCTCGCCTACGATGCGTTCGTGATTCCAGCCCAAGTACAGAGGATCTTCGCGCAACTCGCGATTGTTGGTTCCAACGTCCAGCTGAACCGGGAGGCACTGACTCGGGTCGATTCCGGCGAAGGCCGTGTACAGCGATAGTTTCCCGATGGGAATTCCTATCCCGTTGGCGCCGAGGTCGCCCAGCCCGAGGATGCGCTCTCCGTCAGTCACGACGATGACCCGCACGTCGCGCTCGGGCCAGTTGTCGAGCAGCGCGCGCACGACCCCGCGGTCGTCTGGGGTGACGTACAGGCCACGCGACTGCCGAAATATGTGCGCAAACTCCCTGCATGCCTGGCCGACCGTCGGCGTGTAGACCAGTGGCAAAAGCTCCTCGGTGTGCTCGATCAGCGCCCGATAGAAGAGCCGCTCGTTTCTTCCCTCCAAGGCGCGAAGCGCGATGTACTTCTCAATGTCGTGCTCTTTGCGCCGAAGGTTCTCCAGCATTCGTCTGAGCTGCGTGTCCTGCCCGCAAACCGCCGCAGGGAGAAGGCCGCGAAGGCCGAAGCGTTCGCGTTCTTCGTGCGTGAAGGCAGTCGACTTGTTGTGGCGCGCATCATTGAGGAGGGCGCGGCCCTTGAGCTGATCGTGGGGTAGTTTCATGGTATGTTCAGCTTCGGTGGGGGTCGTGTGCGTCACGATGCGTAACGTTCCATTCGCCACCTTGTAGACGAGGAGGTGGCTGCCGTTACTCAGAATTCGACCCAGACGGCCGTCGTGCTCTCCGGTGGGGGCGCGCGTGGCGCTTATGAGGCCGGCGTCGTTGCCGGAATCGTCGAGATTCTCCGGGACCAGCGCCCCGAACGCGCACCATTTTCGATTTTCACAGGGACTTCGGTCGGTGCGATCAATTCGACCTGGCTGGCGGCGCACGCGGACCGTCCCGACATGAACGTCGGCGGGCTATTGGAACAATGGCAAGGCCTCGAGCTTCGCGAGCATTTGCGCATCAGCCCGATGCGGTTTCTCTGGCCGAGTCGGGGCGGCGAGCGGCTTGGGCGTTCCTTGATCGACCCACGGGCACTCGAGGAGCTCGTTCAAGAACGGATTCCCTTCGGACGACTGCACGACAACGTCGACGCGGGAATCGTCCAGGCGGTCGTCGTCGCAGCGCTCAACATCGCGAGCACCAAAACGACCATGTTTGCAGAGGTCGCTCCCGAGGCGAGGTTCGTTCCGTCTCGTGATCCGCGAAGGTTGGGCAGGCTGACCCGGATCGAATGCGGGCACGTGCTCGCCTCGGCCGCGATCCCGCTCGTGTTTCCCGCACGTAGGATTGGGTCAGACTATTACTGCGACGGTGGGATCCGGTTCAATACGCCCCTTGCGCCCGCGATCCGTTCGGGCGCCGATCGCTTGGTTGTCGTCTCGGCCATGCATCGCGCAGAGCTCGAAGCGGACGCCGGACCGGGCGAGCGGCTGAGGCGAACGGCAGCGTATCCGAGCCCCTTCTTCATCCTGGGCAAGGTTCTCAATGCCTTGCTGCTCGACCCCATCAACTATGACCTCAGTGTCTTGCGCCGACTCAATCGACTCTGGGGGGTGCTCGAAGAGACCCTCTCAGCCGATGAGATGCATCGCGTGAGAGCGGTGCTCGACGAAGCCCGGGGTGTCTCTTATCGTCGTCTCGACACGCTGGTCTTTCATCCGTCGCAGGACATCGGCGACATCACGACGCGGCATGCCAAGCGATTGGGTGCGAAGTCTTTGACCGGCGTATTCATGGCGCTCTCTGCGCGGGCCAGAGCGCAGTTCGAGGCGGACCTGCTGTCGTTCGTGCTATTTGACGGCGATTTCGCGGGCGAGTTGATTTCGCTCGGTCGTCAGGACGCAGAGGATAGGGCCGACGAGATTATCGCGTTTTTCAAGCCCGGCGTCCGCGCCTCTTGACCAAAAGCTAGCGTGCGCGGGCGTGCCCGAGATTTGCCCCTCTCTCTCGAGCCCCGACCGACAGCGGTTCTCTGGACATGCGGGCCTCCCGGACTCAAGAATCCTCCTGAAAGATGAACACTCCCGGGCAAGGTCCGCCAGTGGCGTACGGCAAGCAATTGCGTCGCGCTACGTACGCGTCGGTGTTTACCGCTGTCGTCTTGATCGCGGTCAAGCTGCTTGCCTGGCTCTGGACGGGGTCGGTCAGCATGCTCGCCTCCCTCGTCGACTCCCTGATGGACAGCATTGCGTCGGCGATCAATCTGATCGCCGTTCGGTATTCGCTCGTGCCAGCCGATGCCGAGCATCGGTTCGGCCACGGTAAGGCGGAGCCACTTGCGGGGCTGGCTCAGGCTGGCTTCGTGTGCGGCTCTGCGGTGTTCTTGCTGTTTCACGCGATCGATCGGCTGCGCTTCCCGCGTCCCTTGCGCGACATCGAGGTCGGCGTCGCCGTGATGGTGTTTTCGATCGTGGTGACGGCGGGGCTGCTGACGCTTCAACGCAGCGTCATCCGACAGACCGATTCCACAGCTATTCGGGCGGACGCCCTGCACTATGCGACCGACCTCCTCACGAATCTCGCCGTCATTGCGGGCCTCGGATTGGCTTCGCTTGGCTGGGCCTGGGCGGACTCCGTGTTTGCCATTGGAATCGCCGCTTACATATTCTACAGCGCCGTCCGCATCGGATCGGAAGCGTTCCAACAGCTCATGGACCGCGAGCTGGAGCCCGAAGTTCAGCAAAAAATCCTAGCGATCGCGAGAGCGCATCCAGATGTGGTCGGGGTTCACGATCTTCGTACACGCCGATCGGGACGACTTCGATTCGTTCAGCTGCATCTGGAGCTCGATGACGCCTTGCCACTAATCCGGGCGCACGCCGTCGCCGATGAGGTCGAAGAACGCATCCTAGCTCTCCTGCCTCACGCAGAGGTCATCATTCACCAAGATCCCGTGAAGATGTCCGATGAGACCTAAGCACTACCGTTCGAGTACTCGACTTCGATCTCCGGGTGCCTTTGGGGAATCCCAACGCGGAACCAAATGAACGGAAAGAGCGGGTTCGGCAGCCAGTACATCCAGCCCAAGTTGCGAATGCGCTCCCCTGTTGCGAGCCACAAGTCCATCCAGACGTAGAGAAACTTGTAGGAACAAAGGCCGGGGATGAAGTTCACCTTGAATCCATCCGTTCGTAGGAACTTGCGTCGAACATAGAAGTTGCCTTCGAACGGCATGATGTTCCATCCAACGGGACCCTCGGCGAGAGGCGTTCCCGTCGGACGGTGCGAGATTCGAACCCACTTGCGGGCTCTTTCTGTGTTCGAGTCAGACACTTGGTGGCGTATATACGCGTGGAAAGAGAGATGTTACGTATCGCCAACTCCAAGGGGCCCGGGGGCCGTCTGAAACATCTCGCTGGCTCGTGCGTACTCAGGGCCATGAATGAAAGAAACCAGTCCATGAAGTATGCGGTTCGCAACGTGCTCGGAGCAGCGCTCGGAGCTCTCTTAGTAAGCTCGACGGCTCTGGCCGCCTTTTCACCACTCAAGCTAGACACGGTTCATAGCAAAGTGGGCTTCACCGCGGCTACTGTGCTGTTTGATGTCGATGGTGCGTTCGAGAAATTCAGTGTCAGTATCGACGGCGACCCGAGCAAGCCGGGGACCGTCAAAGTCGAGGCCAACATCGACGTCGCCTCGCTCGACACACGCAACGTCAAGCGGGACAACCATCTGAAAAGCCCCGACTTCTTCGACGCTGGAAAGCATCCCATGATCCGCTTCGCTTCGACGAACGTGAAGAAGCAAGGGAGTAAACTCGTCGTGACAGGCAACCTGACAATGCACGGCGTGTCGAAGTTAGTCAGCATTCCATTCAAGATTGCCAAAGGGAAAAATGGCGCCGGCGTCGACACGACGACCTACAAGGGCAAGCTGACGATCGATCGCAACGACTATGGCATCGGCACCGACAGCATCGCTGCGAAGATCAGCCTCGAAGATGAAGTCGAGATCAAGCTTCTCCTCGTCACCTTCCAGTAGGGCGGTTCAGAACGCGTCGACGCCCAGGCCCACGAATCCCGAAAAATGTGGGTTGTCGAGAAGCCAGTCCGTCGGGAACGCCCATCCTAGTCGCGCGTAGACCTGCCAGCGGCCCCAGCGAAGATCGGTGAAGAGGGCGAGACCGCCGATCCCGCCGAAATCATTTAGGAGCCCCTGACGGCGCGGGTCGTTGATGGTGCCGCCGGCGACGAGCAGGCCGAGCTCCTGTGGCTTGCCTTTCTTGGGCCTGACGTGTCCGCTGAGCTGTGCGAGCGCGAGGCGCTCCGAGAGGTTGGCGGACCAGGGCAAGCCGGGGACGACGACTACGTAGGGGTTCATACCGCCGACCCGCAATCGCGTGAGGTCATCTTGAAACCAGCCCCAGTTGAACGTCTCTTGAAGCTCTAGCCGGAAGAAGTCACCGGTCTTCCAGCCCGCGCGCAGCCATTGGTTCAGCGTCCAAATCGCCTTGTTTGGGTCGTTTCGGTCCGGCTGGGCAGTGACGAATCCCCACGGGCGCACCTCGGAGCGTACGTCGACGCCGACCCATGCACCGACTGCGACGCCCTGAATCCGAGGGAAGAGCTTGGACGCTCGGAACTCCTCAGCGGGCGAATCGATATTCCAGTAGATGTAACCAAGCCGTGGCTCGAAGACTACGGTGTTGGCAGGAAGGAGATAGTCTGTTGGGTAGGTCTTGTTGCCGCCAAAGATCCAGTACCGAACGTTGGTGAGCACCTCGAGCGTGTGACGGTCCGCAACGTGCCATTGCAGCTTCGGCAAGAGAACCACGTAGCTGGCATTGAATCCGAGGTTCGACTGGCGAAGGCCTTGTTGGTAGTACTGATGGAGCAGCCCCGCGAATAACGCCTCGCCTCGAAGGGCAACCGAAAGCTCGAAGTTCTTGCCAAGTGGAATGCGCTCGATCTCCAGATGGATGGTGTCGG
>CBESWY010000187.1:0-5586 GCA_965533395.1 uncultured Myxococcales bacterium
CGAGCATCCTGGTTCATTCAGAGGTTCATCGAAATGCCCTGGTCGCAGCATCACGTTCTCGCGTTTCGGTACGGTGGAGGCGCCGGCGAGGATAGCCGCGGAGAGCGAGGGTCGTTCTCCTTGGGTGGCTTTCCAAATACTTCGCTGATCGATCAGCTCCTCAACTTCGAGCAGCTCGGGGGGGTTGCCCTTCGAGGCTATCCGGCTTTCTCGATCGTCGGGGACCGCTTTCAACTGCTTCAAACCGAGTATCGATTCCCGCTCACGCGCGTGCTCCGCGGTCCTGGCACGGTGCCCACCTTCTTCGATCGCATGTACGGCTTGGTGTTTTTCGACTTCGGCGATGCGTATTTTGGACCGCTCGACCTCAACGACTTTCGAAAGGGAGTGGGCGCCGAGATCCTGATGGACTTCACCCTCGGCTACGTGCAGCCGTACTCGTTGCGTCTCGGCTTCGCCTACGGGCTGGACGAGGGCGGCGGCGCCCAGTTCTACGTCAACTTCGGAAGGCCGTTCTAAGATCCGGCACGACGGCTAGACCTCGAGGATGTCGGCTTCTTTCTTGGTGACGATCGCGTCGACCTTTTGCGTACCGCCCTTGACGACCTCTTCGAGCTCCTTGCGCGCGCGATCTGCGTCGTCCTCACCGACATCTCCGGCTTTTTGGAGGCTGTCGATCATGTCTTTGGCATCGTGCCGGGCCTTGCGTATCGCGACCTTGCACTCCTCGCCCGATTTACGGGCGACCTTGACCAAATCCTTGCGGCGTTCCTCGGTCAGCGGTGGCATCGGAAGTCGGATGATCTCGCCATCGTTGGATGGGTTGAGGCCGAGTTGAGCCTCCATGATCGCCTTTTCGATCGGCTGCATCTGGCTGCGGTCGAACGGCTTGAGCACGATCATCCGCGGCTCGGGCACCGAGATGGATGCGAGCTGTTTGAGTGGGGTCGGTGAGCCGTAGTAGTCCACGCGAAGGCCATCGAGAATCGCGGGGTTGGCTCGTCCCGCGCGAATCGTTGCGAGGTCGCGCTTGAGAGACTCATGCGCCTTGTCGATTGAAGTGCCCAGCTCTTCTAGAATTTCAGCAAGCATCGCTCTCCCCGATCCGAGCGGAGCTCAACCCTCCGCGGTCACTAGGCTACCGACGTCTTCGCCCATGACAACCCGTTTAATGTTCCCGGGCTCGGTCAGCTTGAAAACCCGCACAGGCAGATTGTTGTCTCGGCACAGGGCGACCGCCGTAGCGTCCATGACGCCGACCCGCTCCATTAAGAAGCGATCGTAGCTGATCCGCCGCACCATGGTGGCGTCCTCGTGGCGGATCGGGTCCTTGTCGTAGATTCCCTCGACCTTGGTCGCCTTGCAGAGCGCGTCGGCATGGATCTCCATGGCTCGCAGGGCGGCCGCGGTGTCAGTGGAGAAGTACGGATTGCCGGTGCCGGCGACGAAAATCACGACCCGCCCCTTTTCCAAGTGGCGCACGGCTCGGCGCCGGATGTAGGGCTCCGCGACCGCCTTGACCTCGAGCGCGCTCATGACGCGCGTATCGACCCCGGCCTTCTCGAGCCCATCCTGAAGCGCAATGCCGTTGATGACGGTGGCCAACATGCCCATGTGGTCGGCCGCGGTTCGGTCCATCCCGTTGGCGCTGCCCTTGAGGCCGCGGAAGATGTTGCCACCCCCGATGACGATGCCGATCTGACATCCGCTGGAGTGGACTTCGGCCAGCTCCTCGCTGATCGCTTTCAGGGTCTCAGGCTCGATGCTGCTGCCGGCAGGCCCGCCGGAAAGCACCTCTCCCGAGAGCTTGAGCAGTACCCGCGTGAGCTTGGCCCCATTCGTCATGACTCAAGAGCCTTTTAGCGCCGCTGTCACCTCTGCCGCCAGGTCCGATTTCTTTTTTTCGATACCTTCGCCCAGCTCGTAGCGCGCAAAGCGGCGAATATTGATTTTCTCGCCGATTTTGGCCGTGAGCGCCTCGAGTAGCTGTCGGATCGTCTTGTCCTCATGCATGATGGAGGCTTGGTCTAGGAGGCACGACTCCTTCTTCCACTTCGCGAGCTTCCCTTCGATGATCTTCTCGACGGCTGCCGGCGGCTTTTCCTTCCCGGTCGCCTTGGCTTCCTCGTCGAGCTGGCCGCGAAAGATGGCCGTCCGCGCCAGGAGCAGGTTCTCGGGGATGTCGTCCTCGCTCACAAAGAGCGGGTTCTCGGCTGCCACCTGCATGGCGGTGTCCTCGACGAACTGCCGAAAGTCGTCACCCCGTGCGACGAAGTCGGTCTGGCAGTTGATCTCGATGAGCACGCCCACGCGCCCGGCGCCGTGGATGTACGCGTGAACCAGACCGTCGCCCGCGATGGCGCCGGCTTTCTTTGCGACCTTGCTGAGACCCTTCTTCTGAATGATCTCGATTGCCTTCTCTTCATCGCCTTCGGTTTCACGAAGCGCGTCGCGACAGGCCATCATTCCGGCGCCGGTACGATCGCGAAGAGACTTCACCATGGATGCGCTGATTTCGGACATCATTCTCTTCCTGCGGGTGCAGGGCCTCGCCGTCGAGCGAATTCGACGTGAACGCCTTCACCGCTTCCATCCGGCGCCTGGGCGCCTTCGTGCTGGAGGAAGTCGCGCCGCTGTTGGCTACCTTCGATGCAGGCGTCGGCGACGCGCGATGTGACTAGCTTGATCGCGCGAATCGCGTCGTCGTTGCCGGGAATGACGAAATCGATGAGGTCAGGGTCGCAGTTTGTGTCGGTCAGCGCGACGATCGGGATGTGAAGCTTGCGGGCCTCGTTGACGGCGATGTGCTCGTTCTGCGGATCGATGACGAAGAGCACCGACGGTAGGCCGTTCATCAGCTTGATGCCGCCAAGGTACTTCTCGAGCTTCTCGCCCTCACGGCGAATCGAAAGCGCTTCTTTCTTGCGGAGCGCGTTGATGGTGCCGTCCTCGACCTGCTGCTCGATGTTGCGAAGGCGATCGATGCCGCTCTTCATGGTGCGGAAGTTGGTCAGCGTCCCGCCGAGCCAGCGGCCGGTCACGTAGAATTGTCCCGAACGCTCTGCCTCTTCATGGACGATCTCGGCCGCCTGACGCTTCGTGCCGACGAACAGGACGTGTCCACCGCGTCCGACCGTGTCGGCGATGAACGAATACGCCCGCTTGAACAGCTCCGCTGTCTGGTCGAGGTCGATGATGTGAATCCCGTTGCGGGCGCCGTAAATGTAGGGGCGCATCCGGGGATTCCAGCGCTTGGTCTGGTGACCAAAGTGCACGCCGGCGTCGATGAGGGCCCGGAGGCCAATTGGCAAGTCGCCCGACGCGACGTCGGGGCTTCCCAGGGCCGCCAACTCCGGCGCTTCCTGGGTCTCGTGTGTGGATTCAGCCATTGCTCGTTTCTCCTTTCGGTTGAACTGCCATCCCCCCAGACGAACAACCTCCGAAGAGGCACCGGAACGTCTGATCGAGCCGGGGGATGTGAATAATTTCGGGGGCCAAGGCCTCCGGCTTCGGATGAAGCGGCGGAGCTATACCATGTGGGGTGGTTGGTGCCAGGTGAGGGTCAGTGTCAGCGTCAGTGCCAGCGCCAGCGCTCACCGAATTATCTCTGCAATTTCGACCAGATCGGCGGCCTGCGAGAGGCAGGATCGCTCGCGTCGAGGTCGCTGGCGGCGCTCAACACCTTCGCTGTCGCCACCAGGCCCTCCTGTAAATGCGGGGCCCAAGGTGGCTGCCGCGAGCGGGCGGCGCCCTGCTTGGCTCGGGCCGTCGCCGGATCCGCTTCGTCTGCCAGCGGGTCGTTGGGAAGCTCGTCGTAGTAGCTCCTGAAATCTGTGGTCGGTGCGAGGGCCTGGCGGAGGCCGTGTTGGTCGGTAAGCCAGGCCTGCAGGCGCAGGCAGGCATGCTCCTGTGAGATGTCGCGCTTGCTTTCGTTGTCGAGGCCGAAGTCGGCTACGCCGAGGCTGGCCTCTCCTTCGATCAGCGAGTGGCACAGCTCGTGGAGGATCATCTGCGCCAGGCAGTCGTCCGCATCGAGGGTGCTCGGGTCGCCAATGGTCATGAGGCCCTTCCCGTCAGTCGACGCATAGACCTCGGTGGAGCGCTCCACGCGAAAGCCGATGCGGTCGGCGACCGTGAGCCAGATCGCGTCGAGGGGGTCCAGGTACATGGATGGAGGGTTTCGTTCCACGTCAGAGGAGCTTGTGAAAGCGGTAGAAGAAGTCGTCTAGCAATCGCTGGTGCAGCGGGCGACGTCTCCACTGATCATGAGAGACGGGGGTGGTGCGCCCGAGGTCTTCATGAAAGCGCTCTTCCATCGCGCCCGCAACCGAAGCATCCTCGACGGCCGCGACGACCTCGAGATTGAAGCGCAAGGAACGGGAGTCGAGGTTGTAGGTCCCCACTGTGCACCAACGACCGTCGATGACCGCGGTCTTGGCATGGAGGATCGTGCCCTGCCACTCGTGGAGCTGGATTCCAGACTCCAAGAGCCGGCCGTAGAGCTTGCGCGCGGCGTGGCCCACGGCCGTGACGTCGCTCTTCCCAGGTAGAATCACACGCACCTCGGCGCCGCGGTCGACGGCCTGAGAAAGCAGGCGCCGAATTGGCGCGTCCGGAACGAAATAGCTGTTGGTGATGCAGATCGACCGCTGGGCATCCCGGATTTGGCGGACATAGGCCTGACGGATCGCACGCCGCTCGCGAAAGTAGTGGTTGGCCAGGACCCGCACCCGGCTGCCTTCCCCGTGACCAGTATCAACTGGCCGCCTGGGTCGAGGCCGGGCGCTGGTCGGCGGCTCGACGATGAGACGCCATCCAAAGTCGAACACGTCGCACATCTGCTCCGCTGCCGGACCTTCGATTCGAATCGTGTCGTCACGCCACCCTGCGCCGCCGGCGCTCTCGGGCGCCCACTCGTTGCCAAGATTGACTCCTCCTGTGAATCCCACTTGACGATCGACCACGAGTAACTTGCGGTGATCGCGGTTATTCAGAAGACCGATGCGGAAGCGAGCGCGCCAAGGTGCAATCGGGTTGTACTGCTCCACCTCGCAGCCGGCCTCGCGCATCTTGGCAAACATCGAGTTGTCGCTCTGAATACTGCCGACGGCGTCATAAATGACACGGACGAGAACCCCGGCCTCAGCTCTCGCGATGAGCGCATCAGCGAACTGCCGGCCCACCTCATCGGACGCGAACCAGTACATTTCAAGCAAAACCTCGCGTTTCGCCTCGGCGATCGCTTCGAGCATCGCGGGGAACGCCTGCTCGCCGTCGTGAAGCAGCGTCACGCGATTTCCCGAAACCATGGCTTCGAAGCCGGCCGTGCCCGCGAAGATATCGCGCAGCTGATTGAATGTGTCTCCTGCCGGCCCTGGCCTCACCACGCTGATTTCTCCTGTGCTATCGTCGCCCCGATGAAAGCGGCGTGCTGTCCCATTTGCAAGAAAGACTTGGCCAAACGCGACAAGAACTTTCCGTTCTGCTCCGCCCGCTGCAAACTCGTAGACGCAGGGAATTGGTTCGACGGCAACTATCTCGTCGAAACAGCGCACCCTGATTCCAGATGGGGGGACAACTGATGAG
>CBESWY010000188.1:0-5572 GCA_965533395.1 uncultured Myxococcales bacterium
GGGTGTTGGTGGGGGGTACGGGTGCGTGCTAGCTCCCTCGCCGCAAGGAAACTGTTATGTCGAACGACGTCCGGGCCATCAACGAAATGGTTCAGCGCGAAAGCGCATTCATCGATACGATTCTTCACGAGGTCCACAAGGTCGTGGTCGGCCAGGATGTGATGATCGAGCGCATCCTGATTGGGCTGCTGACCGGAGGCCACATCCTGCTCGAGGGTGTGCCAGGGCTGGCCAAGACGCTCACTGTCAATACGATTTGCAAGACCATCGCCGCCAAGTTTCAGCGCATTCAGTTCACCCCCGACCTGCTCCCAGCCGACGTCATCGGCACCGTCATCTACAACCAGCAGCGTGGGGAGTTCACGGCGAAGAAGGGGCCGATTTTCGCGAACCTGGTGCTCGCCGACGAGATCAACCGCGCACCTGCGAAGGTGCAGAGCGCGTTGCTCGAAGCGATGCAGGAGCTGCAGGTCACCATCGGGGATACCACCCACCCGCTCGACGAGCCCTTCATGGTGATGGCGACGCAAAATCCGATCGAGCAGGAAGGCACGTACCCGCTCGCCGAGGCCCAGGTCGACCGTTTCATGCTTCATGTGCGCGTCGACTATCCGAGTCAGGACGAGGAGCGGAAGATCATGGACCAGATCTCCGATCACTTGCTCCTCGGCAGGGACGCGGGCGCGGGGTCCGGTGTGCAGCGGGTCGCGACGACCGCGCAGCTGCTGGATGCCCGAAAGACGGTCGGGCACGTGTACATCGATCCGAAGATCAAGGACTACATCGTCCAAATCGTCACTGCGACGCGCCACCCGGTGCGCGTGGGCCTCGGTGACCTAACCGACATGATTGCCCACGGCGCCTCTCCGCGCGCTTCGATCGCGCTCAACGTCGCCTCGCGCGCGCACGCGTTCATGCGACACCGCGGCTACGTCACTCCGGAGGACATCAAAGCAATCGGCCCCGATGTGCTCCGCCACCGCATCATTCGGTCGTACGAAGCCGAGGCGGAGGAAATCACGAGCGACCAGATCGTGCGCCGCATCTTCGAAACCGTGGAAGTTCCGTAGGCAAGGCCTGTCGTGATCTCTCGGGAGCTCGTCAAGAAACTCAAGAAGATCGAGATCTACACGTCGAGGCTCGCCAACGACCAGCTGGCGGGTAGCTACCACTCGGTCTTCAAAGGCCGCGGCATGGCGTTCAGCGAAGTGCGTCAGTACCAGCCGGGCGACGATGTTCGCTTCATCGACTGGAACGTGAGCGCGCGCATGAACGACACCTACGTGAAGGTTTTCACGGAGGAGCGGGAGATGACGGTCATGCTTCTCGTCGACCTTTCGGCGAGCGAGCGCTTCGGCTCGACCGAGAAGCCGAAGATCGAGACCGTTGCCGAGGTGGCGGCGCTGCTCGCCTTTAGCGCGATCAAGAACAACGACCGCGTGGGGCTGATTCTATTCACCGACCGGATCGAACGCTTCGTGCCGCCTAAAAAGGGCCGCTCGCACGTGATGCGTGTGGTCACCGAGATCCTCAACGCCAACCCCGAGGGCGAAGGCACCGACCTCGGCGTGGCCCTGGACCTTCTCGGTGGGATCGGAAAGCGCCGGACGGTCGCGTTCGTGATCAGTGATTTCATCGCGGACCAATACGAGAAGGCGCTGAAGGTCGTGTCCGCGAAGCACGATGTCATTCCGATTCAAATCTCCGACCCGCGCGAGGACGAGCTCGCAGATGTGGGCCTCGCCCTCATTGAAGATTTGGAAACGGGTGAGCTGGTCGAAATCGACACCTCCAACTCGAAGGTGCGCGCCGAATACGCACGCGAGGCACAGCGTCAACGTGCGGCACGCGAGCATTTGTTTCGCCGTCTGAAGCTGGACCACGTCACGGTGAGCACGCAAAGCGACTTCGTCCGCCCCTTGACCGAGCTGTTCCGCCTGCGGCAGCGACGACTCACGGGCTATCGGTGAAACGCGGAATCGCCATCGTCCTGTGTTCCTTGTTCGCGCCCACCATCGCCTTGGGGCAGGAGCCCAGTATCGCGCTAGACGCCCCGCTCGAAACCACGATAGGCGATGCGATCGACGTGATCTTGACCGTGACCGCCGCGGCCTCCGACGACGTCGCGGTACCGGAGCAATCGTTCGAGCCCTTCGAGATTCTCGGCAAAAAGCTCACTATCGCCCCTTCGCCGGACGGCACATCCAAGACCTTCAGCTTCGAGCTTCAGCTGCTTTGCTTCGATGTCGGGGTCCACGACTTGGGTCCGATTCGAGTTCGCGTCACCGGCGCCGGCGGCGATCTCGTCGAGCTCGATTCGAACAGCAGCCGCATCGAAGTCCGTTCGCTGCTCGCCAACGAGCCGGACGCACAGCTCAAGCCGCCAAGCCAGCCCGCTGTCATCGAGCAGGACGACTACAGGCTACTGCTCATTCTCGGCGCGCTACTCGCGCTGGCGATCGGCGCGCTGCTGGCGTGGCTATTCATGCGCTGGTGGCAGAAGCGGGACAGGCCCGAACCCGCACCGCCGCCTCCGCCGCCGCCCTGGGAAACCGCTTTCGCGGAGCTACACGAGCTCGAGCGAGGCCGCGCCGATGCGATCGCCGAAGGCCGAACCGAAGGGTGGGTCGACGCGGTCAGCGACTCGATCCGCGCCTACCTGGGCCGCCGATACGGTTTCCACGGGCTCGAAAGCACCACCGATGAAATCGCAGGTCAGCTCGATCTTGCAAAGTCGCTGGCCGTCGCTCCCGCAGAAGTGGTCGGGTTTCTCGGTCAATGCGACCTGGTGAAGTTCGCAAAGGCCTCTCTCGCCGATGACGCGTCGCGCAGCTTGGTCGAAGAAGCGCTCTCGCTGGTCGATCGGACCCAGCCGTCAGCCGTGCGCGACGACGGAGGCGCATCGTGACCCCCGCAGAGCGCCGAGGTTGGGCGTTTGCATGGCTTGGAGCAGCCGCATTCGCCGGGCTCGTCGTCAGCCTGCGCTACCTCGAGTCGAAGTATCAGCTCCTGATCACCGACGAGCAGCTTCGGTTCGAGCGCCCCTGGGCGGCCTTACTCCTGCTCGCCGTCCCGATGGTTTGGTTTGGTCGTGTCTGGGTGCAACGGCTTTCGCGACCGCGGCTCCAGTTCAGCAGGGCGTCTGCGCTGCGGATCCCGGAGGGGAGCTGGCGCTCGCGTCTCGCCGACCTCCCGGGCGCGCTACGCGCGGTCGCCGTTGCGCTTTTGGTGGTGGGCCTAGCGGGACCCCAGAGCATTCACGCACGGGATAGCGCCGAGGTGAGCGGTATCGAAATCATTCTCACCCTCGACATGTCCCGTTCGATGGAAGCCTCGGACATCCGGCCGACTCGGTTCAAAGCCACGAAGTCAGTGGTTCGGGAGTTCATCAATCGCCGCCCAAACGATCGGATTGGCGCGGTCGTGTTCGGGGTCGACGCCTATACGCTTCTCCCGCTCACGACCGATCGTGAAGCCCTGCGCACGGCGCTGCGCGGACTTCAGCTCGACCAGATCGACGGGCGCGGCACCGCGATCGGCAACGCGGTGGGCGTCAGTCTGAACCGGCTCAAGCGGTCGCGCGCCAAGAGCAAGGTGATGATTCTGCTGACCGACGGTGAGTCGAACGCCGGTAACGTGTCACCTTCGCAGGCCGCGGACTTCGCGAGCGCGATGGGCGTGAAGATCTATCCGATCCTGATGGGCGTCTCCAAAGCGGCGCCGGTTCAACGGGGGACGGGCGTCTTTGGTCGCGCGCTATTCGGCACGGGAAACTACCCGGTCAACCCGGATCTCCTCGATGAAATGGCGGAAAAGACCGGCGGTGAATTCTTCTTGGTCAGCGATCGGGAGGCTCTCGAACAGAGCTTTCACCAGATCCTGGACGCGCTCGAGAAGAGTGACATCGAGGATGCAGGGCGAATGTACACCGAGCTGTTTCCAGCCTTTGTGGGCCCCGCACTAGTCTTTCTCCTGATCGAGCTCCTGCTTCTGCTCTGGCTCAGGAGGTGGCCATGAGCTGGGCTGACCCGCAGATTCTGTGGCTTCTGGCCGTGCTGCCGGCCGCGGTCGCGCTGCTTGGATGGAACGCGGCGAGGCGGGAACGCGCAACCGAGCTTTTCGGAAGGAGCGTGACGGTCCAACCCTTGATCGCAGGCCGCGCCAAGTGGTGGCGGAGCACGCGGGCCACGCTCCTGTTGCTTGGCGCCGCGCTCGTGATTGTTGCGTTTGCAGGACCCCAGTACGGAAGCCGGACCCGAGTCCTTCGAAAGCGCGGGATCGACATCGTCATCGCGCTCGATTTCTCGAAGAGCATGCTCGCACGAGACGTCCACCCGAGCCGAATCAAGCGGGCCAAGGGCGAGCTAGAACGTCTTCTAGCCGATCTCGATGGAGACCGCGTTGGGCTGGTTGCGTTCGCCGGTGATGCGATGGCCTTTCCAATGACGGTCGACTACTCCGCCGTGCGGTTGTTCTTGCGCGACCTGGGGCCGATGGACATGCCGGTCGGCGGAACCGCAATCGGCAAGGCGCTCATCGCATCGAAGCGGTTGATCGAAAGCTCCAACGAAAGCCAGAGCGACGAAGGCAATCCCGACCGGCGTTCCAAAGTCGTGATCTTGTTGACCGACGGAGAAGACCACGAAGGCGATCCAATTGCAGCGGCTGAAGAGCTGAAGGCGGCCGGAATCAAGGTCTATGCCGTCGGTATTGGATCGGGCAGCGGTGAGCCGATTCCGAGCTACACTGCCGACGGCACACTCACCGGACACATGAAGGACGCAAACGGCCGCCTGATCATGACCGCGCTAAGCGCCGAGAACGAAGACACGCTCGAAGAGATCGCGTCGATGACCGGAGGAGAGTACGTACGAGCGGAAGAAGGCACCGTTGGCGTGACGGAAATCCGCGCCGAGCTGGCCAAGCTCCAGACCTCCGAGAGAAAGGCGCGGCGAGTCACCGTGCACGAGAACCGGTTTGCCCTGGCACTTCTTCCCGGCTTCCTTTTCATAGTCCTCGAAGCGATCCTTCCCGAGGCCTGGATCGTCCGCCGACGACGGAGGAAAACATGAGGCGAACGGCTCTGTTCGTGTGCTGTGCGGCGATGCTTGCTTTCCCTGCGAGCGCATCGGCTTGGACTCCTCTTCGCACCGAGAATCCGAATGCGAAGAAGGGCAACCAGCTGATGGCCGAGGAGCAGTACGGGCCCGCTCTGGAGGCCTACGACGAAGCGGCGCGCGAGCTGCCAGACGTGCGGGCCGTGCAGCTCAATCGCGGGCTCGCGCTTCTTGGGCAAGAATTGAGCGAGCAAGCAAAGGAAGCATTCGTCGTCGCGGCCGACCCCTCTGCAGCGCCGGACACACGCGCCGACGCGTACTACGACCTGGGGATCGCGTTTGCCCGAGAGGGAGATGCGCTGTCTCAGCAGGAATCCTACGAAGAGTCGTCTGCACACTTCCGTGAGGCCGCGGACGCCTTCAAGCGGTCACTCCGCGTGCGACCCGGAGATCGCAACGCCGCGTGGAACCTCGAATACGCCTTGAAGCGAATTCGAGAGGAAGAGGAAAAGCAG
>CBESWY010000189.1:0-5560 GCA_965533395.1 uncultured Myxococcales bacterium
TGGTTGCTGCGGTTCTCGCGGCAGGCCTCCTCGCGTCCTCGTGCACCTCCGGAAAGAGCCGGCAAGAAGCTGATGGATCCAAGGAAACCGCGCAGACGCGACGGAGCTCGACGCTGACGATCAAAGGCTCCGACACGATGGTGATCTTGGCGCAGAACTGGGCGCAGGCCTTCATGAAGGCCAACCCGGGCAAGGTGATCCAGGTTTCCGGCGGTGGGTCCGGAACCGGCATGGCGGCGCTGATCAACGGCACCGCGGACCTCGCGAATGCCAGCCGGCCGATCAAAGACAAGGAGCGCAAGCAGCTCGCCAAGCGCCGCAACGCAGAGTTCGAGGAATTCCGCGTCGCCCTCGACGCGCTCGCCGTCTATGTGCCAGCGTCGAACAAAATCGAATCGCTCACAATCCCTCAGCTCAAGGGCATCTTCCGGGGCAAGACCACGAACTGGAAAGATGTGGGCGGCGAAGACAAGCCCATCGTCCTCTACAGCCGTGAGAACAGCTCGGGCACGTACGCGTACTTCAAGGAGCACGTACTCGAGGGCGAAGATTTCGCCGCGACGGCTCAAACGCTGCCGGGCACCGCCGCGGTGATCAACGCGGTCAGCAAGGATGCGGGCGGCATCGGGTACGGCGGCATCGCCTATGCCGAAGGCGTCCGCACGGTGAAGGTTGCGCCGGCCGGTGGTCAGCCCGTCGAGCCCACGATGGAGAACGCCACGAGCGGCAAGTATCCGCTTTCCCGCTTTCTCAACATTTACAGCGCCGGCAAGGCCAGCGGAATCGCAAAGGAATACCTGGATTTCGTGCTTTCCGACGACGGTCAGAACATCGTCGAAGGCGTGGGCTATTACCCGCTTCCAAAGGAAGCCTCCGCGGCGGCAGAGTGACCGAGCAGGTGCTTCAAGCAGGTGAACACACGAGCGTCGCGAAGACCCAGACGCGCATCAGCGTTCCCCCGCAGCGCGCCAAGTCCAAGTTGGCAGGCTCGTTTCACACACCGCTGTGGCACCGCTTGGCGGAGCGCCTAATCGCCATTCTCGCATTGACTGCGGTCTTGGCGATCGCGCTCATCTTCATTTTCATCGCGCGTGAAGCGGTTCCGATGCTCTGGGAAGCGGAGTTTGCCGACGAGGTGCAGATGCGCGACCTCTTTTTCGCGAAAGAATGGAGAGGCTACGACGAGCCGGTGTTCATTTGGCAGCCGGTGGGCGAGCCAGCGAAGTTCAACGTGGTGCCGCTCTTCATCGGGTCGTTGAAGGTGACCTTGCTCGCAATGCTGATGAGCGTCCCACTCGGCATCGGCTGCGCGATGTTCGTTGCGCTCTATGCCCCGCGAGCGGTCCGTGAAGTCGTCAAACCGATCATCGAGCTCTTGGCGGGCATCCCATCGGTCGTGCTCGGCTTTTTTGCACTCATGGTGCTCGCGTCCTGGGCCCAGGCGACCTTTGGGTTTCACTTTCGGTTGAATGCCGTTGTGGCCGCGATGGGCTTGGCGCTCACCATCGTGCCGGTGATCTTCACCATCTCCGAGGACGCGATCCAAAGCGTGCCGAGCACCTTGACGGAGGCAGCCCTCGCGCTCGGAGCCCGCAAATATCAGGTCGCGCTCCGTGTCGTGCTCCCTGCCGCGATTCCCGGAATCGCCGCTGGCGTGGTCCTGGGATTCGGCCGCGCCATCGGCGAGACGATGATCGTGCTGATGGCCTCGGGCAACGCCGCAATCATGGAGCTCTTCGACTTCAGCACCAGCGTGCGCACGGTCACCGCAACGATCGCCGCCGAGCTCGGTGAAGTCGCACAGGGCGACCCGCACTGGCGCGTGCTCTTTTTGCTCGGTGTGATGCTCTTCGCCGTGACCTTCGTCCTCAACATTCTCGGCGACCTTTTCATCCAGCGACTGCAGAAGAAGCTGACGGCGTCATGAGGTACACAAAGAAAGACTGGCTGCTTGCAGGGCTGACGGGTGTCTCGCTCCTGGTCGTTCTGTTGCTGCTGGCGGTGCTGCTCGGGCAGATCGTCTGGCACGGAGCACCCGTCATCTCTGCCGAGTTCCTCACGCAGAGCCCGGGCGCCGACATGGTCAGCGGCGGAATTTGGCCGGCGATCTACGGCACCGTGTTCATGACCCTGCTGATGACGATCGCGGGCGTGCCTGTCGGCATCGCTACAGCGATCTACCTGAGTGAGTACGCGCCCCCCCGATCGCGCATCGCCAAGATTGTCCGCATCGCGGTGAACAACTTGGCGGGGGTTCCTTCCATCGTATTTGGTCTGTTTGGGCTTGGGTTCTTCATCATTTTCGTCGGCGGCAGCATGGACGCGCTCCTCTATGACGACACGACGCCCGTCTGGGGAAAGCCCTCGATCCTCTGGGCCTCGCTCACCCTCGCGGTGCTGACCCTGCCCGTCGTGATCGTGACGACCGAAGAGGCGCTGAGAACCGTGCCTCAGGAGTTCCGCGACGCGTCGCTGGCCCTCGGCGCGACGCGCTTCCAGACGGTCTACAAGATCGTCCTTCCCAATGCGAAAGGCGGCATCCTGACCGGCGTGATCCTCGCCGTGAGCCGTGGCGCTGGCGAAGTTGCACCGATCATCTTCTGTGGCGCGGCCAACTTTCTGCCGTACCTGCCGACAGACCTTCGCGACATGTTCATGCACCTCGGCTATCACGTCTACGCCCTGGCGACGCAATCACCGAATGTCGACGCCGCGAGGCCGACCCTCTTCGGCACGGTGCTCGTCTTGCTCGTACTCACGTTCTCGCTCAACCTGCTTGCCGTGATTATTCGAGCCCGCTCGCGCGCAGCCCTTCGATCATGAACAAGCTCAAAGAAGCGGCCGCTGAAGCCCCGAACGACGTGAAGATGGAGACACGGGGGGTCAATGTCTACTACGGGAGCAATCACGCCATTCGGAACGTCGACTTCGACATCACCGACCGGAGCGTGACCGCACTGATCGGTCCCTCCGGATGCGGCAAGAGCACCTACCTGCGCGCGCTCAACCGCATGAATGACACGATCGACAGCTGCAGAGTCGAGGGGCGCATTCTGCTCGATGGCGAGAACATCTACGACCGGAGCGTCGACCCGGTGGAGGTCCGCCGCAGAGTCGGCATGGTCTTCCAGAAGTCGAATCCGTTTCCGAAATCGATCTTCGACAACGTCGCCTTTGGGCTCCGAATCGGAGGCGAAAAGGACAAGGACGTGATTGCGGAGCGCGTCGAGGAGTCCCTCAAGGGGGCAGCGCTCTGGGATGAGGTGAAGGACCGGCTCCAGAGCTCGGCGCTCGGGCTCTCAGGCGGCCAACAGCAGCGCCTCTGCATCGCGCGCTGTCTGGCGGTCTGGCCGGAGGTGATCCTGATGGATGAGCCTGCGTCCGCGCTCGACCCGATCGCGACAGCGAAAATCGAGGAGCTGATCCGCGAGCTGCGCGAAAATTACACGATCGTGATCGTCACGCACTCGATGCAGCAAGCCGCCCGAGTCAGCGATTTCACGGCGTTTTTTTACATGGGAGAGCTCATTGAGCACGGCAAAACGGAGAACATGTTCACCCGCCCCACCAGAAAGCGTACGGAGGAGTATATTTCCGGTAGGTTTGGATAATGGCGCGCCCTAGCCGACCCTTGCGCACTCACACGCATCAAGAGTTCGAGGCGGAGCTGCGCAATCTCAAGGATCGACTGCTCGCCATGGGCGGTCGGTGCGAACAAATGATCAGCGGTGCGGTGCGCGCGTTCGAGGACCGTGACGTGGGCCTGGCCAACGAAGTCATGCAGGCCGACCATCTCATGAACGAAGACGAGGTTGAGGTCGACGACCTCGCGGTGCGTATTCTGGCTCTACGGCAGCCGGTCGGCCGTGACCTGCGCTTCGCCGTCGCCGCCGTCAAGGCAACGACCGACCTCGAGCGTATCGGTGACGAGGCCGTCAACATTGCGGAGCGCGCAATGGAGATGGACCCCGCCGACGGTCTGAGCCCCCCAGGCTCCATGCTCCCGGAAATGGCGCAACGCGCCCGCGCCATGCTGCGCGATGCACTCAACGCGCTGGTCGAAGAGAACCCGGGCAAGGCACGCGATGTCTTTCAGCAGGACGACGCGGTCGACGACATCTACGGCGAAGTCATGGGGCTCTGCCTCGAGTACATGAAGGAAGATCCATCTCGTATTCCGGACGGCATGCGGATCTGCAACTGTGCGAAGTACCTCGAGCGAATCGCCGATCACGCGACCAACATCGCCGAGATGGTGATCTTCATGGTCGACGGGCGAGACGTCCGACACGGCAGTCACGGCGCCTGAGCGCGGCCTCAGCGATAGCCGGTCGGTGGGTAGACTTCGTCGGGCGGCGGGCAGCCGAAGATCCTGCCGGTGACGACGGTCGTCAGCCCATCTTCCAGATCGAGGTGCGCCGATTCGAGGAGAATGTGCGTTGCGCCACGCTCGGCGGCCTGCTCGAGCGCGTCTTCTCGGGCGTGCGCGGCGTCGCCGCCGGCGCCTTCGACGACTCCCAGCTTCTCGCAGCGCGGCTTGGTGTTCACGATCCGGACGTCCGCCGCGGTCTCGGTGCTCGCGGGCTTGCAAGCCGGCGCTGAGTAGCAGAGGAACACGAGCCAGGCGGAGGCTAGGCGGCTCAACTTAGAGCGACGCCTGGAGTTGCAGACGGACGACTGTGGAGCCTTCGCCGAAGGTGTCTTCCCAAAGCTGCGAGACATCGGCCTGAATCTTGAACGGGTGGCGAGCGAAATAGTAGCTCACGGAGAAGGTGGTCCCGTACTGGTCGGTCAAGCTGGTGGCTCCCCTCTTCGAGTTGGCCTTGATCAGCGCGCCGCGGGCCGCAAACTCGAAGCCGGTGTGGGGAACGAGATAGCCGGCCTGGAGCATCCAGCCGATTCCATTGCGCGGGGCGGTCGGAAGATCTGGGTCGTAGTCGGGATCCGTTGGCGCAATGTTGCCGACATTCCGCTGGCCCGTTCGAAACGCGAGCTCGCTGATCGCCGAGAAGCCGCGCACCTTGAAGATCGCGTCCACGTAGACGAAATGATAGTCCGTCGTGCCACCGTCCGCGAAGGGTACACCGACCATGCCACGGTTGCGGTCCGCGTTTTGGAAAAACGAGTACGTGGCGCCGATCGCGAGGCGCGGCTTGGTCCGAGCGAAATCCACCTCGCTGTAGTCTCGAAAGATCCCCAGCGGCAGGTACTCGATACGAGCCAGGTAGACCATTGAGAAGTCCTTAAACTGCGGGTTGTTGAGGCCGTTGCCGGATGAAATGCCGAGTACGTAGCGCATCTTGTTCTTCCCGAGGAAGTCGCGGGATCGGATGTCGATGCCGATGTCGCGATCGAGCGAGAACTCCGAGTTGACCTGAGATCGGTCGACCATCTCAAGGTTGCCCGAGGAGATCACGCGCGTGCGGTTCGACGAGATCTTGTACTGCCCGACACGAACTTGGATGTCGCGGTTCTTGGTGAAGTCGAGGTAGTAGTCGAGGACGACGTTGTCTTTGCGAAGCGGGTCGATCTCGAGCTTGTATTGGTTGTGCTTTCCGAA
>CBESWY010000190.1:0-5537 GCA_965533395.1 uncultured Myxococcales bacterium
CGGCTGCCGGTATCGAGGGCTTCGATCTCGACGGCCGCGCGTCAAGCAGCGACTCGCCCGGCGCCGACGAGTGCGCACACGACGACTGGACGGGACCGAACCAAGAGCCTGGAATCGACTATGGCTTCCTAACCATCATCGACAACGAAGCGCAGCGTGAAGACGGCAAGTATGTCTTCGGCGGCTTTCACGAGGGGCAGCTGGTCGACGGGGTCATCGGTGGCGCGGTCAAGAATGGCTCGATGACAATCCTTCTCCAAATCGAAGGCCTCGACGACCGCCAGAACGACGACGACGTTCGCGTGCAGATCTACAGCAGCGAGGATTCACCTGCGCTCGGCACCGACAACTCCGTCCTTCTAGGTGCGACGCTGGGCATCCACCCGGACCCGCGCTTTCACAGTGGCGAGGTCCAGGGCTCCGTCGTCGACGGCGTGCTCACGGCGGGCCCGATCGATCTCCTGTTTCCGATCGACATCATGATCGTGCGGGACGAGCTCTCGATCCACGACAGCTGGTTGCGGGTCGAGCTGCTGGATGAAGGATTCCAGGGCACGGTTGCCGGCTACTGGGATGTGGCCAACATCCGCGACATCATCGGCATGCCGACCACCGACAATGGCAACGCCGCGAACTTCACTATCGAGCAGTTCGACGCCGCGATGGCCGAGCTTGCCGACGGCGACTACGACGCAGGCGCTGGGCTCTGCAAGTCGTTCAGCACGATGTTTCGAATCGGCGGGGTCCAGGCTTTCATCGTGAGCGACAGCCTTCCAGGCGGAATGGGCGGGAACGGTGGCTCCGGCGGCGGCGGGGTCATCCCCACGCCCTTGGATCAGTGCGTCAACGATGCCGATCAGGCCGCGCTCGACGCGCTCGCGAACGACGAGATGAGCGGCCCGGCAATCGTCGGTATGATCGCCGGCGACTGCCCGCTCAGTGCGTGCACCGCAGAGCTCGGGGGCGTTCTCTCCGACGGCTCGGAGGCGGCGCGCAACGCGCTTGGCGACTGCATTGCCAGCTGCATCTCCGATGAAACCGGGCTCTCCACCGCCTGCACTGGCTGTTACGGTTCGATCGCGGCCTGTTCGACGGCCTTTTGCATCGCGCCCTGCTTGCCACCGAACTCCGGCTCCCAAGAGTGCGCGAATTGCGCGCTAGAGAACTGCATCGACGTCAATGCTTGTACTGGGCTCTACTGAGCCGTAGAACCGGGCCGTGTCGTTACTCTCGATGTTCAAAGGGAAGGGCCCGAGCGGCTTTGGCTATGGAAGCAGCGCGGAGGACGTGACCAACGGGCTCGACTTGACCCGGCGGACCATACTTCTAACGGGCTCCAACTCGGGCATCGGCAACGAAACCCTTCGCGTTCTTGCCAAGCGCGGTGCTCACGTGATCGCAGCCGCGCGAACCGTTCAAAAGGCCCAAGCGGCCTGCGACGCCGTGGTCGGCGACACCACGGCGGTCGCCTGCGAGCTCTCCGAGCCCGCGTCGGTCAAGGCCTGTGCTGCAGAGGTTGCTGCGCTCGGCCGTCCGCTCGACGCTATCATTTGTAACGCCGGCATTATGGCGCTCCCCAAGCTCAACCAGCAGCATGGCTACGAGCTTCAGTTCTTCACCAACCACATCGGACACTTCATTTTGGTTAACTCGCTCCTCGACCGTCTCGCCGATGGAGGGCGGGTCGTCGTGGTCAGCAGCTCCGCCCACAACAACGCGCCCCCCGAGGGCATTCAATTCGACAACCTGAGCGGCGAACGCGGGTACAGTCCCTGGGCGAATTACGGGCAGTCCAAGCTCGCGAACGTGCTGTTCGCCAACCAGCTGGCCAAGCGGCTCTCGGGCACCGGCAAGACGGCGAACAGCCTTCATCCGGGCGTGATTCACACCAACTTGGCGCGCAGCATGAACCCAATTGCCAGAGTGGCGCTTTCGATCGGCGGCCCTCTCGTGCTCAAGACCGTCGGCGAGGGTGCGGCGACGCAGTGCTACCTCGCGGCAAACCCGGGCGTCGAAGGGGTTTCGGGCAAGTACTTCGCCGACAGCAACGAATCGAGACCCAGCTCGCACGGCCGCGACGAAGCCATGGCGGCCAAGCTCTGGGAAGTGTCGGAGCAGATCGCCGCCGAGGTCACCTGAAGCGATGGCGTACCACGGGGCGCTCGCGAGGCAGGGCGCGCGCGAGATGGACTTCACGGGCCGACCGTCGAAAGGCATGGTATACGACCGCGCGCGAGCGTTGCAGCCTGCGCCTCGCTTGAAGGCCTGGGTCGAGCAGGGTTTGTCCTAACGCCAGGTCGTTACCCCCAAAGAACTGACCCCGCATCCATGACTCGTAGCGACCCCTGTCAGTATGAGCCGGGCAATATCCGGAAGCGCGTCCTCTACGTGGGATCCGGGCTGCGGTGCTTCGAGTCGCTCGTCGAGGACATGGCTGTCGCGCCGCGCACCGAGCGCGTACCGTCGCAAATCTACCCTGCGCTCAAGACGCGCGGGCACGAGCTCGAATTCGTACCGGTCTGGGACACGCTGGGCGCAACCGACGCGCTCCGCTCCGCCTATGTGAACCTGCTGCTCATCGACCTTCGCTGGTGCGAGAACTTCGAAAACCGGGCCGCCGAGATTCGTCAACTCCTCAAGGAGCTCGACCACGACGAGGACATCGAGCAGCGCTACGGCTTTCACCGCATCGTCGTGCTCGTGTCCGGCCCTGACGCCCCCCGTATCGATGATTTGATCATCGAGCTCGGCGCCGTAGGGGTCCGCTACGTTCTTCGCCAGGACTTCCAAGAGCATCGGCCCGCCTGGTCGAGCGATGCGTCATTCGCGGCGCGGGTCCTGCAATTGGCCGACGGGCTGACGAGCTCGCGCCGCATCGGCAAAACGGCCATCTGCGGTTCGGGCGGGGGCATCACCGGCATCTACTACGAGATGGGCGTCCTCAAGTGCCTCGACGACTGCCTCACCAACTGTGGCGTCAACGACTTCGACATGATGTTCGGCATCAGTGCCGGCGCCGTCGTCACGAGCCTTCTGTCGGTCGGTTACACGCCGGACGAGCTCATGGCCGGCATTGCAGGCGTGAAAGGCGGACGCGTTCCACCGTTTTCCTTGAGCCTTTTGCGGCTCTCACACTTCAATCACGAGGACATGCGCTGGCGCATGACGAGCGCCGCCAAGACGGCCGCTCGCGCGTTCTGGGATACCCTGCGGGGGCGCGGCGGAGATACCGCCGAGAAGCTCTTCCTCGAGTACACCAGCCTGGTCGGGGCGCCGTTTCACTCCTCGGAATTCGAGGTAATTCTTCGCCGCCTCCTGCAGATGTCGGGCAGCACCAACGACTTCCGAAAGCTTCCCGTCGAGCTCTTCGTGGGTGCGTCCGATCAAGATGCCCGATCCCACGTCCTCTTCGGGTCCGAAGGCTACGACCACGTGCCAATCAGCAAGGCCGTCCAGGCGTCCCTCAGCGTCAACCCGGCGTTTTCCTCGGTGCCCATCGAGGGCCGGTACTACGAGGACGGCGCGATCACCCGAACGTCCAACTTCGTCGAGGCCATCAACCGAAACGCAACGCTGGTCGTGACGATGGACCCCTTCGTTCCGTATGTATCGAAGCTGCCAGGCGTCGCCCATCGCCGCGGGGTTCTCTACAACATCGATCAAGATATCCGAACGATTACATTCACGCGCTTCGAGCGCGCGCGTAACGCCACGCTTCGCAAGCATCCAGAGGTAAGCTCTTACACCTTTCTCCCGTCGAACACGTTGCGTCGCTTGCTCTCGACCAACCCGATGGACCACCGGCCGTACCTCGAGATCTGGCGCGGCTCCTATCTGTCCGCGCTTCAACGAATCGATCAGCTTTGCCACCGGCTTCGCGGAGACCTGTCCGAGCAGGGTATGCTCCTCGACACGTCCCTGGCCGAGGTCGTCGCCGACCAGCTCCGTACGACCAGCAAGCTCTGCTTCGAAGACTTCTTTCCGGACCGGCAGGTCGACATCGAGAAGCGTCCGTTCATGACGCCGTCCCAATTGTCGTTCCCTTCCTCCGCGCCACCACCGCTGTAAGCGCGCGCGAGGGTCAGCCATCACGCGCATTTTTTTCGCGTCGGTTCGCTGGATGATTCGTTTATCCTCCCTCGGATGGCGCCTCCGCGCATGCGACCTCGCTTCGACCTGCAGCTTCCAGTGGAGCGTGAGCGCTGGCTTGGTGCGCTGAAGTCGCAGCTTCAAAACGATTCCGACTCGCTGCGTGGTCAGGTCTTTAAGAAACACGCGGTCGTCTTGATGCGCGATGGACAGCGTACGTTCTGGTCACCGTATCTCAACCTCGAAGTCGAGGACGAACCGGACGGTTCGGCGATTCGCGGACGCTTTTCGCCGCATCCGAACGTTTGGACGATGTTCATGGGCGTCTACATTTTGTTCGCAATCGCTGCGCTAGGCGGGCTCTCGTACGGCATCGTTCAACTGACCCTGGGTCAGTCGCCCTGGGCGTTTTGGATCGTACCGGCGTCGGTTGCGCTCTTCGGCTTCGTCTACGGGGCGACGTTGATCGGTCAAGGTCTCGGCGCTGAACAGATGCACGTCATGCGCAGCTTGATCGATCGCGCATGCGTCGACGCGCTCGACGCACCGATCGACGTAGACCTCCCCGGACCCGAATGAGCGCGCAGATTCTGCGTGCATGCCGTGACACGAAAACGGCATCGCTTCTTGAAAACGCTTTTCAGTGACAATCGTTTGATTTTTCTGCCGAAATGTACAGAATCGGGACATCTAGGACATCGTGGAGATGTGGGTGAGGGAATCATGAATATGAATAAGAGTTTTGGGATCCGTCTTGTGTTGGCTGCGATGATGACTCTCGCAGTGGCTGTGGTCGGTTGTAGCGACGACGCGCCTCCGGCCGGCACCGGCGGCACCGGCGGCGGCACCGCGGGCACCGGCGGCGGCGGCACAGGCGGCGACGGTGGCATGGGCGGTGGCGGCATGGGCGGCATCCCGAGTACCACGATGATCTACGAGGGGCCGATCACCATCGGTGAGACCACGGTCCTGAAGTTCGTGGCGGCCGTACCTGGCGGCGCAGGCGGAGCCGGCGGTGCAGGCGGAGTCGGCGGTGCAGGCGGCGCCGCAGATCCGCTGAGCGTGTCTGCAACGCCAGACACAACGACCTTCGGCGCTGAGGGCGACATCAACACGGACACCATCTCGGTCACGCTAGCCGCAACCGGCGAAGGCAGCGCGGACGCCACCATCTATTACACGTTGGACGCGACCGAGGTCGACGTTCCGGCCGGCGGCGAGGCCACCGAACAGGAGGTGCGAGGCTACACGTTCACTCCGGACGAGCAGACCGCGCAGTGGGCGGCGAGCGGGCATGGCAGCATCTTGGATGAGCCGTGGCGTCACTGGGACGAAGCAGGCGGCGTGGGAGCGATCCCGCGGGAGCTGGCGTGCGCCAAGTGCCACACCGCCGGCGGCTTCCTCGAATACGCGGCGACCGGCGCGAATACTACCGAGCAACCGCTCCC
>CBESWY010000191.1:0-5482 GCA_965533395.1 uncultured Myxococcales bacterium
CCCACCGAATGCCGAATGGCGGACGTCGAGAAGCGGTGGGCGGGGCAGGTGTGCTTGCCGTGTCCGTAGGTGGTGACCAACTCGCGCGCGGGCAGATCATTGGCACGAAGAAAAGACGCGCCTCGGTAGTTCTTCTCGTCGAACCGGTCGAGTCCTTCCGCCGCGGACTGGTTGGTGACCGACAGCATCGTCGCGATGAGGGTGCCGGGTTCCACGCGATAGGTTGCTTTCTCGTCGGCGACGTCGACTGGGCTCACGACTCGCCGCAAGACGATCGAGCGCTGGCTCATTCGAATGGATTCGTGGCTGAACGAATCGAGAACGCTGTCGCCTTCGGACAGAATCTGGTCGACGATGCTGGGGTGTCGAAGTGCGAATATCATCGTCCATGCCATCGCCGCAAACAGGTTGGACTGCGACCCCATCTGAACGACGATCACATCGCGGGCGATTCCGACCTCCCGTGCGGGGCTCGGCACATCGTCCCAGGACGCGCAGATCCTCGAGAAGAGATCGTTGGCGCTTACATCGGTGCCGCGATGGCGCTCCCGAAGCATGTCCGCAAAGATCGCTTCAATCGCGCGCATGGCGCGACGCTCCCGCCGTTTTCTCGTTGCGATTGCCAGGAAGGCTTTGTGTGGGCGCACGAATGATTCGGAGGCATCGAGCAGCTCGAAGTGCGCAGCGAGCGCGTCGAGTTGCTCGTCGGAAGCCGCGCTCATGCCGCCCCAGCTCGCGAGCCCCATTCGATGTGCGAGTCGCTTGGTGAACGCGAACAACTCGAGCGACCCTGACTCGCCAAGTGCGGAAAGCTCGACCTCGACCGCTTTGTAGAGATGGTCGAGGTACACTTCCACATCGTCACGGGCGAACAGATCGTGCGGGAGCGTGCGACGACCTTCGAATAGCTCGATAGGCACCTTGTGACTCAGCAGCGTGAGGTCTGCGAGCGCTTTGCTCGCGGTTTCTTCCGGCAGACGCCAAAGGTTTCGGACACCCACGGGTGAGAAGAGGCAAAACAACCGATAGCCAAACGCGTCGACGAGAAACGTATCGCCAAGCCGTTCTCTGCAGTTGGTGAAGAACTCGGTGGGATCTCGAACCAGGGCACGCCCTGCGCCAACCCAGGGCAAGCTCCCCGAGACGATCGGCGGCATCGGATCGATCGATGGGCGCTTGCGGCTGATCGCGGAAAGCGCTCCTCGCACCCGGGCCATTGCCGCCGAGATCGGACCCTGCGCGCCAATCCCGTAGCCCTCCACCATGTTCACGATGTTCGGGAGATTGACTGCGAGCTTGAGATCGCCATCGACCCGGACCTTGCCCGACATGAACGCGCGCATCGGGTTCATCTCGCCCGTGGTCAGCGCAACCCAGTCGTCGGACGCGACGTGAATCGATGCATCCTCTTTCGGGCCATCGCCGGTAGTTACAAACGGAGAGGACGCGCCTCGTTTGAGATTGAGGGTCCAAGTGCCGCCGTGGTCTCCGGTGAGAACGAACTTGAATACTGCGTTGGGCTGCGTTGCAGCGTCGGGATTGTCCCGCGCAGCCTCCTCGAACGCCGCAAAAAATTCGCCTGGAGTATGCATCGTGGGCGGCTTGCGCCGGCTCGAAGCATGGCACACAGATCTGAACAATGGCAGATGCGCTCGCAAATAGTTCAATGCTGAAATCAGGCGAGCCAAAGCCGCGTGGAGAAGAGCTCTTTTTGGACCTCGAGGGCCGTGGCCGGATGCGCGTGGTCGAATTCAAGGGGCCGAAGGGTGCGCCGACTCTCGTGCTGCTCCATGGGCTTGGTGCAACGGGGCCGCTCAACTGGTTTGCGGCGTTTACCGAGCTTGCGCAGCGGTACCACGTGGTGGCGGTGGATCACCGGGGCCACGGCCAGGGCATTCGGACGCGCTGGTTTCGATTGAAGGATTGCGCAGACGACGCCATTGCGGTGGCCGACCAGCTTGGGATCGATCGGTTCATTGCGGTTGGCTATTCGATGGGCGGTCCGATCGCCAAGCTCTGTTGGAACCGGCACCCGGACCGAGTGCGCGGCCTGGTGCTCTGCGCGACCTCGAGGTACTTCACGCCGCAGCAGTTCCCCATTCTGACCCGCGCGATCTTGCCTGGTGCTGTGATCGGCGCTCGATTGGCGCCCAAATTGGTGCTCGGGCAGATCATCGAGAACATGGTCAAGGCGGTACCGAGCCAAAAAGGCAAAGACTTCGCGCGCCGTGAGATGTCGGGGGCCGATCCGGCAACGCTCGCCCAGGCAACGCGCGCGGTCCTTCGCTTCTCGTCTCGCGACTGGGTCTCGAACATCACGGTGCCGACCGCGGTCGTGATCACGACGCAAGACAAGATTGTGCCGACGCGACGTCAGTACGCGATGGCCGCGGCGATTCCCGGCGCCAAATCGTTCGAGGTCCACGGCGACCACTTCGCGTGCGCCGCCCGCAACTCGAACTTCGTGCCGCAGTTGGTCGCAGCCTGTGGGTATGTAGACGCCGAGGCAAACAGGCGACAGGCTCCGGCCGCCTGAGCAGCGCGTTTTGAAAGCGGTCCGCTTCCGCTCATTCGACGATTCGGATCAGATGAGTTGGGGCCGTCGTGAGATGCGTGTCGTCGATCGCGTTCAGGGAGGCTCGAACTTCGCCCTCGCGCGCATGGTGCGTCAGGATGGCGATCGTTGCGGTACCGTCGTCACCGGCGCCCCTGTCCTGAACCATCACCTCGATGGAAATGCCGGAGTCGCTCAGTTTGCCGGAGAGCGCCGCCAACACGCCGGATTCGTCCCGTACGGAAAACCGCAGGTAGTAGCGGGACGACAGATCGCCGGTTGATTGAAGTTCCTGCTTGCCTTCGGACGGGAGGTGCCATCGCCTGACGGGCGCGCCGGCGAGCGCGTTTTTCGCAATGTCGATGACGTCGCCAGCGACGCTGGTCGCAGTCGGACCAGCGCCTGCACCCAGACCCGAGAGGAAGCTCGGCCCGACCATCTCACCATGGATCGCAACGGCGTTGAGGGCGCCATCGACGTGAGCCAGCGGGTCGCTCTTCGGCACCAATGCCGGATGGACTCGCAAATCCAATGCACCGCTCTCGAGCCGCTCGGCCACGGCCAGGGGCCGAATCACGTAGCCGAAATTGCCGGCGTACTGAATGTCGCGGGGATCGACCTGCTCGATGCCCTCGGTCAGGAAGTCGCTTGGCAGGACGCGCGCGCCAAACGCGAGGCCCGCGATGAGCGCCAGCTTGTGACCGGCGTCGCCGCCGGTGATGTCGAGCGTCGGGTCTGCTTCGGCAAACCCCGCCTCTTGCGCGGCTTTGAGCGCGTCGGCGAACGCTGCGCCTTCGTTGGCCATACTGGACAGGATGTAGTTGCTGGTCCCGTTGATGATGCCCCGCACCGAACGAATGTGATCGGAGGCGAGCGACTCTCGAATGACGCGGATCACGGGGATGGCGCCAGCGACCGCGGCCTCGAAATACAAATCGCAGCCATTGGCCGCGGCAAGGTCGAACAAAGCCGCGCCGCGCTCGGCCAAGAGCGCCTTGTTCGCGGTGACGACGTGCTTCTTCGCCTCCAACGCCGCGCGCACCAAACGTTCTGCAACATCGACGCCACCGATGAGCTCGACGACGATATCGACGTCGTCGCGTTTGGCGAGCTCGAACGCGTCGTCGAGCAAGGCAATGGCCGGATCGAGCGCGCGAACGACGCCGAGCCGGACGGGGTCCTTGTCCGCCACTGCGGAAAGGCGGACGGGCGCGCCCGCTCGCGCGCGAATGACGTCCGCGTGCTCGAGCAAGACCTTCACGAGGCCCTCACCGATCACGCCGCAGCCACAGATTCCAACCCGAATTTCGCGTATCAATCCAGTACCTCCGAGAAGCGGACACGGTAGCACGAGGGCCAGTCTCACCAAAAGCACCCCATGCGAGTGGCGCCGCCGAGCTGCTAGAGTCGGCGCGACGACTCATGCAGCATCCAAAGCCCGACGACACACTGTTCCCGTTCGACAATAGCTACGCGCGCTTGCCCGAGCGTTTTTTCGCACGCCTTCCGCCGACGCCGGTGTCCGCGCCACGCCTGATCCGGCTAAACGAGAACCTGGCTCTCGAGCTGGGGCTGAGCCCAGAGCGGTTGGCCACGCCGGAGGGGATCGAGGCACTCGCGGGGAACCGCGTGCCCGAAGGCGCCGAACCTTTGGCGATGGCGTACGCAGGCTTTCAGTTTGGCAACTGGGTGCCGCAGCTGGGCGACGGGCGAGCCATTCTTCTTGGGGAGTTGATCGGTCGCGAGGGTTTCCGTCGCGATGTCCAACTCAAGGGCTCGGGTCGTACTCCGTTTTCTCGCGGCGGAGATGGGCGTGCCGCAGTCGGCCCCGTGCTGCGCGAGTACATCATCAGTGAAGCGATGGCGGCCTTGGGCATCCCCACCACGCGTTCGCTCGCTGCAGTGGCGACGGGCGAGCGGATTCGCCGCGAGACTGAGCTCCCGGGCGCTGTGCTTACGCGAGTGGCGCAGAGCCACATCAGGGTAGGGACGTTCCAGTTCTTTGCGGGCAGGCGGGACGAAGCCGGCGTCCGTGTGTTGGCCGATCACGTCATCGACCGTCATTACCCGGAGGTCCGTGAATCAGACAACCCAATCCTCGCGCTGCTCGGCGCGGTGATCGACCGGCAAGCAGAGCTCGTCGCCCGATGGCAGCTGGTGGGGTTCATTCATGGGGTGATGAACACCGACAACATGTCGATCGCCGGAGAGACGATCGACTATGGCCCATGTGCGTTCATGGATAGCTACCACCCCGACACGGTCTACAGCTCCATCGATCGGATGGGGCGATACGCATACGCCAATCAGCCGTCGATTGCGCAATGGAACCTCGCCGGGCTCGCGAACACACTGCTGCCACTCATCGCAGACGACCAAGATACCGCGGTCGAGCTGGCCACGGAGATGATTCAATCGTTTCCGACTCGGTTCGAGCACTATTACCAACCGGGCTTGTACCGAAAGCTCGGCCTTGCGGCCGCTCGGGAAGGGGACCTCGAGCTCGCTCAGGATTTACTCCGACGGATGGCGGAGAATGCGGCAGACTTCACGCTCACGTTTCGCCGCCTCAGCGACCTGGTTGATTCGAGCTCGCGACACGACGAAAGCGTGTGCGGCCTCTTTGAAGATCCGGCGACATTCGATGAGTGGGCCGTGAGTTGGCGCCGCCGTCTTGCTAGCGAAACGCGACCGACGGCAGAGCGTCAGGCTCACATGCGATCGGTCAATCCCGCGTTCATACCGCGCAACCATCGAGTCGAAGAGGCGATCAAGGCGGCGGTTGAACAGGGAGATTTCGAACCGTTCGAGCAGCTCATCGAAGTGCTGGCCTCGCCTTACGAAGACCAGCCGCCGCACGAACACTATGCTGAACCGCCGCGGCCCGATCAGATCGTTCGGGAGACGTTCTGCGGGACGTGATCGCTC
>CBESWY010000192.1:0-5480 GCA_965533395.1 uncultured Myxococcales bacterium
CGGAACACCCAGTCGATCCACCTTTTGTCCTTGAGCCCCTGCGCCAGCTGCAGTGCATAGCCAGTTGCCGTGCCGAACATGGCCTCGGGGTCGTCCTTGGTGGAATCACTGAGAGGCCGGTGTCGCAGAGCGCGCTCCAAGAGCGCGTCCAGGTGCGGGATCAGGATCCGCTCGGCCTCGTCGAATCGGCCCATCGTGATCGCTTTGGATGCAATGGTCCCGAGGACGTCGAGCGCCCGAGCGGTATGGGTGCTCTCCGACCCGCCCCATTCACGCTCCGACTCGTCGACCCGAAGGCTCGGTATCGCGGGTCGGTCCTGCTCTCTCCAAGTCGAGCTCGACTCGGATTCGAGGCGCGCACCGCAGTCACCGCAGTATCGCTTCGCGCTGCCGTTGATCGCGCCGCAGACGTCACACGCGACGTGCCGATCGGTCGTCGCGCGGTCGTTCATTTTGTCGGCGTCGATGAGCACGAGCTCCTGGGAGCCGATGTAGACCCGATCCATGTGTTGCAAGGGGCATTCACCCTCGATTCGGACGCCATTGACGGCGACTCCGTTTCGGCTGCCCAAGTCCTGGAGCACGACAACCTCGGGTTCGACCCGAAGCACCGCGTGCTTTCGCGAGACGAGCCCGTCGGCCACCGCCAGGTTGCACGCCGAGCTACGACCAATGGCAAACTCGCCGAGCCGCAGCTCGAGGTTGGTCGACTGATATCGCAATCGGAAGCGTGCCACCCCACATACAGGCTAGCAGTCCGGGAGTCGGACTGACCAACGCGAAGCGCTACGGAACACCGGACCAGTGTGAGCGGCGTGCCGCCCATTCCATCGTGGCGCGGACGAGGGGTACGGCCCTCGAGAATCGTCGCTAGTTCACCCGCAGGAACAGAAACCGGCCGCCGTTGGAGAGCGCGCCGCCAAAGCCGCCAAGCACCGCCGGCGTGGCCGAAAACCCTGACCCGCCTTCGGCCCGCGCGACTTCGCGTCCGTCGGCGAGCGCGAGCGCCAGCAGTGATCCCCGGGTCTCGCCGTAGATGACAGTGCCCGTCTCGGTGACGATCGGCGCTGTCGGTGCGCCGCGCTCGGGGGCCTTCTCCCACTGCACCTCGCGCGTCCGAAGGTCCATGAGCGACAACCCTCTCCGAGCCGACGCGATGACCAGCATCCGCCCAGCCGTCGCGAGCCCAGTGACGCCGGTAAACGCTGAATCCCGCCACTGCACAGTGCCACTGGTGGCGTCCAAGGCATAGAGACCAGCGGTGAACGAGGCGACGTAGAGGGTCCCCTGGCGCAATACCGGGGTCGTGTCGACGTCGAGGAATTGCGGGACATTGCCCGGGCGAAGCTCGATATCGATGGAGGTTTCAATCTCCCAGAAAAGCCGTCCATCGGCAGGGTTGATCGCCGCAACGGCGCCGTCGGTAAACGCCGCGAAGAGCCGCCCGCCTTCGAGCAGCATGCCGGCGTGCCCCGCGATGGTGATCTCCTCGACCGGTTCTTTCGCGTAGGTCCAAAGGATCCGACCGTCGTCCCGCGCCATCGCCGTGATCGTGTCGTTTTCCGCCACGACATACAGCGCCTCGGCGGTGACTACCGGCTGGGTCCGAACCGCACCGATGAGCTTGGTACGCCACTTGGGCGCACCGTTCACGGTGAGCGCGTGCACGGTGCCGTCGACCGTCGGGAAGTAAACCTCGCCGGTGGCCGGATCAACCGCAGGCTTCGCCTCGATCTGCGCGCCCGCATCGTAGAAGAACAAACGGCGGCCGCTCAGCTCGAACGCGAACATGTTCCCCTCGCTCGTCCCGATGAATACGCGCTTTCGCCTGACATCGAATTCCGCCGAGCTCAGCTCGACGGGTAAATAGCGGGCTTCCCAACGGTCGGTCAGTTGTTTGGACCAGCGGACGTTGAAGCCGCCCTCGCCCGGACGCCCGTACGAATCGCCCTGCTGCACCCAACCGAAGTTGTCGGCATTGGATGCGGGCGTTCCGGCGGCGCCGCAGCCGGGAATTGCGGGCGATGCAAGGGCAACGGCAAGGGCGATGGCGAAGCGTATGCGCATCGATTTCAGCGCTATTCTTGCGGCGGCTGTCGCTGGAGCATCTCGTTCATTTGACGGATGATCTCCTCTGCTTGGCGCGGGTCACTCCCCGCGGTTGGCGCGACGTTCGGGTCGATCAGCGCCAGTCGCGCCTCGGCCTGCTCCTGGGTGTACGGCAGAGCCGGAGCGTCGGACTCTTTGAGCTCGTTTAGGACCCAGTCGAACTTGGTCTTGGCTTCATCGAGCTTACCCTGTTCGGCGAGGATTCTTCCCTGATGGTACCCGGCGATAGGGGCGATGCTCCGGTTGACGGCCCGCAGCGCTTCGAGCTGTTCGAGGGCCTCATCATAGGATTTCTCCGCTTCGAGGGCGTAGCTGATTCCTTCGAGGGCCGCCCAGCGGATCGTCTCGTCGTCGCTGGCCTCGAGCGCCGCCTGGTAGGCGGCCCGTGCCGGCTCGAACTGGCCCTGCGCGTAGAGCGCCTTGCCTTCCCCGATGCGCGCCCAGGCCGCGGCTGGGGTCTTGGCGTGCGAATCGGCGACATTCGCGTATGCCGCCGCGAGTGCCGCCGGATCGTCGGCGTCTCCTTCGAGCACGGCCGCGAGCCGCTCGCCCGCCGCGGTGTCCTGACGATGCGTGAAGGTGGCCCAACCGATCCCGACCGCGGCCACCAGGAGCACGCCCCCGGCCATGAGCCCGAGCGGCTTCAAGTTGTCAGCCAACCAGTCCTTTGCGACCACGGCCTGCGCGATCGCCTTCTCCTCGACCAGCTCGGCGTCGCGGCCGCGCTGCGCCGCCTTTCGCGCGGCCTTTGCGGCTTGCTGTGCAGCGAGTCGCTCGCCCGCGGTGAGCGGCGCTTGGTTTTCGTTTCCGGCAGGGTCTTGGGCCAAGGCTTCCTCCAAAAGACCGGGAAAACCCGGCGAATCGCGTCGGCACTATACACGGGGCCCTTCCCCAGTCAACGTAGCCTCGCGTGCTCCGCAACCGCCGTGCTAGAGCGCTCGCTGTGCGTTGCCTGCTGTGGATCGTTGGAAGCCTTGCCGCGCTGCTCGCCGTGCTTCCTTCGAGCGCCCGGGCCTACGAGGACCAAGCCACACTCGGCCTCGCGGTCGGCTACGCGGGGATTCCCGGGAGCGACAGCGTACCGCGCAACGGCGTCGACATCGGCCTGAGCGCGGGCGGAGGCTTCGGTGACGCATGGAGCATCCAAGGGCTCCTCAGTTACAGCGTCTTTCCGAACGCGCGCGCTCTGCACCTCGGAATGGCCGGCGTCGAGACCGTCTACGCGCTCGACATCGTGCGTTTCGTCCCCTTGCTCGGCGCGGGGTTCGACGGCCTGCTGTCCGTACGCGAGCGACGGACCCGTGGAGACTTCGCCCTGCACTTCTTGGTCGGCTTCGACTACCTCGTCAATTCGCGCTGGCTCGTCGGTGCGGACGTGCGCGGCTATTGGGTCGCCACCCATGCGCAGAGCCCGCTCGACCCGTTCCTCATCACCGCTGCGGCGCGTGTTGGCGTCCGCTTCGACGTCGATTGACGCGACCCGCGCGATCGGGTGATAGGGGCGCTGCCAGATGCGCAGCGGCTCGATCGATGCGATGGCGCTGCACGCGAGCGCCAGGACGACGCAGGCTGCCGCTCGAATCGATGACGCTCGCGATCCCGTGGCCACGGCCTTGCATCGGCCGCTCGATCGACCGGTTGCGCGCGCGTCAGCCGTTCGGACGGTCGAGCTCGAAGCCGTCGTGCAGGACGGCCACGGCGCGGTCGGCATGGTCAGCCGCGATCAGGCAGGACGTCTTGATCTCGCTGGTGCTGATCGCTTGGATGTTGATGCTGTTGTCGGCCAGCAGGCGAAACATCCGTGCGGCGATGCCGGCGTGGTTGCGCATCCCGACGCCGACGATCGACACCTTGGCCACCGCGTCATCGCGAACGACGCCTTCGGCGTTGACGCTTACCACGAGCTCATTGGCAATGCTTTCGGCGCGGTCGGCATCCTCGTGGCTCACCGTGAAGGTCACGTCGGTGTGGCCTTCCTTCGAGACGTTCTGGATGATCATGTCGACCGAGATGCTGGCATCGGCGAGGGGCTCGAACACGCTCGCGACGACACCGGGATGGTCCGGCAAAGCGCTCACGGTCAGCTTCGCGGTCTTTTTGTCCGCCGCAACTCCGGCGACGATGACTTTTTCGAGCAGGTGTTCTTCGTCGGTCACGATCGTTCCCTCCTCTTTCGAGAAACTCGAGCGCACGTGGAGCGGCATGCGATGCTTCATCGCAAGCTCCACCGAGCGTATCTGTAGGACCTTGGCCCCTTGAGAGGAGAGCTCGAGCATCTCCTCGTAGCTGATGCATTTGAGTTTGCGCGCGTTCGGACAGATCCCCGGGTCCGTCGTATACACGCCGTCGACGTCCGTGCAGATTTCGCAGACGTCGGCTTTGACCGCCGCGGCGATCGCGACGGCCGAAGTATCGGAGCCGCCCCGCCCAAGCGTCGTGATGTTGCCGTACGCATCGGTGCCCTGAAATCCGGCGACGACGAGAACGTTCCCCGTCTCGAGCGACGAGCGAAGCCCGGTTCCATCGATCGAGCGGATGCGGGCTTTGCGATGCACGTTGTCGGTCAAGATGCGCGCCTGATGCCCGAGCATGGAGCGCGCTGGGACACCCATCTCGTTGAGCTGAATCGCCAGCAAGGCCGCGCTGACCTGCTCGCCGCTCGAAACGAGCACGTCCATTTCGCGCTCCGCTGGCCCGGCGGCGAGCTCCCAGCCCATCGACAGGAGCCGGTCGGTCTCGCCGGCCATCGCGCTCACTACGACGATGACCTGGTGGCCCTCGCGGTAGGTCTCGGCGACGCGCGCCGCAACCCTGCGGATCCGGTCGAGCGAACCGACGCTCGTGCCACCATATTTCTGTACGACCAGGCTCATTGGGCGCCGAAGGATAGCCGCGACCTTGGGGCGGGCAAACCGCACCGCACGATCCTCGTTTCCGTGGTATTTCTAGGTCGATGCAAAGAGCTGCCTGGGTTGTCCTACTCGTAGTCGCCGCCTGTAGTCAGAGCTCGGGCCATGCGCGCGCCGACCAGCCGGAGTCCGAGGCGCGGACGCAGGAACGGCTCGAGATGGTGAGCAGGCAAATCGAAGCGCGCGGTGTCCGTGACCCGGCGGTGCTCGAGGCGATGCGCGAGGTGCCCAGGCATCGTTTCGTGCCGCCGTCCCAGCGCGCGAACGCCTACCACGACCGGCCCCTTCCCATCGGACACGGGCAAACCATCAGCCAGCCGTACATCGTCGCGCTGATGACCGAGCTGGCCGGCGTGAAGCCCGGCGACAAGGTGCTCGAAGTTGGGACCGGGTCCGGCTATCAAGCGGCGGTTCTCGCGCAGATGGGGGTGAAGCTGTTCTCGATCGAAATCATCGCGGGCC
>CBESWY010000193.1:0-5469 GCA_965533395.1 uncultured Myxococcales bacterium
GGCCGCGAGAATGCGGTCGTGAATCGAGGCGCCACGGTTCTTTGCGCCCGTCAGCGCCGCGGTGTGTGCGGCACAGAGGTTTTGGGCGTCACGCCAGCGTTCAGCGAGCCCCTCGGCCCATTGCCGAAATTCGAGCGCGGCACCGGCCCGCTTCTGCAGGGCCTTTCCAAGGGTCGGATGAAAGCTCATCGCGTCGGTTCGTCCGAGCAACCGGGCTGCCTTCGGAAATCGAATGTACATGAGGGTATCGTCGACGTGAATTGACTTCGACGCGCGGTGTAGGACGAGCACCGACGAGAAATGGACGTTCTCATTGGACGAAATGAAGTCGACACCACGCGGTACCGAAAAATCGAAGTCGCCCTCAAACATCGTATGCAGCTCGGGGTCTTCTGTTCGCTGCGCTTCCCAGCGCAGCTCGGGGGATCGAGAAAGATGGCGCGCGGTGCCGTAAAACCGGGCGTCCGGAAATCGCTCTTGCATCTTGCGCGCATAGACCGTGTGAAACGGATGAACGTTCAAGATCGCCTCGACGTCCCTGCCACCGTTGGTCAGCTCCAGAACCTGGCGCTCGACCGCCCCGCTCAGGGCATAGGAATCGAGGAACACGAACCTTCCGTTGCTTCGCCGGATGAGGGACGCCTGGGTGCCGATCTCGATGATTCCACCGATCTTGAATGATCCGCGAATGTTCCAGAAACCGTCCGCGACTTCGATGATGTGTGGCTGCATGCTTGCCGACCCGTCCTGGGCACGAGCGTACCAGGTCCGGGCACTAGCGACGTGGGTATTCGGAAGAGCGACGCCGCGCGATACTGCCAGGACAGTCGACTCAGGAGTCCCGTGGTGGCAAGCCATGCACCAGTGTCAGAAACTCCATGTTGGTGCCTGCGCGGCGGTGCTCCGACAGGGCCTGATAGTCGGGGTCGGCCCACCAGGCGCGCGCGTGTTCCTCCGAGGGGAACTTGAAGATTACGATACGGCCGGGAGGCGGTGACGAGCCCTCGAGCGTGTCGCTATGGTCATCGAACGTGATGAACTCGCCGCCATGGCGTTTCAGGATTGGAAAGAACCCCTTTTCGTACTTTCTGTAAGTCTCGCGATCGTGGACGACGAAATTCGCGATCATGAGGCAAGGCACATCGGACATGAATCGGCTCCTTTTCACGGACAATCGAATTGAAAGGACCCTGCCGCGGGTCGCATTCATCCCACCTAGCTCGAATTGACGAGCGCCGCCGTCAATAGTTCAGCTGGAATGCGTTGCGGCTTTGCAGCTCGCACCTGCGCGCGGCTTGCGATTCAGCCCACTCGAGCACGTCTTTTTTACTTGGGTCGATTGCCAAGAGCAATCGTGCCGTTGCGGAGGCGCGCGCGTCGAAGCCCTTCTCGGAATACAGGTGCACCGCGCGCTCGTAGGCAATCACCGCGTCGGCGCCAAGTCCCATGCGACGCAATAGGTCGCCCTTTCGGTGCGCCCAGCGGGGCTCATCCGGCTTCCGCTTCTCGATCAGCTCGTAGAGATCGATCGCTTGGTCGAATCGGTCTGCCTTGAGCGCCCTGCTAAGCTCGGCACGAAGATCGGTGGTCCTGCTCTCGTTTCGACGCATCCGCTTGTCCGGGACTAGCTGCTGCAGCACTTGGGATGGAACACGCATCGGACTATTGAGGAAACACCCATTTGAGACCCCTGTCCATAAGTAATTCTTTACTCGTTTCCGGCGCGCACTATCTGCAGCCCACGCTGAACTGAACGGACTTCCATCGCTTGCTGAACAAACCTTCCATCTGGACGCAGTTGCATCCCGAGAGGGGAATGCCCCGCCTGCGCGCTCATGCACGCTTTTGCGGTCGTGCCGGCGAACCCCCGAGATCGTCGTACTCGTCGTCCTCGTTGCGGAACAAGCGCAATCGTTGAACGACGTTCGATACGGGCGGGATGCGCTCGGCCAGGCCGACCAGTCGCTTGATGGCGTTGTTGCCACTCCGGACGCCCTTCGCCTCGAGCGGCATGTCAGCGATGCGCGCACTGACCTCGGCACGCGTCCTGGCGAGCCGCTCGGGGTCGGCGCTGAGCTCGGCCGCGAGCCGTCGCTTTTCGGCAAAGTCTTTCTCGCTGAGCACTTTGCCAAACGAACGTAGACCAGCGATCTGGAAGTCGTGCTTCTTGAAGAGCCGGTAAATCTCCTTGACCCGGTCGACGTCGATTTCTCGACCCAAGGTGTAGCTCTCGAACCGCCCTTCCATCGCCAGGAGTGCGGTCTCCGCTAGGCAAGCGTATGCGGTGCCCTTGGGTAGGCCGATGTCGTAGCCGATGTCGATGTCGCCGGGGATGAGCACCTCGCCGCTCTCGATGACCGCCACATCCGAACGAAGTGCTGCTTCCTTCGCGCCGATGTCCGGCGGGCGGGCGACGTCGCAAATCACCGCTCCTGGCTTGCAGGTGCTGATGTCGAGAATGCGTTGGCCGAAGGCCGAAGTCGCCGTGACGACGAGGTCACAGTCGGCCGCGAGGTCGCCCGGCCGAAGCGCGATTGTCACGCGAGTGCCCGGGGTCTCCTTCTCCATGGTGCGCTTGAGGTCGATGAGCTTTTCAGGTTCGATCGACACGAGGACCACGTCGTGAATCGCCTGGGCCAGGAGCCGCGAGCACACCGCGCCAATTGATCCTGTCGCGCCGATGATCATCGCGCGGCCCTTGGTGAGATCGGTCGCGCCCATGTTGACCACGGCCTGCTTCGCAGCTTCGAGCGTGGCCGCAACAGTCAGGCTGTTGCCGCTGGTGATTGCGATCGACGCTTCGTGCGCAACGGTCTCACCTGCGTCACCGACAACGCTGGTGAACGCCCCGAGCCCCATCAGTCGGCACCCATGGCGCTCCGCCATCCTGGCCGCGTCGTTGAGGCGGTTGTACGTGAACCGCGGAGTATGGCGCATCATCTGGCGCGGCGTAGAGCCGAGCGCGAAGAGGTGGCCCTCGATACGCTGGCCGGTGGTCGGCGAGCGCCCGCCCGCGATTCGCCCGACGTACATCGGCCGGAGGTAGGCAGCCGTTTCCTCGACGATGCGGTCCGGGAGGAACTTGGTCCACTTGAAGTCGGGATGCTTGTGGACAAACCCAATGTCGAGCGGGTGAATGACAAAGGCAAATCGGTTGATCCCCTCCTCATCGGCCTGAAGGTAGCGGATGGCAGGGCTCCAGGAGATCTCCGCCATGAGGTTGAGGTACAAATCCTCGGTGAGCGACGCCGTCGGATCTTCGCGCCACGCGACCAGGACCGCCTCGATGACGGCCGCCGAGTGACGCGCCATCGCGACGCCCTCTTCGAAGGAAGGCATCAGCACGACGAGGATGGTCGTCCCGCGCGCGCGGAAGTCGGCGATGTCTTCCTCGGTCGCACTTGGCACGACGACCGTCTTCTTTCGCAGGTCGAGCGGTGCGACGTTACGAATCATGCTGGCGTCGCCGGCGATGACGTCGGCCCAGCGGAAATGCGTCGTGGCGCGGCGAGTCCACGCGCCCCGCGGCGGCGAAATCTTGTCGAGGGGTGCGTCCTTGAGCACCTCGAGGGTCGGAGCATCGGCGGTTCCGAGGGTTTCCGGGCTGCCCAGGCCCGGCACGTCGGGCAAGCCGAAGAAGATCTCCGGATCGAAGTAGTCGACCCGAGGCGTCAATCGGCCGAGCGCATGCGCGAGGCCGACGTGATTGAGACCGGGTACCATGAGCACGCGCTTCTGGCTGAAGATCCCGGGCTCGGCGCGGTCGGCGAGCACGACGCTCCATCGCTCGAGACCAGGCCGGACGCCGCTGCCGTCGACGACCGGCGTCCGAGTGGCGATGGCCGCCAACTCTTGCCCCATCTGATAGCGCCGATGTGCGTCGCCAAGCTCCAGGTCCTTCGGAATCCCGTCCAGGGCGATGGCGTCGACCATCCCATCGTGCTCCCGCAGCAGCGCCCGCGCGCGGTCCAAGTCACGGTCGCAGCCGCGCCACAGAACCTCTGCACGGCGGTCACCCAACTGGGCCGTGAAGTTCTCGTTTTGTTCTCCGAGGTGAATGACGAGACAGCGTTTCATCTCAATCTCCTCCGCGTCATGAGCCTAGTACGGCCGGACGGCTCGGCAAAGCCCGACCGTCGATATCCTACCTCGAGTGTCCAACAGAGCACGGCATCGTTCAGACCACCGCGGAAACAGTCATCGCAATGCGCTTACCGTCGAGCGCGGCGCTGACGATGCCGCCCGCATAACCCGCACCCTCGCCGGAAGGGTACAGCCCCCGAATGTCTGGTGATTCGAGCGTGTCCGCGTTGCGAGGGACGCGCACCGGAGAGCTCGTTCGCGATTCGACGCCCACCAAGACCGCATCGTCGGCGAGAAAGCCAGGCATCCGAGCGGCAAATCGCTCGAGGCCATCACGCAGGGGTTTCGAGATGGGCACCCCAGCGGCATCGACCACTTCATCGAGGCTAGTGGCCGTCAGGCCTGGCCGGTAGCTGCTCTCTGGCACTCGGCTCGACCCTCTCCCCGCGACGAAGTCCTTCATCCGCGTGGCCGGCGCCCGAAGTGCGCCGCCGCCCGCGTCGTAAGCGGCGCGTTCGATCTGCTCCTGAAAGCGCACCCCTCCAAGAGGCCCATCGAATCCCTGCGCTTGCCAATCCTCGGGCTCCATCGCCACCACGACTCCCGAGTTTGCGAACGGGGAATTTCGCTTGGACAAGCTCATGCCGTTGACCACCTGTGCGCCGGGTTCGGTCGCTGCTGGGACGATCCAGCCCCCCGGGCACATGCAAAACGAGAAGACGCCACGGTCCTCGACGGTCGCAGCAAGGCGATAGTAGGCGCTCGGAAGCGCGGCATGGCCCGCATCGGCTCCATACTGGATTCGGTTGATCAGCACCTGCGGATGCTCGACTCGAACGCCCAGCGCAAACCCCTTTGGCTCCAAGGTGACATGCATCTCGTCGAGCATCTCGAACACGTCACGCGCGGAATGCCCCGTCGCGAGCACGACGGCGTCCGCCGCGAACGAACGCCCGTCCGCGAGCTCGATACCGCACACGCGGCGCTCACGCCCTCGGCTCTCGACGACGATGCGCGCGAGCCTGGACTCGAAATGAAACTCCACGCCGACGGCCTCGAGTCGCTCGCGCAAGGCCGTGATGACTTTTGGAAGCCGGTTGCTGCCGATGTGCGGACGCGCGTCCAGCAAGATCTCGGGAGGCGCCCCGTGAAGCGCCAGGATCTCGAGCACATCGCGCACCGAGCCCCTCTTGTGCGCTCGCGTGTAGAGCTTCCCGTCGCTGTAGGTCCCGGCCCCGCCTTCGCCGAAACAGTAGTTGCTATCGGAATCGACCAGCCCCTCGCGATTGAGGAGCGCGATGTCTCGGCGTCTGGGCTGGACCCGCTTTCCGCGTTCGATGATCCGGCTGGCGATTCCGTGCCGCGCCAGCTCGTACGCGCAGAACA
>CBESWY010000194.1:0-5456 GCA_965533395.1 uncultured Myxococcales bacterium
GACTCCGCTACAGGCTTCGCTTCTTGCCGCGCAGCCCTCGGCGACTGCCCTTGGGCTTTTTCGGCCTCTCGTACGAACGGCCGTCGCCGCCGCCGCCACCTCGGTCGTAGCTTCCACCACGGTCGAAATCGCCACCGCCGGGGTCGCCGCCGCGATCGGGCGGAGGGCCGCCAAAATCACGGCGCTGACGCGGAGGCCGTGGGCGGTCTTCGGCGATATCGAGCCGTAAATCACGACCGCCGACTTCGCGGCCGTGAAACTTCTCGACGGCCTGCGCGGCGTGCTCTTCTGCTGCGAACCGGACGAATGCGAACCCCCTGGGGCGGCCGGATTCGCGGTCCTTTGGAATGTGAACGTCAACGACCTCACCGATTTCTCCGAAGAGCTCACGCAGCTCTTGGTCGGTCGTGGCAAAGTTGAGGTTCCCTACGAATATCTTGCTTGAGATGACTTACTCCGTTCTCCGATGTGCTCAATTGGCACGTTTTTGCTCTGGGTCCAAAGGAGAGTGTAGCTCAGATCCAGGTTTTTGTTGGCGATCGCCTCTGGCTCAGTAGTGCCAGGGGAACTTTTTGTAGTCTTGCGGGCGCTTTTCGAGGAAGGCGTCCCGGCCTTCTTGGGCCTCTTCGGTGCCATAGGCGAGTCGGGTAGCCTCTCCCGCAAACAGCTGCTGACCGACGAGGCCGTCGTCGACCATGTTGAAGCCGAACTTCAGCATCCGCATCGCCGTCGGGCTCTTCGAGTTGATTTCCTGGGCCCAGCCGAGGGCGAAATTCTCGAGATCGCCGTGAGGCACCACAGCGTTGACCATCCCCATGTCGGCCGCCTCCTGGGCGCTGTAGTTGAGGCCCACGAAAAAGACTTCGCGCGCCTTCTTCTGACCCACTTGCCGGGCGAGGAGCGCGGAGCCGTAGCCACTGTCGAAGCTCGCAACGTCGGGGTCGGTCTGTTTGAAGACGGCGTGCTCCTCGCTCGCGATGGTCAGGTCGCAAACCACGTGCAGGCTGTGACCCCCGCCAACCGCCCAGCCCGGCACAACGGCGATGACGACCTTCGGCATGAAACGGATCAGGCGCTGCACTTCGAGGATATGCAGGCGACCCAGTCGAGCCGGGTCGATCTCTCCGGCCAAATCGGTTTCGTACTTGTAGCCGTCTTTGCCACGGATCCGTTGGTCGCCACCCGAGCAAAACGCCCAGCCGCCGTCTTTCGGGGAAGGCCCATTACCGGTGAGCAGGACGCAGCCAACATCCGAGCTCTGTCTCGCGTGGTCGAGCACCGTGTAGAGCTCGTCGACCGTCCCAGGGCGAAACGCGTTCCGCACCTCGGGCCGGTCGAAGGCGATGCGCACCGTGCCGTGATCTGTGGCGCGGTGATAGGTTATATCCTGGAGGTCGAAGCCCGGTACCTCAGCCCACTTAGACGCGTCGAATATCTGGGAAACCATCGACCCGCTACTCCGTGAACTCGCTCAGAACCGCGAGGATGATGCGCCCCAGAAGCGTGGCGACCTGCTGACGTGAAAACTCACCCTCGATCCAACGCTGCAGAATCTCACCCGCGCCCGTCAGAATCATGTCGGCGAGTGCTTGGGCTTCGGCGTCATCGAGTCTAGTGAGCTCGCGAAGCGGGATGAGCCAGGGCTGCACGAGCTGCCCGCGGAAATCCTTGCTGATCGCGGAGATTTCTTGATCCGGACCTATCGAACGGAGCAGTTGCCAGCCTCCGGGGCCCTTGGCTTCGATGGTATCGCAGGCGGCGTCGATGAAGCCGCGTGCGATTGATGCGATGTCCGCGTCACCGTCCGTTTCCAGGATGTTTGGTGTGCGGCGCGCGAAGTCCTCGAGAAAGTCCTCGAGCACGCCTTTGATCAGCTCGTGACGGTTCGGAAAAAATTTGTAAACGACCGGCCTCGTGATGCCTGCGGCCGCGGCGACATAGGGAATGCGCACGTTGTCGACGCCGTCGGCAGCGATGATGTCCGACGTGACGCGCAACAATTGTTGTTGTCGTTCTTCAGGACTGAGCCTGGTACGAGATGCGTCGCTTGGTCTATTGCTTGAAGGCATCGAGTCACGAAAAAGGGTGGCCCCAAATACAGAAGCCACCCTAATCCTTTTCTAGAACTACGGACAGCTCAGTCTTGAGCCAAGTTCATCACCTGTTGAAGGCTCATGGCGAGGGTCATGTCGCCATCGATCTTGATTTTGCCCGACATGAACGCTTGCATCGGGTTCAGCGAGCCGTTGAGCATGCCGAGCCAATCTTCGGAGGACACCGTGATGGTCGCGCCAGGGCTGTCATGGGTGCCCTTGTTGACGAAGCCGGTGGTCTTGCCCTTCGTGCAGTCCAAGCTCCACTCACCGCCACCGTCGCCGGTGATGTTGAACTGGTAGATTGCGTTGGGGGCGGTGGCCGCGTCGGTGTTTTCGGCGGCTCTCTGCTCAAACTTCTCGAAGAACTCAGCTGCGGATTCCATTGATCTTGCCTCTCTTGTGTTGTCGGCTGCCGTTCCCACCCGCTCCCCGGATGTGGCTTGCCGGACGGGAGTTGTAACCGAAATTTCCGCTGCATGCACCCCTGTGTGAAGAGGAAAAACGCAGCAATTTCAGACATCACGCACCTCGTGTGCTTTGAAACATGCCGGAAACGCGAGACACATCCCACCGAAACAGCGCGGATCTAGGCTCTGCCCACTTCAAAGGAGGAACCGGGGATGGACGCTCTCAATCAGGCGGATACGGCATGGCTCATGGTGTCGTGTGCACTCGTGATGCTGATGACACCGGGCTTGGCGCTCTTCTATGGCGGCATGGTGAGCTCGAGCAACGTGCTGTCGTCGTTCATGCACAGCTTCATCGCGCTCGGCATCATCACGCTGCAGTGGGTGGTCATCGGCTACTCGCTGGCGTTCGGATCCGACGCAGGTGGCGGGTTCATCGGCGGTTTCGAATACGCCTTCCTGAACGGTGTGGGTCTCGAGCCGCAAGAGGGCTCCACGATTCCGCACATCCTGTTCATGGCGTTTCAGATGATGTTCGCGATCATTACGCCGGCGCTGATCTCCGGCGCGATCGCAGAGAGAATGAAGTTCTCCGCGTACTTCCTCTTCATCCTCCTGTGGGCAACGCTGGTCTACGACCCCATTTGCCACTGGGTCTGGGGTCCGGACGGTTGGCTCGGCGCCCGTGGCGCCCTCGACTTTGCCGGTGGCACGGTCGTCCACTTGTCCTCGGGCGCGGCTGCCTTGGTCTGCGCACTCGTCATTGGTCGCCGCAGTCGACCCGGCCCGCCTCACAATCTCACGTTGACCTTGCTTGGCGCGGGCCTGCTTTGGTTTGGTTGGTTCGGCTTCAACGCCGGAAGCGCCCTCGCCGCGAACGACAACGCCGCGCTTGCTCTGGTCAACACACACCTCGCCGCTGGCGCTGCCGCCTTCGCCTGGGCCATCGTCGAATGGATCAAGCAGGGCAAGCCGACCGCCCTCGGAGTGGCGTCCGGCCTGGTGGCCGGCTTGGTCTGCATCACGCCCGCTGCGGGCTTCGTCGGCCCGATTTCGGCGGTGCTGATGGGTTTGATCGCAGGTCCCGTTTGCTACAGCGCCGTGTTGCTCAAGGGCACCCTTGGCTACGACGACGCGCTCGACGCGTTTGGCATTCACGGCGTCGGTGGCGCGCTTGGCGCGGTTTTGACGGGGGTCTTCGCGAGCGCGGTCTGGGGCGGAACCGACGGACTCATCGGGGGAAACAGTGCTCTCTTCATCGAGAACATCATCGGCGTCCTCGCGGCCGCAGCCTATTCGATCATCGTGACGTTCGTGATTTTGAAGCTCCTCGACGCCACCGTCGGTCTCCGAGTCAGCAAAGACGAGGAAAGCGAAGGCTTGGACACCAACCTTCACGGCGAAGAGGGCTATCACATGGGTGGCGCAGGGACGCTGACCGAGTAGCGCCGGCTTGCCGCCTCGGGCCGATTGTCCGGATTGTCGGGGGCCTACGTTCGTCGTAGGTTTCGGGCATGGGTCTAGGCCGGTTCGTCGCGAGATTGTTCGGCAGGAAAGCGGAGCCCCGGGCGCCTTTGCCCGAAGCGGAGGAGCGGGACTATTCGCTCCAGGAGCTGGCCGACTACGACGGGTCCGAGCCGGGCAGGCCGCTACTCATCGGCATTCGCGGCCAGGTCTACGACGTGACGCGCGGCGGAGATTTCTACGGCCCTGGTGGGCCCTACGGCATGTTCGCCGGCAAAGACTGCACGCGCGCGCTGGCCAAGGTGTCGTTCGACCCTGAGCTATTCACCGGCGACATCGACGGGTTGGAACCCGACGAGATCGATAAGCTCGAAGAGTGGATAGAGATGTTCGAAGGGAAGTATCGACGGATCGGGCGGCTGCGCTAGCGCTACGGCGATAACACGGGGTTCACCTGAAGCACTTGGCCGCCAGAGCCCCCGCCATCGTTGGTGATGTACAAGAGGCCGTCGGGGCCCTGTCGCGGCGAACGAAGTCGTCCCTGGTCTTCGATCACCCGGAAATCATCGGACACTTCGCCATCTGCGCTCACGACGTAGATGTGAAGGTGCGCGGCTTTCAGAGTCGCCACGGCGAGCACGCCGTCCCAGTCTCCCCATTGGCTTCCTTCGATGAATGTGGCGCCCGAAAGTGCAAGCGTCGGGGATCCGCTCGACCAGATCGCCTCGATTGCATCGGGGAACGCCACCAGGTCGGTCATCGGAACCGATTCGGTGTAGCCGGGCACCGGGTCCCAGCCGAAGTTGCCGGCCACGAGCAGATTCACTTCGTCGTCGATCGACGGACCGTGCTCTGCCGAGACGCCTAGATCGTCCGAGGAGCGAAACGCCATGCCTTGAATGTTGCGATGGCCTTTGGAGAACCAGCGTCGGCCGCTCGGGTTGTCGGTCGCAGCAATGCCGTTTCGATCGATGCGAAGCACCTTGCCGCCGAGGGAGTCGTCGTCCTGGGGTGTCGCACCGATCGCGGCATCGCCAGTGCCCACCCACAGGTAGTCATCGGGCCCGAAGCGGGGCCGACACCCGCTGTGACGTCCGGAGCTGTACGGCATGCCGGTCACGATGTCGGTCCGTTCGACCACCGAGTCTCCGTCGGGCGTTTGGAGCTCGTAGCGTACCAAGCGCACATCGGTCGCGGTGCCCGCATCCGAGGCCATGCACACGTAAACGTAGCCGTTGTTCGCAAAGTCGGGATCGACCTCGAGGCCCAACATGCCTCCCTCGTCGCCCGCGCCCTTCGCGACGAGATCGGTCGGTGTGATCGTGAAGGGCGTCGAATCGACTCCATCGACGTACACGTTGAGTGGACCCGACCGCTCGGTGACCAGAACGGTTCCATTGGGCAGCCAGGCGATGTCCCAAGGTTTCGCGAGGCCAGAAATGAAAGTTGTGACATCCAGGTCGACCAACGTTCTGCCGCCTCCGGCGCC
>CBESWY010000195.1:0-5451 GCA_965533395.1 uncultured Myxococcales bacterium
ACTGCGCCGTAGTAGTCGCCCACATTGAAGCTCTCGAAGTCGAACGTCTCTGCAGCCTCCGCAGCCCAGAGGCGCAGCATGTTCATGTTGTTGACCTTGTAGCCGGGAATCGGCGTCGCGTACGCAACGCCCTTGACCCAGGTGGCTGGACGCCAGCGGGCCCGGTAACGACCGTTCTCATCCGTATAGGATTCGGTATGACCGCCGAAGCCCACCGGATAGCTGTACTCCGGCCGAGCGACTTCCCAGGGGTTACCCTGACGCAGCCACTTGTCGGTGCGCTCAACCTGCCAGCCGTCGTGGATCTGCTGCTGGAAGATGCCGAACTCGTATCGTAAGCCGTAGCCCACTGCGGGGATCTGCAAGGTCGAAAGCGAGTCCATGAAGCACGCAGCGAGACGCCCCAGTCCACCATTGCCGAGGCCCGGCTCGCGTTCTGCGTCGATGAGCTCGTCGAGATTCTGCCCGAGCGACGCAACGGCCTCTGCGACCTGGCTGCGGATGCCCAGGTTCAAAAGTGCGTTACCCAACGAAGGCCCCAGCAGATATTCAGCCGACAGATAACAGACCACGCGGGTCGGATGAGCCAACAGCGCCCTCGCGGTGCTCAGCCAACGCTGCATGAGCCGGTCTCGCACGGTATACGCAACTGCCAGGTAGTAATCTGACCGGGTTGCCAGCGCGGGGACATTGCCACAGCGATAAAAAAGGTTTTCCTGAATCGCCCGGCGGAGCGTGTCGACGCCGACTCCGGTCCGGTCGTCTCCGTCGGCCGCAGCTTCGTGCGGTGGCGAGCCCTTCGCGTTCATTTCCGTATCCTCCAGGAATCAGCTCAGCAAGTTGAGGGCCTCCGAGTGTCGGCTCTCGCCCAAGAGATGGCAAGGGGGTCCTCGCAGCGCGACTTCACATGGCTAAAGCCGGCCGGTTGCCTCTGCTAGCGCTAGCAGCCGCCTGGCCAGATCGTGACTGAGCTGACCTTGCTCGAGCCTCCACGTCCAGTTGCCCTTCGTGGTTCCCGGACGATTCATTCGGTGCCGTTCGTCGAGGTGAAGCAGATCTTGTAGCGGGACGATCACGGTGTCGGCAGGAGACGCAAGTAGCGCCCGAATCGCTGCGTCGACGACGTCTACATCGCGGCTCGTCCCGAAATAGCTCTGGACTCGCTGAAGCTCCGCCTCGGCGGTCGCGTCGTTCGACTGCGCCCGGCGCTCGAGGTCTCGATACCAGCCCAGCATCGTGTTGCTGTCGTGGGTCCCGGTGAACGCCACGCTCTTGCGGGGGAGCTCTTCGGGATGATGCACACGGTTTCCGGGGTCGCCGCCAAATGCAAATTGCAGCACTTTCATCCCCGGGAGGTCGTACTGATCGCGCAGGTCCCACACCTCCTGGCTGACCGCCCCGAGGTCCTCCGCGACGAACGGAAGCTCGCCGTGCTCTCGTGTGAGCTCGTCGAAGAACGCGTGCCCGGGAGCCTCGATCCACTGCCCATCCATGGCTGTCTCGGACTCACTCGGGATTCGCCAGTATCGCGCGAAGCCGATGAAGTGGTCGAGCCGCAGCAGATCGAATAGCTCGAGCTGGCGGTGCAGCCGGGATTTCCACCATGCAAAGCCGGTGCGTTCATGATGCTCCCAGTCGTAAAGGGCGTTCCCCCAGCGTTGCCCCTCTGCGGCAAACGCGTCAGGCGGAGCACCCGCGACGAACCTGGGGTGACCGTTTGCATCCAGGAGAAACGCCTCCGGGTGCGCCCAAACGTCTGCACTCTGATGGGAGACGAACATCGGCACATCGCCGAAGATTCCCACCCGCCGATCCTTGCAGTGCTTTCGCAGCGCCTGCCACTGTCGGTCGAACAGAAACTGCTCGAACGCGAAATAGTCGATGTCGTCGGCAGACGCTTCGCGCAACGCAGAGAGGACCGAGGGCTCCCGCCGAGCGATGTCTTCCGGCCAGGTCGTCCAATCGGCAGTCCCGTAGCGGGATCGAAGCGTGATGAACAGGCAGTAGTCGTCGAGCCAGTCACGCTCGCGATCTCGAAACTCCCGGAAGGACCGCCGCATGTGCTGCGACCCTCGCTGCAAGAACGTTCGATACGCTTCGACCCGCAGCTTCGACCGAACGCGTTTGGATTCGATGAACTCGGCCTTTGCTGTCTTCGAGCCTGTGGGCAGACCGCGGAGTTCACCTTCGTTCAGCAAGCCGTCCTCCACTAGCGCTGCGGCTGAAATCATGAGCGGCTCGCAGGCGAACGCCGAGATACTGGAGTACGGCGATTCAGAGTCGCCGATCGGGTTGAGCGGGAGCGTCTGCCACCAGCCCTGGCCTGCTTCCGCAAGGAAGTCCGCAAACGCATGCGCGGACGGCCCGAGATCGCCGGTATACGCACCACCCGGAAGCGAGGTGACATGCAAGAGTATTCCGCTGCGCCTCGGAAGGTCCACCGTCACCTCGGAACGCGTTCTGCGACCAGGACGACCGTCGAGTACGGTTGCACGACGTGACTGCTTCCGACCACGACCTCCGCGTCATCCGGATGGACGAAGTCATGAGGAGACTCCCGATGGGTGTCGATCAAACGTCGCCACCGGCGGGGCTCACGTTCGCGAAGAAACGGAAGCTCAAACGTCAAAGGCTCTGAGTACGCGTTGAACATGAAGTGCCAGCCGTACTGAAAAACTTCGACGGAAAAGGCCAGGCTTCGCGAGTGCGGCGCGAGGTCGGGTTCGTTGAGCTTCACGCCGTGCCAGTGCACCGGAACGGCACGGAGCAGCGACGACAAACTCAAGCCCGGCACTTCGAAGGCTACGCTCAGTCGAAGGTGGATGAGCTCTTTCACAAAACGATGAAGACCAGCGTTTTTCTCGAGAAGGCCCCAGTCGAACCAGGTGAGCTCGCTGTCGTGACAGTAAGGGTTGTTGTTGCCGAGCTGTGTTCGGCGCGCTTCATCGCCCATCACCAACATGGGGACACCTAGCGAAAGAAGATTTGTCGTGAAGAAGTTCTTGATCTGCTGGTTGCGGAGTTGCTCGATCGCCGGATCGTCGGTCGGTCCTTCGACGCCGCAGTTCCAGCTCAGGTTGTAGTCCGAGCCATCTCGGTTCTCTTCCTGGTTCTCCGTATTGTGCTTTTCGTCGTAAGAGACGAGGTCGTTTAGGGTGAATCCGTCGTGGCAGGTCACGAAGTTGATGCTCTGCTCGGCTTCGCGCCCCTGGCCCCCGTAGATATCGGGGCTCGCCAGAAACCGTGCTGCAAGCTTTTCGACGTGCCCCTCGTCGCCCCGGAAGAACCCGCGGACGTCGTCGCGGAACCTGCCGTTCCATTCCTTCCAGTGGTCGCCGAAGAAACTACCGACCTGATAGAGGCCCGATGCGTCCCATGCCTCGGCGATGAGCTTGGTGCCGCTGAGCGCTGGATCGGTTTCGATGTCCCAGAGCACCGGTGGGTTGGCCACCACCTGACCTTCAGTGTCGCGCGACAAGATGGACGCGAGGTCGAAACGGAAACCGTCGACGTGCATCTCCGTCACCCAATGGCGCAAACTGTCGAGAATGAGGCGCCGCACGACCGCGTGATTGGCGTTGAGCGTATTGCCCGTGCCGCTGAAGTTCGCGTAGCGTGATCGGTTTCCTGGTTCGAGGGTGTAATAGGTGCTGTTGTCGAGGCCCTTGAACGAAAGAGTCGCGCCGTCGTCTCCTGCTTCGGCGGTGTGGTTGTAGACTACGTCGAGAATGACCTCGATGTCCGCCCGGTGAAGCGCTTTGACCATGTCCCGAAACTCGTCCAGAACTTGCAGTGGCTGGTCGCAGGACGCGTAGCCGTAGTGCGGCGCGAAAAAAGAGATCGGATTGTAACCCCAGTAGTTGCTGAGGCCGGGTGGCGCCTCCTGCGGGTCGAAAAGGAACACGGGCAAAAGCTCGACCGCGGTCACACCGAGGTCGGTCAGGTACGGGATCTTCTCGATGAGACCGGGGTAGGTTCCTCGCCTTTCGCGGGATACCCCGGAGCTTGGATGCCGGGTGAACCCGGCGACATGCATCTCGTAGATGACCGTGTTCGAAAAGGCGTGCGCTGGGGCGATGTCCCCCTCCCAGTCGTACGCACTGAGGTCGGCCACCACGCTCTTCATCGCCGTCGCCGCCGTATCTCCCGGCCGGCGCGCCGCTTCGCGATCGTAGCCTCGAGGAACCGCAACCGCTCGGCCATACGGATCGAGCAGCAGCTTTTCCCGGTCGTAGCGCAGGCCTTTCTCGGGTGCGTAGCGCCCGTCGGCACGATAGGCATACAGTTGACCGGGTCCGATGCCCGGTACGAAGGCATGCCAGTAGTGAAATGTTCGATGGTTTCGCGAGGGGTCGAGCCCGATGATCAGTGACGGCTCCGGGTCTTCAACACTGTCGAATAGAAGAAGCTCCAGAGCATCGCAATGCTTCGAATAGATGCTGAAGTTTACGCCACCCTGTTGCGGCGTCGCGCCCAAGGGAAAACTTTTTCCGGTTTCGATCATCGATCTCTACGGCGTCTGAGGGCTGGTTGCGACGACCTTTTCGACCGCCTCGAGCAAGCTCTTGCTGTAGACCCGGCCCGCGAGATTATCGCGGGCTTTCTTCGCGACCGCGTCCCACTCCGCCCGGTACGGTGAAGTGTCAACTTCGATCATGCCACGGGTGACGAGTGACGCGTACGCCCTCGCGTCGTCACGCCGTACCAGCGCATCGTTGGCCTTGGAGGCGCGGACGCTTGTGGAGAGCAAGACCTTCTGATCGTACTCCGATAGCTCGTCGAACTTCTCCTGTGTGACGATTCCGCCACCGACCATGATGTTGAAGTTGTCCTTCGCCATGTACTTGAGGCGCGTGTACCATTGAAGCGCGACCGCAGCGAGGGCGGATGCCGGAACCGTATCGACCATGCGGGTCTGCAATCCGCCGTAGACCTCGGGAAGGCCCATCCGAACCGGGTTGGCGCCAATCACGCTGATGAATTCTGCGAAGACGGGATCGTCTTTCCAGGCCCACGGTCGGAAGCTTTTGAGGTCGCTCGGTCTGACGAATGCGTTCGCCGAGAAGAGCCGGTTCTTGCCGGCTTCGCCCCAATTGAGGAGCACGAACCCCGCGTCTTTGAACATTTTGGTGAAACGGTCGTTGAGCTCGGTCCGTGCGCGCGTGAGCTGCTCGTATTCGGTGAGCAAGCCGGGCGCGGTCAGCACGAGCACCGGACGCGCGACCATCCCCAGCCCCGTCGTCGAAATCCCGGCGCCGTCCATCTGCCCCGCGCGCATCTTTCGAACGAAGTCGCGCTCGTCGCCCTGGCTGCCGCCCGAGTAGAAGCGAAGCTCGACGCGGTTGTTGGTCTCCTTCTTGACGCTTCGGTTCCATGCCTTCGAGATTTTCATGAAACCAGAGCCTGCCGGTGCGAGAGAGGCAAACCGGATGACGATGGGGCCCTTGGCAC
>CBESWY010000196.1:0-5405 GCA_965533395.1 uncultured Myxococcales bacterium
CCCCCCCTACCGCGCCGTCCGAAAGCTGTTGATCGTCTCGCGCTCGTCGTATTGATACGTGAAACCCGTCGCTCGGCGGAAGGGGTCGCTGTCGACGACGATCGGGTACTTCAGATGATCGATCGCGCCCGCTGGAAGGTGAGGTAAGCCGAGGCGGCCTAGGCCGAGCTTGAACACCATCTCGGGGACGGGCAGTGGTCGGCGGCCAGCCGCCCGCACGATGGTCGCGAGCGGCACCGGCGTTGGGCCCGACACGTTGTAGATACCGTGGAGCTTGTGGGCGAGGGCGGACACGACCGCTTCGGCGGCGTCTTCCTCGTGGATGAACTGAAAGAGCGGGTCGAAGCCCATGACTAGCGGCACGTTCGGCCCATGCATGAACGAGGCGAGTGTGCCGTGCTTGCTCGGGCCCAGCGTGTAGACGATTCGCAGGACCGAAGTCGTGATTTCCGGATAGCGCCACAGCGCGGAGGCCGCGTAGAGATCCGCTGCGACGAGGTCGGCTAACTCGGCGAAGGTGTGAGTCGACATCGGGGGCTCGTCTTCGGTGTGGTAGAGCGGCGAGTCGGCCGCGGCGCCATAGAACGTGTGTCGCCCGACGAAAACCGCCTGCTTCACCCCATAGCTATCACAATGATGGATGAAGGCGCGGGTGCCGTACAGATTCACTCGCATTCGGTCAGGGCTTTGCGTGACGAGGTGGGTGACCGTGGCCATGTGGATCGCGGCATCCGGCCGATGGGACCGAAACACATCTTCTGCAGGCCGTTTGCGGATGTCGGCTTGGAAGATCTCGATCTCCTCGGGTGCGTCGGGCCAGGGTCGTCGGTCGATGCCAATCACCTCGTACCCGTGTCGAACGAGCTTCAGGGCGGTCAAGCGTCCGAGCGTTCCCGAGATCCCTGTCACCAAAACCTTCATCACAGCTCCAGGTCTTCTTCCGAGATCTCGTTTTCCCGAAGCTGACGTCCCTGTCGAATCAAATCGGCGATTCGTTCTTTCACGCGGTCCACCATCGCGCACACCTCTTCGTCGCGCTCATGCCCGGTGCCCTCGAAAAACATCGGCTTTCCGTAGAGCAGTTGAAAGCGTGTGGGCTTGGGGATAAGCAGACCCCACTTCGTCACTGGGATGTACGGGACGCCGAAAAGCCGGCCGAGTCGTTTGAGATTCGCGACCGTGGGTAGCGCGTCTCCCCCGCCGACGAAACCGAACGGGACGATTGGGCTCTTGGTCTCGAGCGCCAGCCGCATGAAACCGGTGCCGAACCCCACCAACGAATCCGCGTCTTTCGCCAGCTTTGCCGTACCACGCGCCCCTTCCGGAAACACGAGAATGAGGCGTTCGGCGTTCAAGAGGCGTTCGGCTTGGTCCGGGTTACCCGTGAACTGCCCTGTTCGGCTCATGAGCTGTGAGGCCCCTGGAAACTCGTGGATGAACTTGTCGATCATCGCATGGGGAAGCCGTGGTGGCTCCGCGTCGAGCAGCATCGAACCCATGACCATCGCGCCATCAATAGCCACGCCACCGGAGTGGTTTCCGACCAGCAGGGCCCTCCCCTGCGAGGGCACGTTATCCAGCCCATAGACGTCGACCTTGAAGTAGTATCGATAAATCCAAGCAAACGCCGAGACGAATCGGGTCAAGTCGTTCTTGTCGATCCCGTATGGGTCGATCCCAAACTTGTTGAATTGGAGATCGAGCGCCTCGATACGGGCTGCGACTTCAGGATCGACTGGAAAAAGATTTTCGAGCAACTCGGCCTCGTCTGGTCCCGCGATCTCTATGCGGGCGCGACGAAGAACGCAATGTCACCCTGATCCGGGTTTGCGAATTCCGAGGGCGCGCATCTTTTTATAGAGGTGGCTGCGTTCGAGGCCGAGGTCGGCGGCGGTCTTGGTCACGTGCCCCTCGCGTAGCTCGAGAGCCCGGCTGATCAGGTCTCGCTCGGCCGTTTCGAGCATCTCTCGAAGAGGGGTTTCCGGTCGAAAATAGCTCCCTGAGGCCTCTCCGGAGGAGATCGGAAGCAGCGCGCGGGCCTCCCCTTCGGTGATCGTCTCCCCGGGGGTCAGGATCACCAAGCGTTCGACGAGGTTGCGAAGCTCCCTGACGTTGCCGGGGTATCGATAGGCTTCGAGCACCTCCATGGCCCCGGGCGTAATCTGCTTACCCGGACGGTCGTGCGCCTCGCAGGCCAAGCTCAAGAAGTGCTCCGCGAGAAGCGGAATGTCGTCGGATCGCTCCGCCAGCGCAGGCAGCCTCAGGGGCACGACGTTGAGCCGGTCGAGAAGGTCTGCACGAAATCTGCCCGCGTCGATTTCCGCTTCGAGCGACTTGTTCGTCGCAGCCACGACGCGCACGTCGACCTTCACGATCGACCCAGCGCCGACCCGCTCGACCTCACCTTCTTGCAGGACCCGCAGGAGCTTCGCCTGCATTTGTGGCGGCATGTCGCCCACCTCGTCGAGGAAGAGGGTGCCCCCGTGCGCCCGTTCGAACTTGCCGCGCCGCTGCTTTGTCGCCCCGGTGAACGCGCCCGCCTCGTGGCCGAAGAGCTCGCTTTCGATCAGGCCTTCGGGCACTGCCGCACAGTTGAGCTTTTCGAGCGGCCCCTTGGCCCGCGTCGAGCCACGGTGAATCGCCGCGGCCACCAGCTCTTTGCCCGTGCCCCGCTCACCCAGAATCAGGACCGGCGCAGCAGAGCGCGCGGCCAGCTCGATCTGCTCTCGAAGCCTGCCCATCGATGGGCTTCGCCCAAGCAAGGATTCGCCCGGTCCGTACCGTCGCCGAAGCTCACGGTTCTCCTGTTGAAGCACGCGCAACTCGAGGCTTCGCTTGAGCGACAGGACGAGACGATCGCTTCCAATCGGCTTTTCGATGAAATCGTCGGCTCCGCGTCTGGTCGCCTCCATCGCAACCTCGATCGTCGCGTGCCCGCTCATCATGATCACCGGGGCCGTGATTTCCCGCGCGCGCAGCTCGTCCAGCATCGCAAGCCCGTCGATCCCCGGAAGCTGCACGTCGAGCAGAATCGCGTCAAAGCTCTGCTTTGCGAGCTTCTCGAGCGCGATTTCTGCGTTTCCGGCGACCTCGACTTCATAGCCTTCGAGACCGAGAGCGCGAGAAACGGACGTTAGGATGTTTCGTTCGTCGTCGACGACGAGAATCGTCGCGGCCACCATGTCGCTACGCTAGCACAGGAAGGCCAAGGCTCAGCTCTTGGACCCGTCGCCAATCTTCTTCATGGAGATCGAGCGCATATAGGTTCCCGAGGTGCGTTGGTTGGCCATGAGCCAAGGCGTAAGGTCTTCCGGTGATTCGGGGCGCGCATAGAGATAGCCCTGCGCGATGTCGCAGCCGTGTTCCTGCATGTACGCGAGCTGCCCCGGGGTTTCGACGCCCTCCGCAATCACCTCGAGACCGAGGTTTTGTCCGAGGCCTATGATCATGTTCGAGATAGGTCCGCCCCGGTCGTTCGATTCGACGCTCTGCACGAAGCTCTTGTCGATCTTCAGCACGTTCAACGGGAACTCGTTGAGATAGGTCAGCGAGGAGTATCCTGTGCCAAAATCGTCGATCGCGATGCGGACCCCGACGTCCCGAATCTCTCCAAGGAGCGCGCCCGCTTGCGCCGGATCGCTCATCAAGCAGCTCTCCGTGAGCTCGAGCTCCAAAAACTCCGGCGAGAGATCTGCCCGCGCGAGCGCTGACCGAACTTTGTCGATCAACAGTGGATCCTCGAACTGTTGGGCCGAGACGTTCACGCTGATCCGCATCGGCTGAAGCTCGAGCGCATGCCACCGTCGCATCTGCTCGCAGGCCGTCTCCAGCACCCATTCGCCGACCTCGTTGATCAGCCCGAACTCTTCCAGTGCGCCGATGAAGTGAAACGGAGTGAGCAGGCCGCGCGTCGGGTGCATCCAGCGGATGAGCGCTTCAACGCCAATCACCCCTCCAGTTCGAAGGCAAACCTGCGGCTGGTAGACCAGCTGGAATTCGTTCGATTCGACCGCGTGACGCAAAGCCCATTCGAGCGCTCGCCTCGACTGGGCCTCCTCCTGCATCGCGTCGGCAAAGAACTGGTAGCATGCGCGCCCCGACGACTTCGCCTGGTACATCGCGAGGTCGGCCGCCCGGAGCAGCTCGGATAGATTGCTCCCGTTTTCGGGGTACATCGCGATTCCGATGCTCGTCGACGTGTTCACCTCGTGCCCGTCGACCCTGGTGACTTCGCGAAGGCTGTCCACGATTCGTTCGATGACTGGAAGAACCTCTTTCGCTTCGCTCACGCCTTCGAGCACGACGGCAAACTCGTCCCCTCCGAGTCGGGCAACCGTGTCCTGGTCACGGACGTTCGCTCGGATTCGCTTCGCGGCTTTGATCAGCAGCTTGTCGCCAACCTCGTGACCCAACATGTCGTTAATCTCTTTGAACCGATCCATGTCGAGGATGAGCGTCGCAACACCGGAACCCGACCGCATCGCCCGAGCCAATGCGTGATTGACTCGCTCTCGCAGTAAGGTTCGATTTGGCAGTCCCGTGAGCTGGTCGAAATGCGCCAGCCGAACGAGCTCCAGCTCGGTTCTCTTTCTTTCGATCGCATAGCGGATGACGCGGTGCAGGTTCGCGCCGTCGATGTGACCCTTGACCAAGTAGTCCTGCGCGCCTGCCTTCACGGACCGGAGGGACACCGCTTCGTCTTCCCAGGCGCTCACGATAATCAGCGGGATTTCAGGGTATGCGGTCTGCAGGCTCGCGACCGTATCGGTCCCACGCGAGTCCGGTAAATTCAGGTCCGCCAGGATGACATCGGGCGCGAGCTCGTCGGCCGACAGGACGGCGTCGTTTAGGGTCCGAACGTGCGTGATGCGGTAGTACGAGGCGGACACCCGCCTGAGCAGCCTCCGGATGAGCTGCGCGTCGATTCGGTTGTCCTCCACGAGGAGAACCTCGCGGACCTCATGCTCTTCCGGGCTCCTATCGAGCATCCACCATCACCTAAACCAGAGAAATACCGTTACCATTGACCTATTACAGTGCTATGGTTTCAGCGAGGCGTCAAGAGTGATTCCACGCCTCGGGGGGACCGTGCAGCCAAACAAGGCCCAAACGTCAGCTATCGAAGAAATGGGGAGAATCCGAGTCCTCATCGCATCAGCGAACCCCGAGCGGATCGTGCTCGTCCGCGAGGCCCTCCAAGCTTGGCCCGAGACGGCGGATTGCCGGGTGGCCGTGAACCGCGAAGACGCCATTACGCAGCTCGAGAGTCATGCGCCTCAGATCGTCTGCTGGGACACGCGCTTGGGCGCGGAGCTTCCGGCGACTGGTCGGGGCCTCTGTACCCTGCTGCTGGGTGAGGAGCTCTGCAGCGTGCCCGAAGAGGATGGCACGGATTCGCTACTCCC
>CBESWY010000197.1:0-5401 GCA_965533395.1 uncultured Myxococcales bacterium
GCATACGACGTCGCGCAACTGGTCGAAGGAGTGGGTCTATGTCCGAGCCGACGCTCTCGTTTTTTTCGCGTTTCTTGCTGGCTTTCGTTGCCTTTTGGCGCACTCTGTTCAATCGGGAATTTGCCGCAGGCGTGAACCTGCTCAGCCAAGACGCTGGGCCGAGCATCGAAGCCGAAGTGCCGTCTGTGCCCTCGCCCGCGGCAGAGACACCGATGCCACGGCTGCTCGAGCCAGACGCAGCGTCAGCGCTGCAGCTGCTGGGGCTGCTCCAACAGGAGGGGCGGTTCGTAGACTTTTTGCAGGAGGACGTTTCCGGTTACTCCGACCAAGACATTGGCGGCGCCGCACGGGTTGTACACGAAGGTTGCAGTCGCGCGCTTCGCGAGCACCTGAATGTGGTGCCGGTGCGAGCTGAAGCGGAGGGCGCGAGACTCACCTTGGAAGAAGGATTCGATGCAGCCGAGGTGCGCCTCACCGGCAACGTGGTGGGTGAACCGCCCTTCACTGGAACTCTGGTTCATCGAGGATGGCGCGTAGAAGAGGTGCGTCTGCCCAAGCTGGTCGAGGGCCATGAGGTGCGAGTGCTGGCTACAGCCGAGGTCGAGCTGTGAGCGAACCGCGTTACTCCGTCGGGATCGACCTCGGCACCACGCATACGGTGGTGTCCTATGTCGATCTTGGCCAAAGTGACCGCGACGAGGTCGCTCTCAGCGATTTTGGAATCGAGCAACTCACCAGCCCCGGTGCCGTGGAAGCGCGTCCGGTTCTGCCGTCATTCATCTACCTGCCCCACCCTGACGAGCTCAGCCATGGTGATCGCGGCCTACCCTGGAGTGACGAGCAGGGTCCAGTGGTCGGAGAGCTGGCGCGAAGTCTCGGCTCCAAAACACCGATCCGCCTGGTGTCCAGCGCCAAGAGCTGGCTGTGCCATCCCGGCGTGGACCGACGGGCGCCCATTCTTCCGCTGGATGCACCGGAGGAGATCGAGCCGATTTCTCCGCTATCGGCCTCGACCCGCTATCTGGAACACGTCCGCGACGCGTGGAACCATCGCTTCCCCGATTCGCCTCTGGGCCAGCAGGCGGTGACGCTCACCGTTCCCGCCTCTTTCGACCCCGCGGCGCGGGAGCTCACCGCCGAGGCCGCGACTGCTGCCGGGCTGAGCAATCTGACGCTCCTCGAAGAGCCACAGGCCGCCTTGTACAGCTGGCTCGAAGCCAGCGGCGATGGATGGCGTACACAAGTGCAGGTGGGCGACGTCATTTTGGTAGTGGATCTCGGGGGTGGGACCACCGATCTGTCGGTCATCGCCGTGACCGAGCAAGACGGCTCACTGGAACTGACCCGTATTGCCGTCGGCGATCACATTCTGCTCGGCGGGGACAATATGGATCTCGCGCTCGCGCACGTTGTTCGATCGAAGCTTGCTGCCGAGGGCAAGCGGCTCGATCTCTGGCAGCTGCAGGCACTGACCCATGGCTGTCGATCCGCGAAAGAGACCATGCTCAGTGACGCCAGCGTGGATGCCGTCCCCGTGGTGGTGCCAAGCAGGGGCGCGCGTTTGATCGGGGGAACGCTACGCACCGAGCTGACACGGGACGAGGTCATCCACACACTGATCGAAGGGTTTTTCCCGATCGTAGAGGCTTCGGCAAAACCGGCGACCCGCGCCCGCACTGCATTGACCAAGCTCGGGCTGCCCTATGCCCAGGACGCTGCCGTGACCCGACACCTGGCAGGGTTTCTGAGTCGTCAGGCGGGTGCAACGGCGGATCTCCCGGGCTTCGAGTCCACCGGTCCCGCTCAAGGCAGCTTGTTTCTGCAGCCCACGGCGATGTTGCTGAATGGTGGTGTGTTCAAGGCCAAGGCCATCGCCGATCGGACGCTGCAGGTTCTCAACGGTTGGCTCGAAAGCGAGAACGCCGCGCCGGCGCGTATTCTGGCGGGTGCTGATCTCGACCGGGCGGTTGCCCGCGGCGCAGCCTATTACGGCTACGTGTGCAAGGGCCAGGGCGTGCGCATACGCGGCGGTACCGCGAAGGCTTACTACGTCGGTATCGAGAGCGCGATGCCGGCGGTGCCCGGTGTGGAACCGCCGATTCAGATCATGTGTATCGCCCCATTTGGCATGGAGGAAGGAACGAACGCAGCGCTGCCGCCCCAGGAGGTGGGACTGGTGGTCGGGGAAACGGTACGGTTTCGGTTTTTCGGCTCCTCGGTGCGCCGAGAGGACGAGGTCGGGTGGTCGTCTGACGATTGGTCTCCCGATGAGGTCGAAGAGCTCGAGGAAATCGAGGCGGAGCTGCCCGCCGAGGGTCGTACGCCCGGTGAGGTGGTGCCGGTACATCTGCATGCCGCGGTGACCGAGGTCGGGACGTTGCGTTTGGAGGCGATACCAAGGGACGGCGACCAGGCCTGGAAGGTAGAGTTCGATGTCCGTGGGGAGGACTCATCATCGCACGCACCAAGCCGCGTTATTTGATTGGCATCGATCTCGGCACGACCCACACGCTGCTGGCCTACGCAGATACCGAGGCCAAAGGCGAACAAGACGTCGAGCTCTTCGAGATCGAGCAACTGGTGGCACCCGGGGAGGTGGCGCCAAGGGCACTGCTGCCCTCGTTGCGCTACCACCCGGCATCGGCTGAGCTGTCCGAGGGCGATTTGCGCCTGCCGTGGGTGCTCTCCGATCCTGCTGGCGTTCAACCGCTCGTGCTGGGCGATCTGGCCCGTGAGCTCGGTAGTCGTGTACCGGGTCGCCTGGTGGCCAGCGCCAAGAGCTGGCTCTCCCATTCGGCCGTCGATCGCACTGCCCCGATTCTGCCATGGGGTGGCGTGGAGGACGTCACGAAGGTGTCCCCCACCGAGGCCAGTGCCAGCTACCTGAGCTACTTGAGAGATGCCTGGAATCACCGCTTTGGCGAGCACCGGCTCGAGCATCAAGAGGTTGTGTTGACAGTACCGGCGTCGTTCGATGAGTCAGCGCGGGCATTGACCGTGGAAGCGGCACGGATGGCGGGGTTGGAGAGGTTTCGTCTGCTCGAGGAGCCGCAGGCCGCCTGCTACGACTGGATCCACCGCCATCGGGGAACGCTCTCCGACGCCTTGGCCGATGTGACCCTGTTGCTGGTGGTGGATGTCGGGGGCGGAACCACCGACTTGACGCTCATCAGTGTGAATGGGCATGCCGAAGAACCGGCACTGGAACGCATTGGAGTGGGCGACCACCTGATGCTGGGTGGTGACAACATGGATATGGCGGTCGCTCACCTCATCGAGCGACGAATCGGTGGCGCACGGCTCACCGCAGCCACACTCTCTCAGCTTCTGCAACAGTGCCGGGCAGCCAAGGAGAGATTGCTCGACCCCGAGGCGCCCGAGACGACAACCGTGACCCTGGTCGGCGGTGGCTCGCGGCTCGTGGGCGGCGCTCGCTCGGCCGAGCTCTCCCGGGAAGAAGTCAACACCATGATCGTCGACGGTTTCTTCCCCGGCGTCTCCATGGACGAACATCCGCACCGGCGCCGCAGTGCCATCGTCGAGTTTGGTCTGCCTTATGCGGCCGACGCTGCGGTCACCCGGCACATTGCTGCCTTCCTTACCCAACATGCTCAGTCCTCGAGTGCCTCGGTGGCCCCTGACGCCGTGCTTCTCAACGGTGGTGTGTTCAACAGCGAGGCGCTGACCCGGCGACTCCTGGATGTGCTCGAAGGCTGGCGTGGCGGTCCGGTCCAGCAGCTGCGCAATCCCGATCCAATGGCTGCCGTGGCGCGGGGGGCGGTGGCCTACGCCATGGCGCGGCACGGCGATAACCCGCGTATTGGCGGTGGCTCCGCACGTAGCTACTTCCTTGTGCTGGAGGGAGAGGCCGACCAGCAGCAAGGCGTATGTTTGCTTCCGCGTGGCTCCGTCGTCGAAGGTGAGGAGATCTTGCTCGAGGGACGTAATTTCTCTCTGCGCCTTGGTGAGCCCGTGCGTTTTCACCTCGTCTCGTCGACCAGCGACCGCGATCACAACCCGGGCGATTTGGTTGCGCTCAACGAAGTGGATTTCGTCCACCTGCCACCCATCGCGTCGGTCCTGAGCCGCGGGGAGCGGGCGGACGAGGTGGCGGTGCAACTCGGTCTAACCCTGACCGAGATCGGCACGCTGGACATGAGCTGTGTCGCCGTGGATGGCTCCAAACGTCGCTGGCATCTTGCGTTTCAGCTTCGCGGCAAACCAATCTCGCAACTCGACGAGGAAAAGCACCCTCGTTTTGCGGAAGCCGCGGACCTCATCGGGCGACTCTACGGCACTCGCTCTAAATCCGTAGGCCCGAAAGAGATTCGTAGCCTACGCAACAACCTGGAGCGAATATTGGGATCCAGAGACAGTTGGCAGACTCCTCTGCTGCGACAGCTGTCTGCCGAGCTCCTGCAACGGGCGCGCCGCCGCCGACGTTCCGCCTACCACGAGCGCTTGTGGCTAAGTCTCGTGGGCTTCTGTTTGCGCCCCGGTTTCGGCTATCCGCTGGACGATTGGCGGGTGCGGGAGCTTTGGGGCATTTGCGATCAGGCGCTGCAGTACGACGATGATGCGCAGAACTGGGCGGAGTGGTGGACTCTGTGGCGCAGAGTGTCCGGTGGTCTCGATGAGTCGGCACAGGCCCGGCTGCTCGACGATGTGGTCGATGAGATAAAGCCGCCTCGAGGCAAGACTCGCAAATCCTACAAGAGCCCGCGCCGCCGTAGTGATGACGACATGATCCGTCTGGTTGGCTCTCTAGAGCGTCTGCCAGCCGAGCGAAAAACGAGTGTCGGTCAGGATCTGCTCGAACGGCTGAGGGACAAAGGCGAGCCCGATCAAATCTGGTGGGCGGTCGGCCGGCTGGGCGGCCGTGTGCCTTTCGTTGGCAGCGTTCACAACGTCGTGCCCAGGGAAGTTGCCGAGCGCTGGATCGAGGAGGCGTTGCGTCTCGACTGGAAAGGCAGTCAGACATTGCCATTTGCGGCCGCGCTGTTGGCTCGCCTGAGCGGCGACCGCGAACGGGACATCTCCCCAGAATTGCGTGGCTCCGTGGTGGAACGCTTGCAAGCCCAGGTCGTACCCGAGCGCTGGGTAGAGATGGTCGAGAAAGTGGTCGAGCTTGACGCTGCGGACGAACAGCGAGCGTTTGGCGAATCGCTTCCCCCGGGTTTGCGGTTGATCGACTGATGGACTGCCGAACTCGTGATGCTGAAGCTCAAAGCACTGTTCATCTCCGCCTGGTGTGGCTCCTCAGAACTGATTCGAGCGCATAATCGTCGATGTTTCCGGGCTTGGGATCAAGCGACCCTTCCCGGTGCTTCCCCTGCTGCGCGCCCTGCCCGCAAGCGCCAGAGCAAAGCGCCGGACGGTCGAGCATCACGCTGTGGTACCT
>CBESWY010000198.1:0-5337 GCA_965533395.1 uncultured Myxococcales bacterium
GGCGAAGGCGGTAGGCGAGGCCATGGACCATCTTCTCGTGCTGCGCGATGAGCTTGGTTCCCTGCATTCCAACTCCTGAACGGAATGCCTTTAGCCAAGTGGGTGAATGAAGTCAAATGGAATACGTTTCACTACATCAGGGGAAGCTGGTCGGATAGCGGGCTCTGAGGTATATCGGCCCTGTGAGACCCGCACGCCCCGGCATTGCGCGCGCAGATCGGCCGCGACGGGGTCCGTTTGCGAGCCTGCTCGACCAAGTTCTGCACGACCGAACGGCGCTGGACGGCCTGGCCTTCGCCTACACCGACCTAAGTCGCCCCGAGCGCGATGCGCTGGTTCGTGCCGTGCTCCAGGACGCCGCCGAGCCGACTCGCGCTCTCGCTGCGCTGCTCGCGGTCGAAGAGGAGCCCAGCGCGCGGCAGCGCCTCGCTGGGCTGGTCCAGCGTTACGGCCGCGTCGAACAGGCTGCGTTCCTCACGGGCACCGAGGCACAAGGGGAAGCCCGCCTGCTTCAGTCGCTCCCGAGCCTCGACCCCGAGTTGCTGCGAATCGCTTGGAAAGAGAGTAAAATCGAAAGTATCGAGATTGAATCTCGCTACGGCCTCAAGATTGACGGCCCCGGGCCAGCCGTCACCGTGTCCGAAGCTGTCGAAACGCTGGCACCGCTGCTCTGGCAGCACATTCGTGCCGGTGGCCCGCTGCCCGAGGGCGTCGAGCGTTTCGCCAGCTTCTTCTCCGGGGCGGCTTCGCCGTAATCGACCGCAGACCTCCACCAGCCGCGGGCGCGTGGCTCAGTGGGGGCGGCCGTTGCCGTTGCCGAGCAGGGCGCCATCGAACTTCGTCGTCTCCATGAGTGAGCCGTCCTCGGCGTCCCGGCGGACGGTCAAGAACTGTCTGGTGACCGAATTGTTGTCCTCGCGGGCGACCAGCATGATGGAGTTCGTCCCGGGGTGAACGGGAATCTCGGCGTCGAACGCGAGCTCTTGCGGATTGGAGCTGCCCTCGTTCGATTCGTAGTAGACTTTGTGTCCGCCGGTGGAGATGTAGAGGTCTCGCACCCGCTGTGCGTCGATCGCCTTGCCCCGTAGTCGGAAGACGTCGCCGCGCGTGACGTAGCTCTCGGGCGGCAGGAGGTCGATTTCGGGTGGCGCGTTGCTCGTGACCCACGCTACGGGCGGCTCTTTGGAGACCTGGCCCTGGGTCTGCGAGACACCGGTCGCCGCCACCCAACCCGGCCGGCCCTTGCCGAGGTTCACGCGCTCGAACGCGCCGCTGGTCGCGTCGTGCAGCGCTCGGAACGAGCCCTTCACGACGCCGATGAGCGGCGCGTTGACGTCGGGCCACTCCCGGATCTCGACGCCCGGGGTCAGGCTCACCACGCCCTTCGCGGGCAAGGTCTTCACCGGATTGGGTTCATCGTAAATCGGCACTTCGAGCTTCTGGCCCACCGCGGCGCCGAGCTCCGTGTCGGACACGGCAAACAGAAGCGTGGCCTTGTCTTCCTGGAAGTCGGGAAGCACCTGGAAGGTGAAAGGCACGACCCATTCTTCGCCCGCGGCGATCGAGTCGTGCCGGAAGCGGCCGTCGTAGAGCAGCACGCCCGAGCCACTCTTGTTCTGCAGATTGGCTTGAACTTCGAAGCTGTCGACGTCGCTGATGTTCTTGACGGTGACATACAGGCTCACCTGCTCGCCGCGCTGCACCCGACCGTCCCCGTTGCCGTTGATGTTGTCCGCGACCTGCAGGCCATAGGCGAACCTCGGCTGGGGGAGTGCGCGAATCACGGACCGAACCTCGACCGGCTCCGGGATGTGCCCGTGCGCCTCTTCGAACTCGACCACCGTGGCATCCGCGCGGTCGTTCATGCTCCGCGGGATGCGGCAGACACGCTTTTCGTCTTCGGTCGTGCAGCCGCCGAGGGTCGTGGCCCATGAGCGGGTCTCGCCTGGCAAGAGCTTGCCAAACACCAGCTCGCGACCGGCAAACCATAGATTGTCGCTACGGGTCGTCGCGCGCAGTTGATAGAGCGGCCGCTCGCCCTGGTTGGTCACTTGCACGGTGAGCGTCAGCGAATCGCCCGCGCGCACGGGCTCATCGCCTGCGCTCGTCTTCGCGGTGACCCGAACCTGGCTAGCGCCCTGGTCCGGACCCACGCTCCAGTCGATGCCGAGCTTCTTCAGATCACGCGCGACCTTCTCGGTTTCCTGCTTCTGGACCCGATTGATGATCGGCGTGGCCGAGCGCAGCATCTGCTGGCGCTCGGGCGACTTGGCGTTGACGACGAGGCTCCGCGAGAATCGAATCAGGAAGGCTTCCTGGTCCTCGTTCTCCTCTTCGCCGGGCTCGGCCTCCATCAAGCGTTGGCGCAGCTCTGCGTTGAGGTAGTAGCCCATCACTACGGCGGGGCGCTGCGAATCCGTCGCGCTCACATGGGTGAGATGGGACTCGAGATCCGATTCACGGAAGGCCTCGTCGACCGCGAGATCCATGTTCTCTCTGTCGACGGTCATGGGGTTGATCGCGATGTCGGGCACGATCCCCACGCCCTGAATCGAAACGTCCCCGGGCGTCAGGTACTGGGCCACGGTGAGCTTCAACGCCGAACGGTCTTGCAGCTGGTAGAGCACCTGAACCGAACCCTTGCCGAAGCTCTGCTCGCCGATGATGAGCGCGCGGTCGTGGTTCTTCAGGGCGCCGGCGACAATCTCGCTGGCCGATGCGCTGCGGCCGTTGATGAGGACGACGATCGGGTAGCGTGGTTCGGTGCCGCCCTCCTCGGCAAACTCTTCGGTCCGTTCCCGCGGGTCCTGGGAAGAGGTCGCGACGATCGGGCCTTCCTCGAGAAACGTGTCGGCTACCTTCACGGCCTGATCGAGCAGACCGCCAGGGTTGTTTCGAAGGTCGAGCACCAGGCCGACCATTTGCTTTTTGTGAAGGGTCGCGAGCGCGCGACGCAGATGCGACTCGGTGTTGCCTTGGAAGTTCTTGATTTGAATGTAGCCGACGTTGTCCCGAAGCATTCGGTGCTCGACGGAGGCGATTTCGATGATGGCGCGGGTCAGCTCGACGCGGCGAGGCGCAGACCAAACGCCCGCCTTGTTCTCGCGGCGAATGAAGATCGTGACCTTGGATCCCGGGCGTCCGCGAAGGCGCGTGACCGCGCGGTTCAAAGGCATGTTCAGCGTCGACTCGTCGTTGATTTTGACGATCCGATCACGACGCTGCAGCCCGGCCTTGGACGCTGGCGTGCCCTCCATCGGCTTGATGACCGTGAGGTGGCCGTCGCGGATGGAGATGACGATGCCCAGGCCTCCGAACTCGCCGCGCGTGCTGGTTTGCATCTCGGCGAACATCTCCGGGGGCAGCAGCACCGTATGCGGGTCGAGCGTTCTTAGCATCCCGTTGACGGCGCTGTACTCGATGTCGCTGAGCTCGATGTCGTCTTCGTCCTTGAGCTCTTCCTGCAGGAAGGCGAAGACCTCACGAAACCGTCCGGCGAGCTCCCAGGGGCTCGACACATCCTGGATGGCGAACTCGCTCTGACGGCTGTTGACCTGCACCTTGAGCGTCTCGGCGCCGTCTTCGTAGTGGACGAGGACGGGTGCCACATCCTTTTGGATGGCATCCAGGCCCGCGAGCATCATTCGCTGATGGTCGATTCGTTTGGGGTCGACATAGTCGTCGTTCACCTGGTGAATCACCCGATTCATCACCTGAAGCTTGGTCAGGTCCCAGGGCGTCTTCTGACGTGCGGCTTGGGCCCGCGGCGAGGTGTCGATGTCGATTTGAAGGCCGTTTTGAATCGGCCAGCCAAAAGAAACAGTGAACGCCGCAAGGACGACCACCAAACCAAGCAAGGGCTTCCAAAGTCTATTCATTTGATTGTCGGGGGGGGCAGGGGGCAAGCACGTGAGTGTACCCCTGTTGGGCTTCCAAGCCAATTGCGTTGGTTCCTTCATAAGGTTATCGAAGCCAGGTGCCACACCGAATTCTCCGCCAGCAGATTGCCGGGCCGGTGCTCGAGATTTGTAAGGAGCTTCGCAGTGCCGGAGAGCGGGCCTGGGTGGTGGGCGGTTGCGTCCGCGACACCCTGCGGGGGGAGCGGGTCAACGACTGGGACGTCGCCACGACAGCGCGGCCGGAAAAGGTCCAAAAAGTCTTCCGCAAGGTCATCCCGACCGGCATCGATCACGGCACGGTGACCGTCCTTTGGAAGGGTCAGCCATTCGAGGTGACGACGCTTCGCGGGGAGGGCGCCTATTCGGACGGAAGGCGCCCGGACCACGTGGTTTTCGTCGAGGACATCGATCGGGATCTGGCGCGCAGGGACTTCACCGTGAATGCCCTCGCGTACGACCCGGTCGACGGGCAGCTGGTCGACCCGTTCGGTGGGCTGGCCGACATGGGGGACAAAGTCCTTCGCGCCGTGGGCGAGCCGAGGGAGCGCTTCCAGGAGGATGGGCTTCGAATTCTCCGGGGCGCGCGCTTCGTGGCCACCCTCGACTTCGAGCTCGACCCGAGCACCGAAGCCGCATTTCGCGGCGCGCTCGATACGTTTCGAAAAGTGAGCCCGGAACGCGTTCGAGAAGAGTGGATGAAGGCGATGAAGGCGGACGTCCCATCTCGCGCATTCGAGGTCATGCGGCGAACCGGCATTCTCGAGGTGACCTATCCCGAGCTGTTGGAGCAGGTGGGCTGCGAGCAAAACCAATGGCACGCCTACGATGTCTGGAATCATACGATGCGTGTGCTCGACGAGTCGGCGGCGGACCCCGTCGAGCGAATCGCCTCGCTCCTTCACGACGTAGCGAAGCCGCGCACGCGCGCCAAATCCGACAAGACCGGCGACTGGACCTTCTACCATCACGAAAAAGTCGGCGCTGACATGGCCGAACGATGGCTCCGCGACTACCGCTTCTCGAACCAGGAGCGCGAGCTCGTGGTGGGCCTCATCCGGCATCACTTGATCTGCTACAGCAGCGAATGGACCGACGCGGCCGTGCGCAGGTTCATCAAACGCGTGGGCCCCGAACGCGTCGACCCCTTGCTGCGACTGGGTAAAGCCGACGCGCTGGGCAAAGGGCGCAACGTCGAAGAAGAGCTTGCTGCGTTGAAGGAATTGCGAGGCCGAATCGACAAAAGCATCGAAGAGGGCAACGCGCTAAGCACCCAGGACCTCGCCATTGGCGGCAACGATGTCATCGAGCATCTGGAGGGCGGCGCAGGGCCGATCGTCGGTGAGATTCTCAGGACGCTGCTGGACCGGGTGATTGAAGACCCCTCGCTCAACACGCGGGACAAGCTGATGCCGATGGTGGAGGAGCTGGCGAAGCGGGG
>CBESWY010000199.1:0-5321 GCA_965533395.1 uncultured Myxococcales bacterium
GGATCGAGCGCCGCCACCGCAATGTCCGCCAAGAGATTGCCAACTTGAACCGCGATGGCAAACATCAACACGACGGCCATGATCACCGGCGCATCGAGTGATTCAATCGACTCGATCGTGAGAAGCCCGAGGCCGGGCCAGGCGAAGATCTTCTCCGTGATGATTGCGCCGCCGACCAGGAATGGAAGGCTCAGGCCGATCAGGGTTGCGATCGGAAGCAGGGCGTTGCGGATCGCGTGTTTGAGGACAACCTGGCTCATGGGCATACCCTTGGCTCTCGCTGTGCGGACGTGGTCGTGTCGCAGCGTTTCGATGAGCTCGCCCCGCATGACCCGCGCATAGGTCGCCGCGCCGGCGATCGCGAGGATCAGCGCGGGCAGCAGTGCATGATAGATGTGATCGAGGGGGTCTACCCCGTAGCCTCCAAAGGGAAACCAGCCCAAGAGGAACGCGAAGAGCAGGAGTGCGATCGGGCCGGTCACATACGTCGGGAGGCTGATGCCGATGAAGGTGGCGAACATGATCGCGGTGTCTGACCAGCGATTGCGCCGAAGCGCCGCGATGATTCCCGCCGTCAGCCCGATGACTAGCTCGAACAAGACGGCGAGCGAGGCGAGGAGCAGGGTGCGCGGGAGGCGGTAGCCGATGACGTTGGCCACCGACTCGTGATGGGAATAGGACTCGCCGAGATCTCCCTGCAGAATCCCGCAAAACCCGCGGGCGCCGTCTGCACGCAGGTACTTTGGTGAATCCTTTCGTATGCAGGGCATCACGCCGAGGTAGCTCATGAACTGTTCGGGCACGGGCCGATCCAAGCCTTTTTTGGCCTTGAAGTCGGCGATTTGCTCGGCCCTGGCCTGCGGCCCGAGGATCGTGACCGCTGGGTCGCCGGCGACGAAGATCAAGAAGAAGACAAGGGTCACGACGACCATGACCACGAGCACGCCCCAGAAGGCACGCTGCACGATGAACCGGATCATGGGCCTGCCTCCTCTTCGTAGATGACCTGGCTGACCCGCTCCCTCGGAAGGTCGAGCCAGATGTTTCGGTATTCGTTGAGCCAGACCGGGTGCGGACGGAAGCCCTTCACGTACGGCTGCCAGGCGAACATGTCGACCGCGTACGACAGGAACGCCCAGGGTGCGTCGTCGGCGAGGATGGCGTTTGCCTCTGCATAGAGAGCGAGGCGTTTCTCGCGGTCGACTTCGGCGCGCGCCGAGTCGAGGATCGCGTCGAGCTTCGGGTTCCGGTAGAAGGAGCGGTTCTCGGAGTTCACCGGATGGATCGATCGGCTGTGAAAGAGGATGTCCATGAAGTTCGACGGATCGGGGAAGTCTTGATGCCAGCCCGTGAAGGCGGCCTGCGCGACCCGGGGTTTCCCCGTTTCCTTCAGGTACGTCGCAAACGACACCATCTTTAGATCGATTTCGATTCCAATCTCTTTCAGATCCTGTTGGAAGAGCTGCGCCCCTCGGACGTCCCCTTCGCCCCTCACCCAGAGCGTGATCGGTTCGCTCAGACCGTCGGGAAATCCGGCCAGGCGCATTTCTTTTTTGGCTCGCTCGAGGTCGAACACCTGCCTCGTCGGCAGCTCGGGATCGTATGGCGCGAGCATCGGAGGCAAGACCTGGCTCGCCGCGAGCACCTCACCCGGATTGAGGCGCTCGAGCTTCGAGCGGTCGATCGCGAACGCGACGGCACGGCGCACATGCACGTTGTCGAATGGAGGAAGCTCGCAGTTGAGGCCGATCGCATAGACCGAGGGGCTCGGGACTTCCGCTCGGTAGGGGGCCCAGGCCTTGGACTCGCGCATGAAGAGCCTGTTCACTTTGCTCGGCCGGTAGATGACGTCGAGGTCGCCGTTGCGGAAGCGCGCGCTCGCGACGTCGGGCGAGATATTTTCGAGGAACACCATGCGATCGACCCGCGCCTGCGGAGCCCAGTAGGCCTCGAAGCGATGGAGCTCGACCTGCACGCCCCGCTCCCAACGCGAGAACGCAAAGGGCCCGGCGCCGACTGGGTGACGTCCGACCGCATCGGGGCCTTCTGCCGCTTCGAGCTTCTCGACGTGCTCCTTCGGAAGCGGGTAGGCGAAGGGCATGGCAAGCGCGTTCAGGAACGTCTGGTCCGCCTCGTCGAGCTGGAACTCGATCGTCTTGTCATCGATGACACGAATGCCTTCGATGAGCTCCGCCTCTCCACGGTGGTATGCAGGCGCGCCCACAATCGACTTGTAGAACGGGTAACCCGGAGAGCCGGTCGTCTGCGAGAGGAGGCGATGCAGCGACCAGGAGATGTCGTGCGCGGTGATTTCGCGACCGTTGTGAAACCGGATGCCGTTCCGAAGCTCGAAACGAAATGCTCGACCCGCGTCGGACACCGTGGGCAGCGCCGCCGCGAGGCTTGGAATCATATTGCCGTCATAGTCGTAGTCGAGCAGGCCGTCGTAGAGCAGGCGGCAAGCCGCGGTCGAAAGGGTGTCGTACGCGAAGTGCGGGTCGAGCGTGTGGATGTTGCTGCCGGCCGAAAAGACGAGCGTCCCGCCTGACTGCGGGGACTGCTGCCCGGCGCCGACATAGCGCGGGCCGATGGGCGCCTTTGGAAAGCGAGTGACGACCCAGGCGAGGAGCAAGGCAGCCAACAGAACCGCGATGCAGCCGGACAGCCATCGGGCAGGGCGCCAGCGCTCAGTCTTTGGGGTCGAACGCATCGCGCAGCCCTTCTCCAAAAAGGTTGAAGCCAAAGACGGCCATGCTGATCAGCACGGCCGGGTAGACCGTGAGTCGGGGCAGCCCAAGCAGCAGCGACTGACTCTCGTTGAGCATCGAACCCCAACTTGCCGTCGGCGGCCGAACGCCCAGGTTCAGAAACGAGAGCGCGCTTTCCGCGATGATCATGCGTGCGACCATGATCGTCGCGATTGCGATGATCGGGCCGATGACGTTGGGAAGGACGTGCCGCGCAAGGATTCGAAAGTGACGTAGACCGAGGGCTCGGGCAGCTTGGATATAGTCGAGCTCCCGCGCCTCCATCGTCTTCGCCCGGGTCACGCGGGCGAGGGTGGTCCAGGAAAGAACCCCCAGCACGATGCAGATCGTCCATATCCCAGGTGCGTCGAAGACACGCTGCATGACGATGGCGATCAAGAGAAAGGGCATCGAGAGGACCACGTCGACGAGGCGCATCAGATAGGTGTCGGTGCGCCCGCCGACGTAGCCGGAGAGTAGGCCGAGGGCGACTCCGATCAGCACGGCGAGCGCGGTGGCGAGATAGGCCACGAGCATCGAGACCCGGGCGCCGCTCAGCAGCCGGCTCAGCTCATCCCGGGCGAGTATGTCGCCGCCGAGCCAGTGGCCCGGTTCGACGCCTGGGCCGGCCGGGAGTCCGTTGGCAAGCAGAAGGCTGTCGGTGAACTGCTCGACCGGATCGTACGGCGCCAGCCAGGGGCCCAGAAGACCCAGCGCAGTCACCGCGATGACAAGGAACAGGCCGATCAGAGCCCCCTTGTTCCGCCGAAATCGTCGAAACGCCCGTGAATCCATGCGCTTGCTGGGAGGTACTGGGTTCGGGAGATCCCGTCAATTTCCACCCCTCCATGCGATCTCAAACTCTTGCATGCGATCTGAAAATCGCGGAAATGCCGCTCAAAACAACTCCCATTACTAATAAAAAATTAGTGATTACAAGCATTTAGGAGTTAGTTCATTTTTGTGTTGACCTAATTATTTTGAATGGAATACATTCGCTATAAGTTATTCAAATGACTCTATCTATCGGACATCGGCGCACGACTCGGGAATCAGAGGCCAGGACTTGGTCGGACGACGAGCTCGAGGCGATCGAACAGGCGCACGTCGAAGGGATGAGCGTCCAGCAGATCGTCGAGACCTTCACCGCCCGGGGCTCTCGGCTCACCGAAGCGACCTTCCGCAAGTACGTCCAGCTCGGGTTGCTGCCGCGAAGCGTTCGGGTTGGCCGCAAGGGCAAGCACCGCGGCTCACAGGGCCTCTATCCGGCGACAGCGGTTCGCCAGATCGATCACATCCGCCGCCTGATGCAGCAGGGGTTCACGATGGAGGAAATCCAAAAGGAGTTCCTCTTCGTTCGCGGCGACATCAATGCGCTAAGGCGCCAACTCCAGCGCGTGTACCAGGCGATCGAGAACGCCGTACACGAGCAGCAGCGCGAAGGAGCCGACGACGTGGGCGTCGGCGATGCGCTCAACGAAGTTCGCGAGCTCGGTTCGGAGCTCGTTCAGAAGCTCGAGGCCATCGAGCGGCGCCTGACGATGCGGGCCCGCATGGCGCGGGCCGCTGTCTAAGAGATCTGAGGGGGAGAGGTGTCATGAAGGACGCAGCAAGCGCAGAGGTTGTCGACAGGGAATCCAATCCAGACGAGGAGCCGGAGTCACTTGCGGACGCGCTCGACGAGCCTGGAACCGAGGAGCGCCGCGGTCGCAGGAAGCGCCGGTCGCGTGCGCGCGCCCGTACGATCTCGATCCGCAGACTGAGCAAGGCAGAGCTCAATCGCGGCCGCGAGCTCTACCCGGAAAGCGACTACTGGAAGCCGAAAAGTCGCTCGGAGTGTAAGGACATGGAGCGGCCGTGCCCCTTCGTCTCGTGCAAGTACCACCTCTACATCGACGTCCATCCGGTGCGCGGGTCGATCAAGCTCAACTTCCCAGACATCGAGATTTGGGAGATGACCGACACTTGCGCGCTCGACGTCGCCGACCGCGGGGGCATCACACTCGAAGAGGTCGGGGAGATCATGAACCTCACGCGCGAACGTGTTCGCCAGGTCGAAACGGCTGGGCTCGCTCGCCTGCAGGAGTATCGCGACGTCGAGCGACTCAAGGACTACGTGACCTAAGGGCCACTCCAAGGGCAGCAGGGGGAGGGTGTCGCCGACTGGCGGCACCCTTTTTTAATTGATTGAGTGAGTGCTCGGCTTCTCGGCCCAGATCGATTCCCAACCCCGCCGGTACCGCTCGCTTGCCACCTTGGGTGGCCGACCGGTCGCCGGACGTGCGTCGTGGTAAACCTCCACCTCGAAGAGCATAGCCGAATCATCACGCGGCTTCAGGCGAACCACCTCGCCATGAATGGGCTTGCCTTCGTCGAGCAGACGAATCCGCCCCGCCTCGATGCCTTCCCCTCGCCTCCGAAGCACATCGTAGCTCTTGCCATCTTCTGATTTGCCGTAAACCAGCATCAAATCGTCAGATTTCTGCGAGCTCATAGTCAATGAGTAAGGCCGCCCGGCGAAGAAGTCTAGGGTGGGCGAGCTCCGGGGCGTCTCGGGTCTGGATCGGGCGGGCA
>CBESWY010000200.1:0-5316 GCA_965533395.1 uncultured Myxococcales bacterium
CCGGCAAAGCGGGGCCGATTCAGTCCGACGCTTGAACTTGCTGTTGACACCAATCGCCTGCTCGCAACGAACGCGGGCCTCACCAAAAGAAGAAGAGGCAGGTAGCTTGCGGCTACCTGCCTCTTCTCACGATGATTCGGTCACGGTCACAAGTCGACGGACCAAGGCCCGAGACTCCTGCCTAGTCGGGACAGACGACGGTTCCACGTCGTCTCGACCAAAGCAGAAGCGCCCCGGCGAACATGAGCAGGCCCAGAGGGTTCTCTTGGCCGGCGCGCGCGGCACTGCAGCCGCCCAGGCCCCATGCCTCCGTGTTGTTGTCGGCCACGGACGTCTCGGCATCGCCCTCGAGTAGCTTCGGGCCACCGTTGGCATTCACTTCGCAACCCTGTTCGAACTTGATCGTGAGATCGAAGTCCCCTGGCGGTTGTTCCTTGCCGAGCGGGAAGTCGTCATCGAACTCGAGCTCGAGTTTCTTGCCGCTATCCCCTGCATCGAGTGTGCGATCCTTCGGCTGCTTCAGCCACTGGTCGCTGGTGATCTCCGCCGGCGAGGCGATCAGGACATCTTTGAGAATGTCGCTCCCGTCGAACTTCACCTTCTTGAGCTCACCGTCGCCCGGCCAGCTCACGATCAGAGTATCGATCGTGGCGCCGACGTCGCCCGAGTTGCTGAGCTTCCACTTGATCTTCTTGTCCTCGACCTTGTCGAGCGTAATCGACACATTGCATGTCGGTTCTGGTGGTTCGACCGCCGTAACCGTGACGCTGTCCTGCGGTGCGGCGCACATCTCTCCATTCAGCATACCGGTTGCCGTGGCGGTGTTGGTCGTGGTCTCGGAGATTTCCGTCACCGCCTGCAGAATGGCGCTGTTAGCGCCATTCGCGGGAAGTGTCGGAATGACGCCGATGTCGCCCAGTTTGTCGTCGACCACCGTGATGTTGGTCACCGGATCGCCAAGGTTCGTAACCTCGTACTGGTAGGTCACCGTGACGCTGGAGCGGACACCGTCGAAGGCCACCAACAGCAGATTGCCAAAGAGGTCGCCCACCTCGAGTGGTGCCGAGCACGAGGTGTGGAAGCTGTCCGATTCGGAGCCTCCGCCGCCGCTCAGCGTGATTTCGGTCTCTGCGCCGAAGCCCGTGATGCTGAACGTCTCGCCCGGAGCCACCATGCTCTTGGACGCGCTGCCCTTGTCGATCGCGATTTCAACCGTCGCTCCGACCGGCAGATTCCCGGCGCAGGTCGGCGGCTTCTTCTCGGCTCGACTGGCGGCGTTGTCGGTGCAATCTGCCACCGGCCCGTCACCGAGGTAGCGGAAAGTGAGGCTCTCCGGCTTGCCCTGCGTCTCGCAGCTCGGCAGCGGCCCCGGCGCGAAGCTGCACTCGTCGGTGAACCCACCTTCGGCACTGTCGGGAATCGACACCGAATTGCCTTCCTTGTCGACGAAGCTCACCACAAACCAGTTCGGAGAGGGAGCACCTTTGGGGCTGTCGAGCGGTGCAGGCCGTCCTGCAACGTAGGGAGTCGAACAGCTGGTGTGGATCACCTCGGCCACCCCATCGGTGGTAATGGTCATCTTCGCGCCGAGATCCTCGGGCCTGGCGTCGATCGTAAGGATTCCCCCTTCGAAGGACGAGTCCACCGTGGCCTTGTTGTTCTTGCCGGTGACGGTCACCTCATCGGGGTCGCCTTGACCAATGTAACGCAGCACGGTTGCCGCGATCTTGGCTTCGCATTCCAAATCGCCGCTCGGCGGTGCGGTTTCCACCCGGCACGTCTTGTCGATCACCAGGTCGCACTGCGGCGGCGGCGGCGGAATGAGACCGCAGTCCCTGTCTAGATTGATTCCGCGCGATCCGAGCGGCGTGCATGCCGTCTCTCCTCCGGGCGGCATACAGTCGCTGTCGAGGGCGTCGTCCCCTCCTTGGCCCACCGGCGAAAACGCGAAGTCAGGCGGGAAGGTGCTGGGGTCGAACTGAACCACATACTGTCCTGGCTTCAGGTCGAAGACACCAGGCTCAGCGCCGAACATGTAGAAGCCGTTGGCGTCCGTCACCCGCGTCTCCTGAACTCCACTTTGGTCCGTGATCGGCATGCCGTCACAGTCGAAGAGCTTCACTTCCACGCCGGGAATGCCGACCTCCGACTCGCAGCCCTCAAGGTCCGCGTCGTCCTGGATGCCGTTGCCGTTACAGTCCTTGAAGACCCGGTCACCGAGCTTAGCCGGGCAGAAGATGCCGGCGTCGATGGTTGGGTCGAACTCGTCGGGCCCGAGATTGACGTTGCCAGTGACGCCCGTCGCGGTATCGGGGTTGCTGTCCTTGGCTGGGTCGCCGCCTTGCAGCGCAGGGCTGAAGGAGGGCGCACCCAAGGGGAAGCCGTCGGTCGTACAGTCGACCACGGCCTTGACGAACTCCACACAGTAATTGCCCGGTTCGAGATCCTCGAACATGTACATGCCCGATCCGTCGGTGAGCATGGTTGGAAGACCGGCGTCCATCTCGTCACCACTGTCGCAGCCCGGGTCGCCGTCCGGATTCGTCAGCAGCGTGACCGGCACGCCCTGGATCCCCGGCTCGCCTGGATCCTGGATGCCATTGGCGTTCTCGTCCTCGAACACGAAGTCACCAAGACCTGCCGTCGGAGGCCGGTAGATGCCCGCGTCGATGGTCTGGTCGCTATCGCGAGAGAGCAAGATGATCTCACCGGTGGCACCCATCGGGTTCACGTTGCTGTCCACTGCCGGATCATTGCCCTCATTGGCCGGGCTAAAGACAAAGTCCGCTGGTTGGTCAAACTGGACCACGTAGCAGCCAGGCACGAGGCCCTCGAACTGATACCAGCCTGCTCCGCCTGGGATTTGCGGCTCCGCCACGTCGTCCGGTGCCGGACCCGTGATTGTAGGCGCACCCACCTGAGTGCCATCACAGTCGAACAGCGTCACGGTGACGTCGTTGACTCCCGGTTCACCCATACCCTCATTCAGCATGTCCTGAATGCCGTTGCGATTGAGATCGTTCCACAGCGTGTCACCGATGGAAACCGAGCAGAACAGGCCCGCATCGATGGTGAGGTCGCTTTCGCCTGCCTCGAGGTCAATCGAGTCGGTGCTGCCGTCGGGATTGGCGTTGCTGTCGTTTTCAGAGGTGCTGCCTGGAGCGTTCTTCGTCGTGTAGCTCGCCGTCGACCCCGCGTCGCAGTTGAGCGCGTCGGCCGGGTTGGACGGGAACAGCACACAATACTCATCGGGGTCCAGGTCGGTGAAGAGGTAGTCACCATCCATCCCCGTCGTTGTGGACGCCACAAGCTCCCCATCGCTTGTGCAATCACCGTCCGCGTCGGGCTTCCGCAATTCCACCGGTACATCCGGAATGCCGCCTCCCTGGCAGTCAGAGCCAGGGGGGGTGTCTGCGTCGTCCTGGATGCCGTTACCGTTGCAGTCTTCCCAAACGAAGTCGCCTATCTGGCCCGGTTCGGGGCAAAACAGGCCCGCATCGATGGTGAGGTCACTTTCCCCGGCCTCGAGGTCAACCACGTCCGTGGTGCCGTCGGGATTGGCATTGCTGTCCTTCGCGGAGTCGCTGCCGGCGTTCTTCACCGTGTAGCGCGCCGTCGAGCCAGGGCCGCAGTCGAGCGCATCGTCCAGATCCGAAGGAAACAGCACGCAATACGCACCAGGGTCCAGGTCGGTGAAGAGGTAGTCACCAGCGGGCCCGGTCGTTGTCGACGCCACAAGCTCGCCAGTGTCAGTGCACTGACCGTTCACGGGCTTGCGCAACTCCACAGGTACATCTGGAATGCCGCCCCCGAACTCGCAGCCGGGGATGCTTGCGTCGTCCTGAATGCCGTTGCCGTTGCAGTCCTCCCAAACGAAGTCGCCGATGGTGGCCCTGGGCGCGGGCGGCGGGACCGAGAGCCCGGCTGCGGTCCAAGCGAATGAGGCCGGCTTCGGGTCGCTCGTGTTGTTGGGGTCATTGGGATTGATCGAAAACGCCTGGACCGTCAGCTCAGTCGCCCCGGCGGGGATGACGAAGGGTAGGTTTAGCGTGTCCCATTCCTCGCCATTGTTGCTCGCTAATAGATTCTCGAATCGAATCTCGTCGCCGTTGACGGTGACCGTGATCAAGCTGGGACGGTCCGCACCAGCTCCCGAGATCGTGCCAGAAACGCTCCCGAAAAACATGGATAGGTTGGCTTCGCGGGCGCTATCCGATACGGGAAACGTAAACGTCTGCGGAATGGTGCTTTTGCGCGGCTCTGGGAAATTGACGAAGGCCAGATCGACGCCATCCCGAACATCGATAGACGCGGTGCCGGAGCCGTCGTCGTAGATGACCAACACGCCGGCGCCGTTGGACGCTTTGGTGTAGCCAGGTGACTCTACGGTCAGGATGTTGCTGCCTTCGGCTACGAGGTCGAGGTCGGTGATATCCGCGCGGTAGGCGGAGCTATACGCTCCGGCGAAGAAAAAGGTCTGCCCGCCGATCAGCTCGCCGGTCACCGCATTGCCATCGACGGTGATGGTGTTCGGACCGGGGACATCCGTGCTCTGTTGCCCTTCCCAGTAAAGAAGGACCTGCTGCACGGCGCCGGGAACGTCGATGGAGATGTCCCCCTGGCTAACCTCTGTAAGCCCCACGCCCGCGGCGACTACGCCAGTGCCCTCGGCAATCGGTATGGAGGGGATTCCGAGTGTTTCCGTCCCATCTGCCAGAACCCGTTCCGCGGAAAGCCCGAGCAGCGCGGATGCTAGAAATGCGAACGTACCAAACCGAGCAATGCTTCTTGTCACTTCGTTAATCATTTCGACCTTTTGGTAACTGATACAGCCATCGTCGGCACCCCATCGCTACACCGAAGCGCGAACTGTGGGTGCACGAGAGGCGAGAACATATACAAGAAATGCGTGTAGCGAAACAACCAATTGCAGTTTTCATGTTTACAAACGCAATGTGTATGCAATCTAACAATCGGTTGCTACCTGGCGCGAAACGGACCCTCACGATGGCGTGCAACATCGAACGCGCGAAGCGCTACGAAGTCTTTGGGCGCCTCAACCGACAGTTTGCAGCAGAGCACAGCCGAGCAGCCGCGACCCAAACGGTGAGGCAACTCCTGGCTTTCACGGCGCCGTATCAAGGAGCCTTTGCGCGTTGGATGGGCGGAGACGCAACGCATGCTTCCCGGCGGGCACCTCGTGGATGCGCGTGTACCGTCAGGGCTCGGTGCAGGCTCTCTTAGCCCATGGGGAGCGTGGGGCAGGGGACCTGCAGTAGGCAGGGCGTTTGGCGGCCTCAACTCGTGGATGAATCT
>CBESWY010000201.1:0-5286 GCA_965533395.1 uncultured Myxococcales bacterium
GGTCATCCCTTGTGCGCGCGGCGCAGGACGGCGAGGTAGAGGCGATCGGCGGTTCGTAGCGGAAGCTTCTCGATCGCCGATCGCAGCTTGTCGGGCTTGACCGAGTACACGGGTTTGGGTCGTTTGGTCGTCAGCGCGGTTTCGATGACCTGAGCTAGGATGTCGGGGTCGCGCGCTGACTCGATTTCTTTTCCGGCGAGCCCCTTGAGCTTGCGAAGCACCCGGGCGAACTTCGGCGTTTCGGCTTCTGCCGCGGTAAAGGCGTCTTCGATGCCCGCAACCATGTTGGTACGAAAAGCGCCCGGCTGAATCGTGACGACTTTGATGTCGAGAAGCGCGAGCTCGCGGCGCAGCGAAGTCGAGTAAGCCTCGATGGCGTGTTTGCTCATCGCGTAGGGCCCGTTGAACGGGGCGGCGCTTTGCCAACCCGTCTCGGAGCTGAGGTTCACGATGCGGCCCTTAGCGGCCTCGACCAAAGGAAGGAATGTCTTGTTGACCCGATACGTGCCCATCACGTTGATGTCGAGAATCCGAGCGAGCCGCTCTTCGGGAATGTCCGTCAAAGAGCCGACCCCCATGACGCCTGCAAAGTTCACGATCCCGCCAAGACGGTCGGTTTGGCTCGCGACGGCATCGTATGCGCTCTGGACGCTCTGCTGGTCCGTCACGTCCATCACCACCGGAACGACATCGGGGTCATGCATAGAATCGCGGAGCAAGTCCCTGCTGATGTCGGCTGCGAACACCTTCCAGCCGCCGGCAACGAGGCGTTTCACCGTGGCATGGCCGAGGCCGCCGCCGGCTCCCGTCACGAGCGCTGTCTTCTTGGTCATGTCTCTCTTTATAGACCCGGCACAGATGGTTTCAATCCGTCTCGAGCGTTCTGACAGACGGCGCAAAGTGTCGGAGAAGGAATTCTTTGACGCTATCGCTGAACGCGTCGTTTCGGTCGCCGGCCACCATGTGGTGGGCGTCTGCGAGGTCGACGTACTCCGCATGCGGCACCATTTCGAGGAACTCTGCGGCGGTCTCCTTCGACACCAGGTCACTTTGGCGTCCGCGGATCAGCAGCGTCGGGATGTCGATGCTGCGGACCTCCTGCAGCCGTTCCTTCAGCTTGCGATCGTGTTCCTCGGTGTACCGGCCCGGCTCCCAGGTCTTCAGCATGTTCGGATCCCAGTGCCAGTAGTAGCGACCGTCCTCCGTCCGCCTCAGGTTTTTGGCCAAGCCAGACAAATCCTTGGGTCTTTTCCTGTGCGGTAGATACGCTGCGATCGAATCCGCCACCTCTTCGAGCGAATCGAACCCCGACGTGCCCTCCTTCATGAAGCCGATGATGCGAGCCACACCATCGGTTTCGAGACGAGGCGTGACGTCGACCAGAATCACGGCCCTCGCAACGGACTCTTCCTGTTCGGTTTCAGCGAGAAGTGAAGCGATACCGCCCAGCGACGCGCCGACCAAGACAGGCTTCTGATCGAGCTGCGCGATCACGTGCTGCAAATCTTCCGCGAAGTGATACACGCGATACTCACCGAGGCGCGCCCAGCTGCTCTCGCCATGACCACGGTGGTCCATGCAGATTGTGTAGAAGCCATGCTGAGCCAACAGCTCCGCACTGTTTCCCCACGCATGCCGCGTTTGCCCGCCTCCATGAAGGAAGAGCACCGGCTGGTCGCTCGGGTCACCATAGGCGTCCGCAGCGATCGACATACCGTTGGGCAGCTCGAACCGGAGCGAAAGGGCCGGGAGTGCAAACGCGTCGTTCACGACCTCAGGCAACCTGCTCCACAGTCGGCCACGCGCAAACCGGATGCGAGTCGCTCATCATGTCGATGACGCGCTGTGCGATGCATCCCGGCAACTTCGGTGAAAACGATTGAACACCCGAGGTGAGGAAAAGCAAGACGGCAGGCGTGACCATCCCGAGCAGCATCATCCGCGCGAACACGACGCGTGACTCCGAAACGCCTTCGGTAACCTCACGAAGGCGCGCTTGCACGATTTGCTGCGACCGCATCAGCGTCTCACCCACGACGTCTTCCGGAACATTCTGTCGCGGCCCAAACATGATTCCGAGCAGGAACTTCGCGGTGGTCGGCCGCTCGTTCATGTTGGTCAGTACGAACTTCACGAAGCGTTGGCAAACCTCGAATGGGGTTTTCGCCAAGGCCAGGTCCGCTTCGAGCTCGTCGCAGTACTCGGCATGTCGATCGGTGATGAGATCGACGAGGAGGTTCTCCTTGCTGCCAAAGAAGTGATAGAGGCTGGGCGCGGAGGTGCTCGCTTCACCCACGATGTCCCGGACGCTCGTCGCGACAAAGCCGCGCTCGGCAAAGAGGCGCTCCGCGGTTTCGAGGATGACCTTCCGCGTGCCCCCGTTGCGCTGCGCTGCCTCAGATCGCGCCATCAGGAGCCTTGGAACACCGGCTTGCGCTTCTCTATGAATGCCGTGGGACCTTCGATGGCGTCTTTCGTCTTGAACACGGGCTGCCCGATCTCCAACGAACGGGCGAGGGCCTCTTTGGCAGGGACCCCGTCGTTCTCGATGAGCGACTGCTTGACCGCTCTAACCGCAACCGGTCCGTTGGCGGCGACTCGTTCGCCAATCTCGACGGCCTTGTCGAGCGCTTGACCTTGCGGCACGACGTGCCCGATGAGCCCGTAGTGCAGGGCTTCCTCGGCGCTCAGCCGCCGGCCTGCGAGCAACATCTCTGCCGCAATGGTGTAAGGGATCTGACGTCGAAGCCGCACGCTCGATCCACCCAAGGGAAAAAGGCCGAGCTGCACTTCGGTCACGCCAAACACCGCGCCTTCGCCGGCGACCCGAATGTCTGTGCCTTGAAGAATTTCGGTGCCGCCTGCCAGTGCGTAGCCTTCGACCGCGGCGATCAGTGGCTTCTTCGTCAGGTAGTGCCGCAGGAGCGCTTTCCAATGGATGTCCGAGTCTTCCTTCATGCGATTGAGCCACTGGTCGCCCGCGTCCCACTGGCCGGACTTCATCGAACCGAGGTCGCTACCCGCACAGAAGACGCCCCCTGTGCCCGTCAGGATGATCGCACGTACGTCGTCATCGGCGTCTGCCTCATCCCAGGCGTCTGCCATCCGCACGAGCATTTCGATGCTGAGCGCGTTCTTCTTCTCGGGCCGGTTGAACGTGCAAATCGCGAGATGGCCGCGCTTCTCGTACAGGAAATGGGGCTCCGACATTCTGCTTCTCTCCATGAAGTTTCAACTCGAGAAAGTATAACGAACGTTACATATAGTGTCAAGCGAGTCACGGCTCTCCGCGCCCCCGACTAGCTGCCCCTGTCCGAGGCCCCCGAAATGGGGGACAGACCCCGCTCTACAGGCGCGAGAATCGGTCCACTCCCCACCGTTAACCCGCAGAAAAAGCGGGTTGTCCGCTTTTTCAGTGGAGTTGATTGAAAGTGCTTGACCGGTTTGGGGAAGGCCGCTAAAGAAGGCGTCCGTTTGAGTACGAAGACGGGTACGGGAACCAACAAAACGAAGTAGTTATCAGGGTTTAGGCCCGAACGAGCTTCGAACATGGTTCTCAAATACGGCTTCTGAATCTCTTTGACAGTTTGCGAGAATGCACGGGGCACTAGCTCAGGTGGTTAGAGCGCACCCCTGATAAGGGTGAGGTCGCTAGTTCGAGTCTAGCGTGCCCCACTAAAGGACGGGGCTGTAGCTCAGCTGGGAGAGCACCGGCTTTGCAAGCCGGGGGTCAGGGGTTCGATCCCCCTCAGCTCCACCAAATTGGCAGTTGCCAATCACCCCGTGAAGACCCAGTCTTGATTCCTTCGGTCGGCAGCGCAGCAAGCGCGCAATCGACCCGAGCAATCAAGTTTCAACGCTCGATTTCTCGCATCTTTGACAACTAAATATCTGTAGAAATTTTCTCTTTCTAGCCGTAGCTGTGACCAGGCTCTTCTTTCGAACCCTGGTCTCGAGTTACGAGGTGGTCTGTCATAACTTTCCGTCGTGACAGGCCACACGGTGGTATCCCAACTATTCGCGGTTGGTTACGCCACCACCTTGGGCGAAGACTTCGGTCGAAGCCCAGGACGAAATGCGTCTTAGGAAAAGGTCAAGCTAGGAAGGGCACACGGTGGATGCCTTGGCGTCGAGAGGCGATGAAGGACGTGGACAGCTGCGAAAAGCTTCGGGGAGTGGCTAACACACTTTGATCCGAAGATATCCGAATCGGGAAACCGTCTGGGGTAATACCCAGAAGTCCAACGCTGAATACATAGGCGTTGGATAGCCAACCCAGGGAACTGAAACATCTAAGTACCTGGAGGAAAAGACATCAACCGAGACTCCCCTAGTAGCGGCGAGCGAACGGGGACTAGCCTAAACCATATCAATGTAAGCTTAGGGGCGTTGTTGATATGGGGTCGTGGGTCCAGTGGGAGAGCGCCCTAATGCTCTCACAGAGTTACAAAACCAAATGTTAGATGAACGATCTGGAAAGGTCGGCGATACGAGGTGACAGCCCTGTAGTCGAAAGCGTTTGGTCTCTGCACTGGTACCCGAGTACCACGGGGCACGTGGAATCCTGTGGGAATCTGGGAGGACCATCTTCCAAGGCTAAGTACTACTCGACGACCGATAGTGAACAAGTACCGTGAGGGAAAGGTGAAAAGCACCCCGGCAAGGGGAGTGAAATAGTACCTGAAACCGTGTGTCTACAAGCAGTCGAAGCACTATGCCCTTCGGGGAATGTGCGACGGCGTACCTTTTGCATAATGGGCCTACGAGTTACGCTTTGTTGCAAGGTTAAGCCGATAGGTGAAGCCGCAGGGAAACCGAGTCCAAATAGGGCGAAATTAGTAGCAGGGCGTAGACCCGAAACCGAGCGATCTATCCTTGGGCAGGTTGAAGCGTGAGTAAAATTGCGTGGAGGACCGAACCCACTGAAGTTGAAAATTCAGGGGATGACCTGAGGATCGGAGTGAAAGGCTAATCAAGCTCGGAGATAGCTGGTTCTCCGCGAAATATATTGAGGTATAGCGTCTAGTGAATTGCGCCGGAGGTAGAGCACTGGATGGGCTAGGGGTCCTACCAGATTACCAAACCCAACCAAACTCCGAATGCCGGTGACAACTGCTAGGCAGTCAGGCTGCGGGTGATAAGGTCCGTAGCCAAGAGGGAAAGAGCCCAGATCGACAGCTAAGGTCCCTAATCCACACTAAGTGTGAAAGGATGTGGGGGCGCTCAGACAGCCAGGAGGTTGGCTTAGAAGCAGCCATCCTTTAAAGAAAGCGTAACAGCTCACTG
>CBESWY010000202.1:0-5270 GCA_965533395.1 uncultured Myxococcales bacterium
CTGGATTTCGCACGGGTAATGAAATGACCGCCCCAAGTGCGGCTCACTGACCTCGAGCTCTCACAGCCACTTTTGAATGTGCATGCCGAGAGCTGCCGGCCTCAGAGGGCTCCGATCCTTCGGCCTGACTCGAAACCGCAGCTCGTGACCGCCGCTGGACCTCACGGTGAAGGCGCCCCGCCAGGTGCTTCGCTCTTCGCCGTCCTCCGATTCGAACGGGACGACGATTCTCGACGAGAGGTCGTGTAGGCGGCTGCCATAGGTCACCACAGCTTCGACCACCAACTCTCTGGCGTCGAGCCCCGGGTGATGGAGGGAAAGCTGGGTCGAGACCGTCGTGCCGACGACCAGCTCGTCGCCGCTCAAGCCGCCGAAGCGGACGCTCTCCATCGCGATTTCGTGCCAGTGGCTTCGGATCGCTTCGGCCAGGTCCGCCAAAGCGAACAGTGGCCGGTAGTTCGAGTCGCGCAGGGCGACCGCATCTTGCATCGCGGGCTCGTAGAAGTTGTCGGCATAGTCGGTGACCATCCGTCGAGCGGAGAACCGCGGAATGATGCTCGACATGCTGGCCTTCATCCGGTCGACCCAGGCAACCGGGACCCCGTCGGCATTTCGATCGTGGTAGGTCGGTAAGATCTCGCCTTCGAGGAGTGCCATCGTCACGGCGCGGTCGTAGGCGCTCGGGTCGTGAATAGAGGTGGCCGGCAGGTCGATCACCCAGCCGTTGTTCTCTTCGTAGCCCTCGAGCCACCAGCCATCATCGACGCTCAAGTTGAGGCAACCGTTCATGGCGGCCTTCATGCCGGATGTCCCGCTAGCCTCGAGCGGCCGGGTCGGCGTATTCAACCAGACATCGCAGCCGGCGACCATTCGGCGCGCGGAATCGATCGCGTAGCCCTCCATGAAGATGACCCGGCCCGCCAGATCGGGGTGCTTCGTAGCCTGGTAGACCCTCTGCAACAGAGCCTGCCCGTGACCGTCGGCCGGATGGGCCTTGCCGGCGTAGATGATCGTGGCGCCGGGATTGCCATTGAGAAGCTTGGCGAGCCGCGCGGGTTCGCTCAGGAGAAGGTCCGCACGTTTGTAGGGCGCGAATCGCCGCGCAAAACCGATGAACATGCGATCTTCGTCGAGCCTCGAGATGATATCGCGGAGCAAAGAGAGGTCTTCGCGCCGTCGGGTCCAGGTCTCGGTCAGGTGCTCTTTGAGCCAATCGACGTAGTCCGCGCGGATCTCGCGGTGCGTCGCCCAGATCTCCGCTGGGTCGTGGTCGCGCAACCATTGCCAGCTGTCGGGGTCCTCGATCTGGTTACGCCAGTCATGCCCCATCTGCCGTTCCATCAGCCGTTGCCATAGAGGTGCGAGCCAAGTCGAAACGTGCACACCGTTGGTGATGCTCGTGGACGGCACGTCGTCGGGGTCGTCGAACTCCGGAAAGAATTGGAGGAACATGTCGCGCGCCACTTCGCCGTGCTTGGCGCTGACCCCGTTGATTCGCCCCGCGTTTCGTACGGCGAGCGCGGTCGTGCCGAAGTCGTTCGCGCCGCTCTTTGGCGTATCTCCCATCGCCATCAGGCGCGGCCAATCCATGCGGAGCACGTGCTCGAAGCGCGCCAAGTACGGGCGTATCATCTCTTCGGGGAAGTGGTCATGCCCGGCGGGGACCGGCGTGTGCGTCGTGAAGACGGTCGTGTTGCGGATGTACTCGAACGCCTCTTGAGACCGGAGGCCGTGCCTCTTGATCAAGTGAGCGGCTCGCGCGAGGAGCAGGAAGGCGCTGTGGCCTTCGTTCATGTGAAAGACGTCGGGGTCGATGTCGAGCTCGGTGAGCAGTTGGTAGCCTCCGAGGCCCAAGATCATCTCCTGTCGCAGACGGTGGCTGGTGTCCCCACCGTACAAGCGATTGGTGATCGCGCGGTCTTCGGGCTTGTTTTCCGGCAGGTTGGTGTCGAGCAGGAAGAGCGGCACCCTGCCGACCTTCAATCGCCAGGCCTGTACTTGTACCGGGCCAGTGGGCAGCGGCACCGTCACTCGCAGCGGCGAGTACCGCCCGACCATGACGGGCTCGAACGGAGGACTCTCGAAATCGTTGGTGTCCCCGAGGTCCTCCTGTCGACCGTCACGATCGATGATCTGGCGGAAGTACCCGTCGTGGTAGGCAAGGCCGACCGCGCAGAGGGGCAGGTTCAAATCGCTTGCCGCCTTGAGGTGGTCTCCTGCGAGAATTCCGAGGCCTCCCGAGTAGAGCTTCAAGAAGCCCGCGAGGCCAAACTCCATGCAAAAGTAAGCGATTCGTGGGTCCTGCGTTTCCGTCGACTCGATCATCTCTCGGTGGAGCCGCCCGAGGTCTGCGACGTACTCCGCGTCGTCCGCGGCGGCCATGAGCCGACCGGGCTTCACCTGGTCGAGGAGCGCATGCGGGTTTTCCTCCACCTTGAACCAGAGTGCCGGATCGATTCGTTTGAAGAGTGCGGCGACGTCAGGGTGCCAACGCCACCAGAGATTGGACGCGATCTCCTTCAGGGCTTGCAGCTCGTCCGGAAGCGCGTTGGCCACGACGAAGGTTCGGGTGTACGCAGCCCCCTCTTCTCCTTCCTCGCCGGGAGGCTTCACGAAGAGGCCAAACACGCCGGAGGAATCGGAAGACAGCGCGGGCATCGAAGGGACGCTCAAGCGCTCCATCGGCAGCTCTTTGCGACGCGCAGCGCCCGCTGCGAGGGCGAGACGGTGCGCCTCCTCGTAGTCCTCCATGAAGTTGGACCAGTCGGTCAGGGCCGCGGTTCTCACGCAGGCTTCACCAAGTGTTGCACGGTCCGTCGCCGGCATATCGATGAACTCGAGCAATGCGGACTTCAGCGACTCGGTGACTTCCGAGGTGGTTACGCCTTCGCGCTGAAGCACTTTCACTCCAGTGCGAAGCTCATCGCCCTGGGCGGCAACCCAGCGACCGAACCCAGCGCGGTCCGTCGTGATCGCAGGGACCCCGAACGCCACCGCTTCGAGCGGCGTATATCCCCAGGGCTCGTAGAACGACGGGAAGACGCCGAGGTCGGCGCCCGGAAGCAAGTCCCAGTACTTGTGACGGATGAGCGGATCGGTTCCGTCGAGATAAATCGGTACGTGCACCACGTGCACACGCGCCCCTGGCGTGTTCTCGAAGCCGAGCGCGTTCAGCTGGTTCGTGATCGGGTCGTTGGCCTCGTCGACCAGATCGTGCGTACACCGCAGCGGGGGTCCGCTGGAAGCACCATGGGAGCGCTCCCAGAGCAGACGTTTCGGCTCGGCGTGACCGGCGGGCAGCATCGCGTAGACGAGCACTCGCTTGCCCTCGCGCGATTCGAGCTCTTTTTGGACGCTAGCTGCGGCGTCGAGGTACACGTCGACACCCTTGTTGATGTACTCATAGCGGCCGGCGAGCGCGAAGATGAGAGTGTTTTCGCGATCATACTCGTCACCCGTCGTGAGCTCGGCGAGCTTGAAGAGCTCCTCGCGCGCACGCTGCCGCTCCTCCCGTTCCACCGGCCTCGCCCCGAAGCCATTGGGCAAGATCACGTCCGGCTTTCTCCCTAGGAGATGTTCGCACTCCAAAGCGGTGATCTCGCTGACGGTCGTGAAGACATCCGCTTCCTCCGCCGCCACCGATTCCATCGAGTGCTTCGACGAGACGTTCAGCTCCTTGGCCGCGACCTCGGGCTCGATGCTTGGCAGCGATTCGTAGAAGTTCGGGTCCACTCGCTGTGCCGCAAGTGCGCGGCCGAGCGTCGTCGCGTGTGTCGTGAACACGGTTCCGATTTCCGGCGCCGCCGTCTGTAGGTGTAGGATCGCGCTGGCCGACATCCACTCGTGTGCCTGGACGATCGCCGTCTGTCGCGCGGGAAGCAGGAAACGATCGCGGATGTGCTCGATGATCATGCCCGCGCCGTGCCCAAACAGCACCGGATCGTAGTAGTCCCACGCTCCGAACAAGGAATCGAGCCCGTAGCGCTCCCAGTACCGTCCGAGGATCTCGTCTTTGCGTTGATACAATCGGGACTGGTTGATCAGCAGACAACGCGGCTCTCCTGGAACCAACCAGCGCCCCATTTCCACGCCCACCTCGTGGTCTTGGAGCGAGTCCGCAAGCTTGCGATCCCAAATGTCGGGTCGAAACTCCGGCGCGACGCTTTCACCCCGCGGGACGTCCGGCCCGATCGCGATGTACCCGTCTTCCCCATGGCGTTGTTGCACCTCCGGGACGCGGCTCGCTAGGACGGTGTGGATACCGCCCACCATGTTGCAGACCTCCCAAGAGATCTCGAAGAAAACAGCTTTGCTCATAGCCGGATTTGTTTCTCTGCGCGGGCGAGCACCGAGAGGTTCAAGTCTTTCATGACGTTCATATAGTGGATGAAGGCGTCGTAGGGCCCCTCGTAAGGACTGAAATAGTCGTGGACCGCAGCGTCGGAGGCGGATTTCGTGGCCATATAGTAGAAGTGATCCGAAGTCTGCAAGCGCCGCCAGAGGGCCAGCAAGTGAGAATTATTGCGTTTTCGAATGGCGCTCCCAAGTGAATAGATCTCGGCGAGCGCCCGCTGCTGCATGGCGTTGCCTTGCCACGCGCTGATGTCACGGGCCTCGTCGGCCCACGAAACCGTTCGATGGAAGGGGAGCTCTCCAATCGCCGGATAGCGATCGATGACCTGGCTCGGCGTGAGGATGTCCCACTGCGGATGCGTGATGAGCAGGTCCGGCAGGCGCTCGAGGAAATCGAAAATCCCCGTCTCCTTCCACTGATGCTCACCAAAAGTCTCGTAGTCCATGAACAGGTTGACCACGTCGCCGGCGCCGTTTTGCTCGTGGACCCAGCCTGCAAACTTTTCCGGAGTGAGAGGATAATCGCTCCAGGCTTTGTTCGAAAAGCGGAACGCAATGTCGTCCGAAAGCTTGTAGTTCTTCGCCAGCAGCTTCATCTCGCGGTCGGCGACTCGGTAGACGAAGTTCGGGCTTCTCCAATCGAGAACGTCATCTGCGCCCTCGATGATCATCGCATCGAAGCCCTGGTCCGCGATGAATTGGCCGATCTCGTCGTTGTAGATCAGCTCGGTGTTTCGGAAGACCCGCGGAACCTGCCCAAATTCCGACTTGACGAGCTTCAGCTCCATCTCGATTTGCTCCCGGTACTCGTCCTTGTCGTACAGGGCAGCGAGGCTGTGGTAATAGGTTTCCGCAACGAGCTCGACCGCGCCGGTCTTGGCAAGCCGCACGAAGCTGTCGAGCACCTCGGGCGCGTA
>CBESWY010000203.1:0-5249 GCA_965533395.1 uncultured Myxococcales bacterium
CATGCTTGCAACCGCGCATGCCGCTTGCCTCATCGGTATTGAAGCCAATCCCGTTCAAGTCGAAGTGCGGCTCGGCGAGGGGCTGCCAGGTTTCGACATCGTCGGGCTGCCGGAGCGGGGCGTTCGGGAGAGCCGGATTCGGGTGCGCGCTGCCCTGTCTTCGATCGGCTTCGCGTTTCCGCCTCGGCATCTGGTCTTGAACTTGGCGCCCGGCGACGTTCCAAAGACGGGGGCAGGGCTCGACCTCGCGATCGCCGCGGCGATCTTAGCGGCCTGTGAAGGTGTTTCATCCGAACAACTATCGAGCACGCTCCTGATCGGCGAGCTCTCGTTGTCCGGCGAGCTTCGACCTGTGCGCGGCGTTCTCGCGTTGCTGCGAAGCGCACGTCAAGCGGGTCTCAGGAACGCGGTCATTCCGGAAGGTAACCGAGCCGAAGCGATGCTCGTCGAAGGGGTATCGGTGCTGACCGCACCGCACGTCGGCGCCGTGGTCCGCTGGCTGAGCGGAGAGGCGCCGCTTCCCGACGTCACTGGACAGGCATCGACGCTCGAATCGTGCATTGATGCCGAACCGGAGCGCGACCTCGGCGCGATTCGAGGGCAAGAGGCCGCCAGGCGCGCGCTCGAAATCGCTGCGGCGGGCGGCCACCACATGCTTCTGATCGGAAGCCCCGGCGCTGGCAAGACGATGCTCGCGCGCGCCCTTCCCTCGATCCTGCCGCCGCCGACCTCCGAAGAGGCCCTCGAAATCGCGACCATTGCAAGTTCGGCCGGTCTTCGCTCGCCCCGGATTCTAGCGGGGCGCCAGCGGCCTTTCCGCGCACCGCATCACACCGCGAGCGCAGCCGCCATCGTGGGCGGCGGCGAGCCGATTCGCGCGGGCGAGCTGACCTTGGCTCACCGGGGCGTCCTTTTTCTCGACGAGCTGCCGGAGTTCCGCCGCGATGCGATCGAAACCCTGCGAACGACGATGGAAGAAGGTGAAGTCGTCATCTCGAGAGCGCGGCAGCGTGTGCGGCTCCCCGCCGAGCCCATGGTCATCGCCGCGATGAACCCTTGCCCCTGTGGCTACCACGGTGACCCAACCCGGTTCTGCCGATGCAGTGAGCTGCAGATCGCGCGCTACCGCGGCCGAGTTTCTGGTCCCCTGCTCGATCGTTTCGATCTACAGGTCGCCGTGCCGCGGGTCAGTGCGCGCACGATGCGAAAAGCATCGCGCGGCGAGGAGTCCAAGGCCGTCCAGCAGCGGGTCGAGGAGGCACGGGTACGCCTGACGTCTTCGGGCGCGCGGTCCAGCATCGAATCACTCACCGAGAACGTCGCCCAAGAGGCGCTCACGCTGCTCGAGCTCGGCGTCGAACGCCTGAAGATGAGCGCCCGCGCGTATCTGAAGGCGCTCCGGGTCGCCCACACCATCGCCGCACTCGATCGGGCGGGCGAGGTGCTGGCCGCGCACACCGCGGAGGCACTGCAGTACCGAGTTCTCGATCGTGAGCCCACTTGAGGCTCGAACGATCGACCGTAGCAACCCACCGAAAGCAACAAGGAGCAAGAGCACATGAAACAACCACTGAAGGCCGTCGACGCACTTCTACAAACCGTCGAAAAGCAGTTTGGCAAGGGCGCGATGATGCGGCTTGGCGACCGGAAAGCCGAGCGGGTGCCCTGCATCCCTACGGGCAGCCCGTCGCTCGACGAGGCTCTCGGCTGCGGCGGCTACCCAAAGGGTCGCGTCGTCGAGGTTTTCGGGCCCGAGTCGAGCGGAAAAACGACGCTGACTCTGCACGCCATCGCGCAATGCCAGGCGGCCGGTGGCGTCGCGGCCTTCATCGACGCCGAACACGCGCTCGACATCCACTACGCCCAAAACCTCGGCGTGAACGCCAAGGAGCTTTTGGTGAGCCAGCCCGACAGCGGAGAGCAGGCCCTCGACATCGCCGAGATTCTGGTTCGCAGCGGGGCGGTCGAACTCTTGGTGATCGATTCGGTCGCAGCCCTGGTTCCGCAAGCCGAGCTCGACGGGGACATGGGCGCCTCGCACATGGGCCTCCAAGCCCGCCTGATGAGCCAGGCGCTTCGAAAGCTCGCTGGGACAGCGCATCGCACCGGCACGACCATCGTCTTCATCAACCAGCTCCGCATGAAAATCGGCGTCGTGTTCGGCTCGCCGGAAACCACCACAGGCGGTCATGCGCTCAAGTACTACGCCTCGGTGCGCCTCGACATCCGACGCATCGGTGCCGTCAAGCAGGGCGAAGAGGTGCTCGGCAACCGGACGCGCGTCAAAGTCGTGAAGAACAAGCTCGCTCCTCCCTTTCGCAAGGCCGAGTTCGACATTCGGTACGGGAAGGGAATCGACGCCGTGGGCGACCTGCTGGACCGAGCCGTCGAGGCGGCCATCGTCGAGAAGAGCGGCTCGTACTATCGCTTCGGCGGGAAGAACATTGGGCAAGGCCGCGAGAACGCCAGAGACGCGATCGAGAAGGACAACAAACTTCGAGAGATCCTCGTCGCGCAGCTCCAAGCACCGGTCAAAGCGTCTCGTAAAGCCGCGTAGCGGTTTGTGAACCGGTCGCTTCCTGTTACAAGACGGGCGTGCGCTGTCTGGTTACAGGGGCAACCGGATTCATCGGCGGCGCCGTCTTGCGCGACCTGCAGGCGGCGGGCCACGAGGTCGCGGCGTACGTCCGCGAGGGCAGCGAGTCTCGATCGCTCCAAGACATCGAGCGGTTCGTTGGAGACCTGGGCGACCCGAATCGCTTGGCGATTGCAGCGGCGAACTGCGACACCATGGTTCATGCGGCCGGCATCGCCGATCCCGCAGCGGCACCGGACGCCCTTGGTTGGGCGCACATCGCGGGCACCGAGAACGCGATTAACGCGGCAAGGAAAGCCGGCTGCCAACGCCTCATTCACATTTCCTGCGCCGACGTGACGCTTCACGATGGGCCCCGCTCTTTTTGGAACGAGGACGCAGCCCCGCCTCAGCCCTACGGCGATCTTGCGCAGACGAAGCTCCGTGCCGAGGAGCTCGTCCGCGTGTCGGGCCGACGCGGTTTCCGAACATCGGTCCTCCGTCCCTCGCTGGTTTGGGGCCCGGGAGACACGACGCACCTGCCCGACTGGGAGAGCGAGGCCGAGCGAGGCGGCATTCGAATCCTCGGCGGCGGAAAGAAAATGCTGTCGACCACGTACATCGGCAACCTCGCTCATGCCGCGCGCTGCGCCCTGGAGACGAAAATCACGACCGGCAACGTCTACTATGTCGTCGACGCCGAGCTCTCGGTTTCACGTGACTTCTTCACCGAGCTCAGCGCCGCCCTCGAATGGAACCCGCCGAGGAGCGGCGGGCCGTACCGCTGGGCCTGGATCGCGGCGAGGACCGGGCTATCGTCTATGCACCCGACCGAGGTGATCCGGCGAGGACAGACGAGCGCCTTCGAGATGAACAGAGCCAAACGAGACCTCGGCTACGAGCCCATCGTCACGCGCGAGCAAGGCTTCGCCGCGCTCGCCGCCTGGTATCGCGAGACCCGGGCCCGCCGATGACGAGCCCAGACAGCGACGAGCAGTGGATGCATGCAGCCATCGCCGAAGCACGCCTCGCCGAGGCCAAAGGGGAAGTCCCGGTCGGCGCGGTGATCGTACACGAAGGGCAAGTCATCGGCCGCGGTCACAACGAGCGGGAATCCTCGCAAGACCCGACTCAGCACGCGGAGATGATCGCGATTCGCGAAGCTGCCGAGCAACTCGGCAGTTGGCGACTGATCGACACCGCGCTCTACGTCACCCTCGAGCCCTGCCCCATGTGCGCCGGTGCGCTGGTCAACGCGCGCGTGCCGCGGGTGGTCTGGGGCTGCAGCGACCCGAAAGCAGGCGCGACCCAAACCCTCTACAACATCGGAAGCGACTCGCGTCTCAATCACACGTTCGAATGCGTTCCAGGCGTCCTGGGCGACGCGTGCAGCATGCTGCTGAGCGAGTTTTTCTCCGCAATTCGGGCCAAGAACAGGCCGCGGGACGGCCGTTGACACCCCAAAGCGTTTTGCTAGCTTCCGCCGCGGAGAGCTGTCCGAGTGGTCGAAGGTGCTTGATTCGAAATCAAGTGTACCGAGAGGTACCAAGGGTTCGAATCCCTTGCTCTCCGCCAGGTTCTTTGACCTACAAGTTGACGACCGCAGAAGCTCCTGCCCAAAAAGCAGAGGCTGAAGCGAACAGGAAGGCGGACTCCGCCAGGAGAGGTGACCGAGTGGTCGAAGGTGCACGACTGGAAATCGTGTGTACCGTAAGGTACCGGGGGTTCGAATCCCTTCCTCTCCGCCGATCGGCGCTCCCGCCTAGGGGGCTCCGCGATGTGGTCCTGCCAACGTCGGCCCGTGAACTCCGCCAGGCCCGGAAGGGAGCAACGGTAGCGGTAACCGACGTGTGGCGGGGCCTTTTTTTGCGCTATATTGGAGGAAGCGGGGCAAGACGGCTCACTTAGCGATGGAGCGAATCATGCGTCATTCGATCGCCATCTTCTTGCTCGCGATGGTCCTCCGGCCCGCGGATGCCTTCGCGCAACCGTCGAACCAGCCAAAAGACCAGCCGTCCTCGATCGTCGTCATCGATTCCCCGCCGCAAGCGCCTGCGCCACAGCAGCCCTCCACCGGCGTCATTCTCCAACGGCCGGGCCGCGTCTTGCTGTCCGGAACCCCCGTGCCTATCCACTTCCAATCGCCAACCGACGGCGTCGCGTTTCATCTTCGAACCGGTGGGAGCTACTCTGCGATCAGCGGCGTCAGCTTCGGCATGGGCTACGGTTACGGCTGGGGTGGCCCGGGCTGGGGCGGCTATGGCGTCGGCTACGGCGTGGCACCGTATTACGGAGAGGTCGTCACCAAGGCCTATCAACCGATCTGCGAAGCACCGTGCGACGCGACCATTCTTTCGGGCAGGCATCGTTTTGCGCTCTCGCTCGACGGCGGCAGGCCCCTCGACATCCCGCAGCCGATTGACCTCAGCGTCGAATCGGTCGTCGAAGGCCGCTACGTCGACAAGAGCCGCTTGCGCAGAGCCGGCTGGATCACCTTCGTGGCAGGTTCCGTCGCCGGCATGGCGCTGATGTTCGCCTCGATCGACTACCGCGCCGACCCGTACTTCGGCGACCAAATCCGCTACGCCCCGATGTTCTACACCGGCGTCGGCCTCTTCGTCAGCTCGATCATCACCGGCGCCGTCCTCGCCGCCCAGAACGACGAAGCAAACGT
>CBESWY010000204.1:0-5222 GCA_965533395.1 uncultured Myxococcales bacterium
GCTTAGTGCGTTAGGCCGAGGGCGTCTCGGTACCAGCTGTCGCTGGCGGCGTTGTGATGCCAGTAGTCGTCGATGATGGCCCGGCTCCGCACGGCCGTGGTGCGCTGCGGTCCCACGTTCTCTTCCCACGCTTGGATGACGTGCGGGAACCTCGGCTCGTAGTAGACGATCAAGTCGCGGCCCAACGCGGGATATTTCACCTCGACCGCCGCCACGGGGTGATCGACCAAGTCGGTCTTCACGTCGGACTTCCGGGTCACCTCGGCCGGGTACGCGCGCAAACCCTTGTGTCGCATCCGAATGTAGTCGAGCGCAGGTATCAACTCTTGTTTTCCAACCGGGATCGAGGACGGATCGATTCGAATCTGCGCCCAAATCCCGTCCTCCAGCCGCGCGGTCGGCAGCGTCGTCTTCTGGTCGGCGTCATCCTGAAAATACGAATGCGAAACGGCATGCAGGCCGTCGTCTCGACGATTGATCTGGCTGTAGACACTTCCGCACCATTCCTGAATCGTACTGCTCAGCTTGAGCGTCGGGCTCTTCGGCGCGAGCGCCGGCGTAAACGACGACGTCATCAAGGTGTAGGGGTAGATGCCTGTATAGAAACGTCGATAGGCGTTGAGCTTGAGCACCGAGATCGCGTCGGGCGATTCCCCGTGTTCCTGCTTCACCTGCGGGCCCGGAAGGAAGTCCTCGGTCACGAACAGCAGGACGGCTTCCCCATCGTACTGGTCGCCATACCGCGCTTGTCGAAGCGCGTAGCGGGTCAGCTCGGCGCGCCCCTGGTACCAATAGCTGTCGAAGGCCGGGTATTGCTCTGCGAACGACTCGGGTGACGGCAGTCGCCCCTCGTACACGTTGCTCGTGCTCGACGTCGCCGCTGGACCGCCCGGCGAGGCGTCTTGGCACCCCGCAGCGATGAAACAAAGAGCCGATGTAAGAAGCAGGAAACGAGTCATGGTCAATCTCTAAATCATGCCGAGCTCGAGCTTAGCCGCTTCGGTCATTCGTTCAGGCGTCCAGGGTGGGTCCCAGACCAACTCGACGTGCGAGGTAGACACACCCTCTACGCGGCCCGACTTTTCGGCCACCTCTTCGACGATCGCGCCGGCGACCGGGCACGCAGGCGCCGTCAGTGTCATGCGGATCTCGGTGCGGCCGTCTTCATCGACCTCGACGCCATAGATCAGGCCAAGGTCATAGATGTTCACGGGGATTTCCGGGTCGTAGATGGTCTCGAGCGCTTCGATGACGGCGGCCTGGACGAGCGCAGGATCGATCGGCGTAGCGGGCTTCACCCCGCTCCCGCCAAGCGCCTCGGTGATCGGCTCGATCGGCGGATGGTGCGGCTCCGTCACCGGCAAAAACACATGATCTGACGTGGTCCGCGGTTGGATCTTGTGGATTTTCAATCGTTCGATATCGTCGCCCACCGCTCTACTCCGTCTTTGCTTCGCCGCTCTCGTTGCGAAGAGCTTGGTTGAGGGTGTGCCAGCCGAGCGTCGCGCATTTGACGCGCATTGGGAACTCGCGAACGCCGGCGAAGACGGCAAGCTTGCCGAGCGCTTCGAGGTCTTCGTCAGAGCCGCCGTCGCTCGTGACCATGGTGTGAAACTTGGAGAACAGTGCCTCGACCTCGGGGAGGGTCTTGCCCTTGATCGCCTCGGTCATCGTGGAGCACGATGCCTGAGAGATGGCACACCCTTGCCCGATGAACCCAACGTCGGAAATCGTCTCGCCGTCGAGCTGCAGACGCAGGGCGATCTTGTCTCCGCAGAGGGGATTGTAGCCACGTCCTTCTCGATTGTGCGGTTCGGGGAACCGGTGATTCCGAGGGTTCTTGCCGTGGTCGAGGATCACTTCCTGATAGAGCTCGCGTAGATCCATCAGCTGAACAGCTCCTGCACTTTTTGAAGTGCTGCAAGCAAGGCATCGATGTCCGCGCGGCTGCTGTACATGCCGAGTGATGCCCGCGCGGTCGCGGCGATGCCAAAATGCTCCATTACAGGCTGCGCGCAATGATGGCCCGTCCGAATGGCGACGCCCTCGGCATCGATGATCGTACCGATGTCATGCGGGTGCGCCGATTCCATCAGGAATGAAAGAGCCGCCACCTTTCCGGGCGCGGTGCCGATGAGGCGCACCCCTGGAACCGTTTCGAGGGCCTCGGTCGCATAGTGGAGCACGGCGTTCTCATGCGCGTGAATCAGCCGCGCATCGAAGGACGTGAAGTAGTCGATGGCCGCGCCCAGGCCGATCGCCCCGGCAATGTGCGGCGTCCCTGCTTCGAACTTGTAGGGCAGATCGTTGTAGATGGTCTCTTCAAACGTCACCGATCGAATCATGTCACCACCGCCTTGGTAGGGCGGCATCTTGTCGAGGAGCCGTTCTTTGCCGTAGAGCACGCCAATGCCGGTTGGGCCGTAGAGCTTGTGGCCGCTGAAGGCATAGAAGTCACAGTCGAGCGCCTGCATGTCGACATCGACGTGCGACACGGCCTGCGCGCCATCGAGCAAAACCAATGCGCCGCGCTCGTGCGCAAGTGCGATCAGCTCGGTCACCGGCAGCACCGTACCGAGCGCATTCGAAACGTGGGACATTGCAACCAAGCGCGTCCGCTCGCTGAGCTTCTGCTCGAACGATTCTCGCAAGACCTCGCCTCGGTCGGTCATCGGTACGACTACGAGCCTGGCGCCCGTCTGCTGGCAAAGGATTTGCCAAGGGACGATGTTCGAATGGTGCTCGAGCTCGGTGACCAGAACTTCGTCGCCTTCGCGCAGCGAGCTACGCCCCCAGCTTTGCGCCACCAGGTTGATCGCTTCGGTCGTTCCACGGGTGAATACGATCTCGGTCTTCTTCGAGGCGTTCACGAAGGCGCGAACCTTCTCCCGCGCCTCTTCGAATCGAGCCGTCGCCCGCTGCGAGAGCAAATGAACCGCCCGGTGAATGTTGGCGCAGTCACGCGCGTAAACTTCGTCCACCGCGTCGATCACCGATTGCGGCTTGAGCGTCGTGGCGGCGCTGTCGAGGTAGACCAAGGGCTTGCCGTGCACGTCCTGATGAAGCGCAGGGAAGTCCTCGCGCACCCGCTGGACGTCAAACACCTCGGAAGGAGCAGCGACTACGGTCGAAACCTCGTTCACGTGACCTCCCGAATCTCGTCACCATGCGGAATTCGTGAAAGCAGCGCCTCGCGCATTCGTGCCCGTGTTGGCTCATGGCCCATGCGGTCTACGATCGACTCCACGAACGCATAGGTGAGCATCGCCAGCGCGAATTCCTCTGGGACACCACGCGCACGAAGGTAGAAGAGCTGGTCCTCGTCGAGCGCGCCCACGGTGGCGCCATGGCTGCAGATCACGTCGTCTGCGTCGATCTCGAGGTGCGGCTTCGTGTGTATGGTCGCCGTATCGGAGAGAAGCAGGTTGCGATTTTCCTGGTGTGCCTCGGTTTTCTGAGCGTCGCGGTGCACGATGACGACTCCGTCGAACACGGCTGTGCTCTTCCCCGACACGATGCCGCGGTAGGTCTGCCCGCTGCGGCAGTGGGGCGACTGATGCTCCACCAAGGTGTGGTGGTCGACGTGGTCGTCGCCGTCGGTCAGATACGCGCCGTCGAGCTGACACTCGGCACCCTTGCCCTGCAGCAGGCAGCGCACATCAAAGCGCAAGAGGGCGCCGCCCAGTGTTACGACGGTGGAGCGATAGCTGCTGTCTGCGTCCTGGCGAACATCGATGCGGCCGATCTGAAGGCCGGCGTTCTCGTGAACACGGACGTGGTCCATCTTGGCGTTGCGACCGAGCTCGACCTCGACCACCGAGTTGCTCAATTGCCCGGCTCTGCCGCCCGCGTAGGTTTCGATGAGGGTCAACTCGGCGCCCTCGCCCGCCGTGATGAGCATGCGGGGGTAAACCACGCCTGGCTCCGAAGACGAGGGGCTCAGATGGCTGATCTCGATCGGCGTCTCGACGACGACGCCGGCAGGAACGTCGATCCAAAGCCCATCGCGAAAGAGCGCTGTATTGAGCGCAGCAAAGTGGGTAGGCGCACCGCCGAAGTCGAGCCGCGATTGCAGAAGGTCAGGCTGTGCATCGAGGACCTCGGCCAGGCCCCGGACCGTGACACCGTCCGGGACGGCCGAAACCAGTGTGGGCACGCCCCGGTCATCCCGTGAGAACTCGGCATCGACGAGCGAGCGAACCGGCGTGAAGCGCCAAGCCTCGGTGCGCTTGGTGGGCAGGCCCTGCTCCCGAAGCGTCGCCGCAGCCCGACCACGAAGCGCGCGCAGCCAATCCGGCCCCGTATCGAACGAGGCAGGAAGACTCGCAAGCAGCGTCTGGCGGTTTGCTTCGGTCACAGCTGAGATGCGTCCCGGACCTCGCTGTACCCCTCTTTCTCGAGCATTTTAGCGAGCTCCTTGTCTCCGGTTCGTACGATTTGGCCGTTGATCAGCACGTGCACGACGTCTGGCACGATGTAATCGAGGAGGCGCTGATAATGCGTAATGACGAGCATCGCCCGACTTGGCCCGCGAAGGCTGTTCACGCCCTGCGCTACGACTTTGAGCGCATCGATGTCGAGGCCGGAGTCCGTCTCGTCGAGCACCGCGAGGGAGGGCTCGAGCATCGCCATTTGATAAATCTCGTTTCGCTTCTTTTCGCCACCGCTGAAGCCCTCGTTGACCGAGCGCTTGGTGAGCTCGTCGGGCAGCTGAACCAACGCGGCCTTCTGCTTCGAGAGCTTCATGAAATCGATCGCGTCGAGCGGATCTTCTCCGCGATGTTTTCGAATCGCGTTGAGGGCTGCCTTCAGGAAATAGATGTTGCTCACGCCCGGAATCGCGACCGGGTACTGAAAGCCCAGGAAGATCCCCTCGGCGGCGCGAAGCTCTGGCGCCATCTCGAGCAGGTCTTGCCCTTTGTAGAGCACGCTCCCTTTGGTGACCTCGTAGCCCTCGCGGCCGGCGAGGACGTACGCAAGCGTGCTCTTCCCGGAGCCGTTTGGCCCCATGATCGCGTGCACTTGCCCGGCCTCGATGTCGAGGTTGATCCCCTTGAGGATGGGCTTGCCGTCTACTTCGACGTGCAGGTCCTCGATCTTCAGCATCAGCCGACCGCTCCTTCCAAGCTCACGCCGAGGAGCTTCTGCGCCTCGACTGCAAATTCCATGGGCAGCTCTTTCAAGACTTGCTTGGCAAAGCCGTTGACGATGAGGCTCACCGC
>CBESWY010000205.1:0-5207 GCA_965533395.1 uncultured Myxococcales bacterium
GTGTCGCTGTGGGTGGAGACCGCTTCGCGCGAGTCGCGTCGTCGGCGCCGAGCGCTCGGCGAGCCAGACGAAACAGGTACCGCGACCTTCTGGCTCAGCATCGTTTCCTTCATGGTGCTGAACGCTGCCATCGGATACGCAGTCGCCAGTCCGGGCGACCGAGCAGTCGAGCCGCTCTGGATGTTCGCCGTGGCGATGGGCCTCCACTTCCTGGCGAACGATCATGCGCTGGTCGAGCATCACGGACGCCGGTACCAAGGCATCGGCCGCTGGCTTCTCGTCGCGGGCTTGGTCACCGGCTGGCTGATCGGCGCCCTACCCGCAGTCGAAATCCAACCAGACATCTTGGCGCTGGTGCTCGCCTACATCGCCGGCGGAACGATCATGAACATCCTGCGCCACGAGCTCCCCGACACCGACCGATCCACCGACGTCCTCGCCTTCGCCGCGGCGGCCACGGTCTATGGCGTGCTGCTGCTTTCCTCATCGCCTGCCGGCTGACTTCGACGGTGTGCCCGCGCTACCCGCTCACGCGGGCCAGCGCCAGGTCGTGCGCTTCGTTGTAGTGCCGGCCGAGGTTGTGCCAGTTGAAGTGCTCGCTAAAGGATTCGACCGAGTTGCGAAGTGCGATCCGGTCGCGTCGGCCGAGGGACGCGAATTGGAATAGCCTGTCGGCGAGCTCGTCGGCGGCGCGGTGGAAGTCGCTGTGCCGGCGGGGCACGACGTACATGCCCTTGGACGCGTGGTCCGGCACCAGTTGCTGTAGGTACGATCCGAAGCCCGACAGGTCGCTCGTGACCGCGGGTACACCCAGCGCGATCGATTCCAGCGGCGTGTAGCCCCAGGGTTCGTAGAAGCTTGGGAATACGCCGAGGTGGCAGCCACGCACGAACTGGTCGTACTCCATCCCGAAAAGAGGGCTCGTGGCTTGCACGAAATCGGGATGGAAGACGACCTTCACCGGGTCGTCCTCGAGGTTGAACAGCCGGCAGGTGCGCAGCTGGTTCAGCACGGGGTCGTGGACGTCATCGATGAGGTCGTGGGTGACGATGCCTGGCGGGACCTTGCTCTTCCAGGCTTGGATCGCACGGCGCAGACGCAGCCGCCAGTAGTCCTGCATCAGGACGTTGAGGTCGGGGATCTCGCCGGACGAGGCGGCCAGGAAGAGCCCATCGCCGACGGACTCCTTCACCGCGTCGGCGACCGTACGAAACTCGTTGAGCATCGCCCGGTTCTGCAGCGCCTGGACGTTGATCGAGCGGAACGGAGCCTTGGTGATGATGAAGAAGACGACCGTCACGGGGCTCGCCGTCTCCCGTAGCCGGTGGTTGAGCCTGGCCAGCGCTTCGATCGTCACGTCCATGCCCTTGTTGAAGTACTCGTACCGGCCGGAGGTGAACATGTAGAGCGTGTTGTCCAGGTCGAAGTCGTAACTGGGAAAGAAGTGCCCGATCGAGAACTCGTGCAGCCGTTCCTTGTATTGCTGGTGGAGGGTCTGAAACTCGTGGATCGCGGTGAACCGGCGGATGTCCAGCCCATTGGGCAGCAGCATGTCGGGCGTGCGCCCGAGCAGGTGGGTGCACTCCTCCGCGGTGACGTCCGACACGGTGGTGAAGACGTGTGCCGCATGGGCGGCGGCCTTCTCGATCTGGTGCGGGGCGTGGACGTTGAAGTTCTTAGCCTCCTGGTCGCCGTCGAGGAAGGGCAGGCGCTCGTAAAACGACCGGTTGCCGTTCGCCAGATAGCGGCCGACCAGAGTTGCATGCGTGGTGAACACCAGCGAGCCCGGCCAGTGCTCCTTGCGCAGCATCGGAATCGCCAGGCCGGCCTGCCACTCGTGGAAGTGCGCGACGAGCGGGCGGCCCTGGGACTCCTCTTGCGCGAGGATTGAGAGAAGGGCCCGGCACATCTCCCCGAAAGCCACTGCGTCGTTCACGTTCGTCTCGTCGCTCGCTGGGATCCCGTGGTCGGCCCAGATCCGGTACTTGATGTCGTTGAGCACTCCACCGACCGACCCGACGTCCAACAAAACCACGTGCGGACGGCCGCTAACCAGCCACCGCCCGTAGTGAGCGCCGTAGCCCATCTCCCGCAGTTGCCGGACCGCCCGGCCGACGGGGCCATTGAGCGGCGCCGGTTCGAACTCGACCTCCGCGGTGCGCGGGTTGTACGGACCCACGAGGCAGTACCGGCTGCCCCAGCGCCTCGTCATGCTCGGGATCTTCGACCGTATGACCGTGTAGATCCCGCCCACCTGGTTGCAGACCTCCCAGGCCACCTCCATCAGCAGCGGCTCGGCCCGACTCGCATCGACGCTCCCGGACTTCTGCGGGGCCTTCTCACCTGTCGTCGGGGGGGTGGATGGAGCCATGATGACGCCCTCGTGGTCGCTCTTCAACCTACCCCGGGCGGGCGCGCTCGGCCACTCCCACCAGGACGAGAAGCGCTTCGAGCAGCATCGCGTCGGCCGATACTGAAGAGCTGTGCAGCCGTGCCAACAGGTCCAGCGACTTGCTAACTTGAGCGCTGGGGGTTCACGTCAATGAAGAAGATACTGTTGGTAGGTTGCATACTTTCGTTCGCTGTTGGGGCACAGGCGGATTTCGGCCGGAAGTTGTTGAAAAAGGACAACGTCACCGCAGCGCAGAATGCCGTAAAGGCTGTCACGCTTTCTGACGAAGACATGGCGAAACTGTCACGCCAAGCCGTGGCCTCGATGGATGAGCAAAATTCGGTCGTCGCGGACGGCAATCCCTTGGCACAACGCTTCAACAAGATCGTGAAGGGACTCGAGTCAGAAGACGGGCTCGAGCTGAACTTCAAGCTCTACGACGTGTCGGACGTCAACGCATTTGCGACACCTGATGGGAGCATTCGGGTCATGGCCGGTTTGATGATCATCATGACGGACGACGAAGTGCGCAGCGTCATCGGCCACGAGATCGGTCACGTAAAACTCCAACATTCGAAGAAGCAGTACCAAAAGGCGTACTCGGTCGCGGCGAGCAAGGATGCTGCTGCAGCGAACACGGGCTCAGGCGGCAAGGTGTTGGCCGACAGCCAGCTCGGCACGTTCATCGAGGATGTCTTGAACGCGAAGTTCTCGCGCGGCGATGAATCGGCTTCAGACGAGTACGGTTTCAACTTCATGGTCAAGCACGGCTATGATTACCACGCCATGGAGGGCGCGTTCAGCAAGCTCGCAGAGCTCAGCGGCGACAGCGGCAAGAAGTCGCTCAAGGCAACTCATCCGGACGCGGCCAAGCGTGCGAAAGTCGCGAAAGAACGCGCCGACGCGCAGGACGAGAAGATGAAGCAGGCACGACGATGATGAACACTCTCCCTAGGCGTCTCTTGATCAGCGGCACAGCACTTGCAATCGCGGTGTCCGGTTGCGCTACCGGCTCATCGAGCACAGGCAGCCCGGAACCGCTTGCCAAAATGCCACACGCGGCCGTTCCAGGCACCGCCAAGGTTTATGCGCTGGCGCTACCGCCACAGGGCTCGGCAAGCGGCGGCGATACGGCTCTCGGCTTCACGGCATCGAAAGCGAAGCGCGCCAAGGGCGAGCTGCCCTCTTACGTAGAGGCCATGCTCGAGCCAGCAGAGCTTGGCGACCTCACCAACGACGAAGGTCAACAGCACCTGAGCTCGACGAAGGTCTCCGACATCATGAATGGACACGTCAACGAGATCTTTCAAGGCTGCGTGCTCAGGGAGATCAAAAAGACCCGCATGAGTCGAGTTTCGATTCAAATGGTGATTTCGGGCAAGGGCGAGGTCACCGGCGCTACAACGAAACCCGGCAGCAAGCCCTTTCAGATCTGCGTCTCCAGGAAACTGCTCGCGATCAACTTTCCGAAGTTCTCCGCGCCCCGCATGGGCGCAGAGTACAGTTTTAGCTTCGAGTAGCTACACGCCGTCCGAACGCTGCCAACGCACATCAACAGGACTATCGAAAGCTGATCGTGATGGATGCAGCTTTGGGCCTGGCTGCTGGTTTTGTGCCGCTCGCGTTCGCGCAGCGGATCCCCTTGACTTCTCGGGACCGCTGGTGTGCGATGCGAGATCTGAGCGAAATTTCGAGAGGAAAGGTTAGGCCCATGGCCCACGTGCAACCCACCAACGGCGGCCCGCAGCAGCGAACGCGCGCGGCGACGATTCCCAACGTCGTACCGAGTGAGGTCGAGCGCATTTTTCGATCCCAGCTGGCAAACCAGGGCAGCGTCGGGCAGACCACGGCCAAAGAGCGCAAGCAGAAACTGAAACGACTGCACGCGGCCGTGCTGGGACATCGGGAAGACATCCGGCAGGCGCTGTATGAAGACTTTCGAAAGCATCCGAGCGAAGTCGATCTAACGGAAATCTACCCCGTGACGAGTGAGATCAAACACTCGCTCCGACACTTGTCGGGTTGGATGCGACCTCATCGCGTCAAGACACCGATGGCCCTGATGGGTTCGCGCTCCTACGTGCACTACGAACCGAAAGGCGTGGCGCTGATCATTTCGCCATGGAACTTCCCGATCAATCTCACGTTCGGTCCATTGACGGCGGCGATCGCCGCAGGCAACTGCGTGATGATCAAACCGTCGGAGAACACCCCGCACGCCTCTTCGATCATGAAAAAGATCGTCGACGAGACCTTCGATGAGAATGAAATTGCCCTCGTCGAGGGCGGCATCGAAGCGGCCCAAGCCGTCCTCGCTCGCCCGTTCAACCACATCTTTTTCACTGGATCCCCGGAAATCGGCAAAGTGGTGATGAGGGCCGCGGCTGAGCATCTTGGTTCGGTCACGCTCGAGCTCGGTGGCAAGTCGCCGACGATCGTCGACGAATCGGCTAACCTCGAGGCTGCAGCGCGTCGAATCGCCTGGGCGAAGTTCGTCAACAATGGCCAAATCTGCCTCACGCCCGACTATTTATTCGTCCACGAGTCGTGCAAAGACGAGCTCATCGCGAAAGTGCAGGAACAGATACATGCGCTCTATGGCGACGACGCGCAGCAATCACCCTCCTACGCACGAATCGTGAACGATCGGCATTTTCAACGCGTCGCCGGCTACCTCGAGAACGCCCGCGCCACCGGAGCAAGAGTCGTCGAGGGCGGCGGCGTCGATGAAAGCGACAATTTCATCGAGCCTACGATTCTGACAGACGTCGATCCAACCTCTGACGTGATGACCAACGAGATCTTCGGACCGGTC
>CBESWY010000206.1:0-5195 GCA_965533395.1 uncultured Myxococcales bacterium
CGTCGACGGCGCAGTACTGGCCGAACTCGTTGCGGTAGGACTCCTGTCGCTGTTTGATTTTCCCAAGGAAGTTCGTCGCTTCGGTCACGCGGGCCTTGTAGATGTACGAGGTGAACGTGGGGATCGCCAGGGTGGCCAAGACACCGATGATCACCACGGTGATCATCAGCTCGGTGATGGTGTAGCCTTGGTTCTTCTTCATTCCCATCCCCCTGTGCCCGAGGCGCTGTTGAACATCGTGCGCGACTGCGAATAGACCTCGAGAATGAACGTGTTTCCGTCGTCATCGAGGTCGCCTTCGGCCTGTGCGGCGTACCAAAAATTCGTTTCCGTCTCGAGATTCGTGCTGTCGGGCGCCGCCTCTCCCGGAAAGCCAGCGATCGTCGCGTAGCGAAAGCGCACGTACCCCGGCGAGCGAAGCCCAAGCTCTTCCCATTCCCGGGAGCTTGGCCAAACCACGGGCTGAGACCCTGGCACGTCCGTGGGCGTGTAGTCGCCCCAGCTGTTCCCGTTCACCGCGGCATAATTGCCGAAGCGGCTGCGGTAGGCTTCCTGCCGGGTCTTGATCTCGTTGAGGACCGTCACTGCTTCGGTCACGCGGCCGCGGTACACATAGCCCTTGAACGACGGAATCGCGACGGCGGCAAGGATGCCGACGATCGCAACGCCGACCAAAAGCTCGATCGTGGTGAAGCCAGCGCTTCGAAGGTGACGCGACAAGGAAGATCCTCCAGCGGACAGTATATCAATCGCCGGCCACATCGCCCACTTCGGGCGATATGTGCTTTGCCAAACGATATCGAAACTGCCGGAAGCTCATGCCAAGCAACTCCGCCGCTTTCGTCCGGACCCCTCCGGCCTGGTCGAGCGCGCGGAGCAAGAGCTCCTTTTCGACTTGGCCGAGGTATTCGTCCAGGTCGAAGCGGCCCTCCGGGATTCGCGGGGCATTTCCGGCCTTCTTCGAGGGATGGGTGTCCCCGAGGTCCTCTCGTTCGAGTGTAGGGCCGACCGCCAGCGTCACGCCTCGCTCGACGATGTTTTCGAGCTCGCGCACGTTGCCCGCAAACGACTGCTGCGCCATCCAGCGCATCGCTTCGGGCGAAAATTCCAATCGGCGCTTCTGCAAGGCCGCGTGCTTCTGCAGGAAGTAGCCAGCGAGCACCGGGATGTCCTCGGCCCGATCGCGAAGTGGCGGCACCTCGATGCGAATGACGTTCAGCCGATAGAAGAGATCCTCGCGGAAGGTCCCTGCCTCCACCTCCATCTCGACGTCGCGGTTCGTCGCCGCGACCACTCGAACGTCCACTTCGACCTCGCTGCTCCCGCCCACGGGGCGCACGTTTCGATCCTGCAAGACCCGGAGCAGCTTCACCTGAAGCGGGGGCGGCAGCTCACCGACCTCGTCGAGAAATAGGGTGCCACCATCGGCTGCCCGAAACAGGCCTTCCTTTGCAGATGTCGCCCCGGTGAACGCCCCTTTGATATGGCCGAAAAGCTCGCTCTCGATGAGGTTCTCGGGGATGGCCCCACAGTTTAAAACGACGAAGGGCTGCTCGGCGCGTGGGCTCTGAAAATGAAGCGCGCGCGCGACCATTTCCTTCCCGGTGCCGCTCTCGCCTGTGATCAGGACGCTCGCGGTGGAGCCGGCGAGCCGCTTGATCAGCTCCCGAAGCCGGTCCATCGCCGCGCTCTTGCCGATGAGCTGACCTTCCGTCCAGCGGGACTTGAGCTGTTCGCGCAGGGTTTGGTTTTCGGCGACGATGGCCCGCTTTTCGAGCGCCCTCTCGAGCGTCGCCAAGAGCTCGTGGTTCCTGAACGGCTTCTGCACGTAATCGTACGCGCCTTTGCGCATCGCCTCGACGGCCTGCTCGGTCGTCGCGTAGGCCGTGATCATCAGGGTCTGGGTGTCGGCCGACCGTGCGCGAACAGCGTCGAGCACATCCATGCCGGTACCGTCGGGCATCACCAGGTCCGTGATGACGACATCGTAAGGGTCTCCGCTTCCAAGCGTCTCGCGCGCCGCGTGCACGCCATCCGCCACGTCGACCCGATAGCCTTCGCGCCGCAGCAAGATCTGCAGCATCTCGCGCAAACTGGCTTCGTCGTCACAGACAAGAATGCGTGCGGACACGATCCCCAAACCCCCGCCTACACCTTACGTCAAATCACGCTTGCGGCCACGAGACTTGCATGCATGGTTGGGTCCGCCTAGCTAAAGCCGGCGCGCCGGCCCCCGGCGCCGCTTGGCGGCCGCACGCAAAGCCCGTGTAGGCCGCTGTACTCCACGAAGTAGGCGGTGTGATGCTCGCGCGAGGTGACCTCGCAGAATGCGGTCTGGAGCCGGAGGGCGGCCACTTCAGAGACCTCCATCGCTTGGCCCGGGTCGCCGATGTACACCGTCATGCTGTAGCCGTCTGCAACGGTGTATGCGTCGCCGTCGCGCTCCACCCCGGGTGCCGCTTCGAGCATCGCTTCGAACGTTGGTCGTTCCATGCGCCGCAGCTTTGATGCGAGCGGCCGGCTGGTCAAGCCTTGGGGTTCGGGGTAGGGCGCTAACGTGGCGAAGGACGAGGAGGAGCTCTGGCAAAGTGAGGTCCTAGTCAGCGATTCGATTGGCCGCCTGATCGAGTTCTGGGGGTTCAAGCGAAACATGGGGCGCCTCTGGGCGATTCTGTACTTGTCCGACCGTCCGCTCAGCGCCCCGGAAATGCAAGATCGGCTTCAGCTCAGCAGCGGCGCCGTTTCGATGACCCTCAATGAGCTGACTCGCTGGGGGGTGGTCAAAAAAGTCTGGCTCCAGGGCGAGCGGCGCGATCACTACGCGGCCGAAGGCAACTTCTGGAAGATGATCTCTCGCGTCTTCAACGAACGCGAACGCGTCGAGGTCCTCGACGCCATCGACCTCATGGAAGATGCGATCCAATTTTTGAAAGACAAAGCCAAAGAGCCCGACAACCGGGGCAGGGCGCAGTTCCAAGAAGAGCGCATTCGCGAGCTCCTCGACCTCGCGCGTCTTGGCAAGCAGCTGCTCGACGCCTTGGTCAAGGATGCCAAAGTCGACGGAAGCCCCTTGATGAACGTCCTCCTTGGCGGAACCGAAAAACGCTGACGGCGGCGTCGAACTGGTCGCAGCTAGGCTTGCGCGACGAATTCATGCCTGGGCTCGCGTGGATGTTGGAGTGCGCGGGCCAAGAACGAGAGCTGTTCGCGCCAGCATCGTCGCGCTTGGCGTCGCCAGACCAGCGCATGAAACGCATGCAGCTCGCCTTCGTAATAACGCGCTTCGCATTCGACACCCATCGCCTTCAGCGCGCGGTCGAGGCGGCGGGTGTCGTCGAGTAGGGGATCGCGGGTGCCGATGGGCACGAAGAACGCGGGAAGGGCGCGGTCCGGCCGCTCGCGGCGTTCGAAGACGTGCAGCGGGTCGGCGAGGTCCAGCTCGCCCGGCGCATGATCGTGCAGCGCTCCGACGTACAATTCGTTCATGCCTTCGAGGATGTCGTTCACCCAGCGCGGCAGCCTGCGTTTTCGGTTCAAACGACCGGGGTTTGTAATTTGAAGCGGCGCGCAGGCAGGGGCGACCGCGGTTGGCACCAAGCCTGTGGCAAACGCACGCTGGGCAAAGGGCTCGGGACGCCGGTAACAGCAACAGATGGCGAGTGCGGTGGCTAGATTCCCACCCGCCGACTCGCCGGCGAACACCAAGCGGCTCAGGTCTCCGCCGTAGGCTCCGGCGTGCTTGGACGCCCACTCGAGCGCCGCACAAATATCGGACACCGCCGCCGGGTACGGGTGCTGGGGTGCAAGGCGGTAATCGACGTTGAACACCAAGTACCCCGCTCGCGCGAACGCAAGCCCCATCAGCCAGTGTGTGTTCTTCGACAAGAGGTTGAAGCCACCGCCGTGCATGTAGAGAACGATCGGCAGGCTGCCGGAACGCTTCTCGGGGCGGTAGATATCGAGCTGGTGACGCGGATCGCCACCGTGCAAGTACGCGACGTCTCGGATTACCTCTACCCCATGCTTGGCGGGGTTCGAAAGCGGATGAAGACGCCCGAGCCGCGCCAGGCTTCCAAAAAAACCTTCGCCGATGATGGCATTGGCCTGGCGCCGAAGCCGCTTGCGCGCGCGCTGCACACAGGACATAGCCGCGGGCCTGGGGGGCATGGGCAACTTGTATCACGGTCTTGAAAAAGGCCGCTGGATTCGGCGCACGCTGGCGCGATTCCGCGGATTTTTTGTGGTTTGCCGGCTCTCGGCGTACCTCTCGAGGATGTCTGCGGCGAGCTCGAATTCGGTCGTTCTTGCAGTGCTCGCAGCGCTCCTCGTTGCCGGCGTTCCCAGCCCGGGGCATGCGGGGTCCTCGAGCCGCATCGACGCGTTCCTCGTGCGGCAGAAGATCCACAAAGACCTTCCGAAAATCAATCGCTGCTACGTGTCCGCGCTTCGTTTCGAGCCCGAGCTTGCGGGCAAGGTTTCGGTTCGTTTCGCGGTGGTGCGCAAGGGCTACGTCCGGGGCCTGCGGGTCGTCGAGAATACCACCGGCAACGATCGGGTCGAGCGCTGCGTCGCACGGGTTGTCCGTGCCATCCGATTCCCCAGTCGGCGAACAGGCAAGAGCGTCAGCTTCACGTTCCCGTTCGTGTTCGCCCCGCAGGACGGTCGCTGGGGGCCCTAGGCTCGGTTCCTGTTCGCGAATCTCGTTGAAAGCAGCGGAAACGCAGCCAGCTTCATAGGCAAGGGCAGCGGCCGAGCTTGCATCGCCGATTCCAGGAAGGCTAGATTGATCCTGGGGGTTCCTATGAAATCGCAGTCTGCGTGGGCGTTGCGCTATAGTTTTGCGCTCGGAAGCTTGGCGCTGCCCATCCTGGGGGTTGGCTGCACCGGCGAGATCGGGGACGACCTTTCCCTACGCTTTCGCATCGAGGGGACCGAAGCGGGGGACTGCGACGACGGCGCTGACAACGATGAGGACGGCCTGATCGATTGCGCCGACACGAGCTGTGCGGCCTCCGCGGAGTGCTCGGGCGGTGGCGACGGCGGCGTTGGAGGCGACGGCGGCGCCGGTGGTGCGGGCGGCGCCGCGGGTGTCGGTGGCGGCGGCGCTGGGGGAGTCGGCGGCGCTGGCGGTGCTGGTGGCGCTGGCGGAGTCGGTGGAGCCGGAGGTGTGGGCGGAACAGGCGGCGTCGGTGGCG
>CBESWY010000207.1:0-5159 GCA_965533395.1 uncultured Myxococcales bacterium
CCTGACGCGCCCGCCCTCTTGTCCGCGCCGGTCGCCACGCCCAGCGGGCGCACAGTCCCCCTCGGTGCCCTTGCCGAGATCGAAGAGCGGCTGGGGCCATCGGTGATTCGTCACCTCGAACGCCGCCGCGCGATCACCCTCAATGTTTCGCCACCGGAAGATCTGGCGCTCGAAGATGCGATCGATACGATTCGCAACGACGTCATCGGCAGCCTCGAACGAGAGGGCGCCGTCCCAGCGGGCGTCCAGTTCGGCCTGAGCGGGGCCGCGGGCAAGCTCGAGCTGGCCCAAAAACAGTTCGGGAACATTCTCTTGCTCGCGCTCGTCATCTGCTTTTTGCTGATCGCGGCTCTCTTTGAAGACTTCATCTCGCCGCTTGCGGTGCTCATGAGTGTGCCGCTCGCGGCGGCGGGTGGCGCTGGAGGCCTCTGGCTGGTCAATGCCTTGCTTGGGAAGCAGCCACTGGACTTGATGACGGCGCTCGGCTTTCTGATTCTCATCGGCGTCGTCGTGAACAACGCCATTCTCGTCGTCGATGGATCGATCTCGCGACTGCGTGCTGGCTCGACACTCAGCGAAGCCGTCCCTCTCGCCGTCGAAGCCCGCGTGCGTCCCATCTTCATGACCACCTCCACTTCGCTGGCCGGGCTGCTGCCCATGGTGATCTTCTCCGGCTCGGGCTCCGAGCTCTACCGCGGCGTCGGCGCCATCGTGCTTGGCGGGCTTTTGCTTTCGACGGTGCTTACCCTGTTCGTAGTCCCCACCGCGTTCACGCTTCTGTGGAGGCTTCGCGGGCACGCCGATACGGATTGAGGAAGTTTTTCTTGAGCTGCTGAAGCTCGTCGCGCTTGAGCTCTCGGTATTCCCCCGGCCGCAAGCCTTCAATGGTGATGTCCGCAAACGACTGCCGCGCGAGCCGCATCACCCGGCGGTGAATCGCATCGCCCATCCGGTGAATCTGCCGGTTCTTGCCTTCGGTGAGCGTCAGCTGGACCCAGGTGTGGTTCTGCTCCTGGCGCAGCACGAACGCCTCGGCGGGCTTGGTGCGGTAGCCATCGTCGAGCCGCACGCCGTTTCGGAGGGCATCGAGCTCCTCCACGTCGAGGTGGCCCTGAAACTTCACGGCGTAGATTTTCGGCACTCCGGAAACGGGCCGCAGAAGCGCGTCGATCATGTCGCCGTCGTTGGTCGCCAGAAGCGCGCCGCTCGTGTGATAATCGAGGCGGCCCACGGGGACCAGCCGCTCGGGAATCTTACGCAGCAGGTCCGCAATGGTCGCCCTTCCCTCGGGATCGTCCAGCGTGGTCACCATCTCTCGAGGCTTGTGCATGAGATAGTAGACCGGCTTCTCTGGTACGAGACGCCGTCCATCGACTTCGACGCGATCCTTGTGCGCGTCGACCTTGGTGCCAAGCTCTGTGACAACGCGCCCGTTCACGCGTACGCGACCGGCGAGGATCAACTCCTCGGACGCGCGACGAGAAGCAACTCCCGCTCGGGCGAGGACCTTTTGAAGGCGTTCCACGGCGGGACCGTAGCACGCAGAATTGGGTTTTCACGGTGTGGGTCGCAAGTGCGCGAAAGGACGTCGTTCGCGGAGGGGAGCGTGTCCCCCTACTGGCTGACTTCGGTTGAGCGTTGATTGGCGAGGGCGGAGTTTCTGAGGCGCTCTTCGTCGCGGTCCCAGCGGTCGACTTTCCCGTCGCCATTGACATCGGTACCGATGCGGACGGTGCGGCCGTCGAGGTAGTACTCCCAGCGATCGGGGCGCCATTCGGCGACAGTGCTGCGATTCTTCATGTCGCGTTCGGCTCGCACCGGCTGGCCACCTTCGTAGAAGATCTTCGTGTCGATCATTCCGTTGCCGCTCGTGTCGATCTCCTGAAGGCTCACCCTGCCGTTGCTGTACTGCGTCACCTCATCGATACGGCCGTCGAAATCACGGTCCGCTTCTTCGAGCATGGGCCGCCCTTCTTCGGTGTAGAGGCGCACGATGTCCTTGCGGCGGTCACCGTTCAAATCCGCCTCGCGGCACACCAAAACCAGGCGCGAAAGGCTGCCCTCGCCCATGGTCTTGAAGAGCTTTCGTACATCGGGGGTCGTGTCGCCGGAAGTGTCGTACTCGCTGACCTCGTAGCCCGGACCGTCGGGCATGCAGCGCCCGCCGTCGGAAAACTCCCCGCCGCTCGTCGACTCGGGCTGAGCGGAACCGGGGCTCGTGACCGGCTGAGGGTCCTTCGAACCACAGCCCAGTACGGCCAGCCCCAAGAGGGCCAGTAGTAATTGTTTCATCATTTGCCGCTTTCGCATCGAAGCGCGTCCTCCGCCTGGCCCATGCTCTGTAAGGGCATGTCTTGGCTGCGATCGGGCTCGCCGTCTCCGTTGTCATCATATTGGGTCAGCACTAGCTTGCCGCCACGAAACGAATCCCACTTCTCGACGCGACCGTTGTTGTCGTCGTCGTACTTCGCCTCGGTGATGAAGCCCTGTTCATAGACTTCCCAGACGTCGACCTTTCCGTCGCGCTGCCGATCGCGCTCGGCGCGGGCGACCCAGCCGCCCTCGCACCAGAGCCAGGTATCAATCGTGTTGTCGAAGTTCGTGTCGAGCTCTTTGCGGACGAGCTGGCCGGCTTGGAAAAACGACAGCTGGTCGAGACGACCGTCGAAGTCGAAGTCGTGACGCTCTTTGGCGACCTGCACGCCATCCCCTTCGTAGAACCGTTCCACATCGACTTTGCCGTCAAAATTCATGTCTGCCTTGGTGCAGAAGCGACGGCCGTTGCGCTCGACATGTTCAATATCGACCCGCCCGTCTTCGTTGACGTCGGTCGCGACGACCTGGCTCCCCTCGCAGGGGATAGCTTCGGCCATCGAGCCTCGCGGCACCGTACTCGAGGAACCCTTGGCGCAACCCGGCGCCGGCAGACTCACCAAGATGGCGAGCCCAACCCACGCATGCGCGAAATCGCTCATGTTTGTGGCCACTTCTAGGTATCCCGAGAACCTGTTACCCCCGAAGAATAGGGGTGATCGAGGGGACTGCGCAAGTCAGTGGCCCTCCGATTGACAATATATATGGTGCCATGTAGCTTCATGCCACTTCTGAGGTCCGAATGGCGCGCAAAAAGATCTCGACGACCGTTTACATCACGCCCGAACAAAACGAGCGGCTGAAGCTTCTGCACGAGCGAACGAAAGTGCCGGTCGCCGTCTATATTCGCGAGGGCATCGACCTCGTCTTGGAAAGTCACCAGGACGAGCTTCCGGGCCAAATGTCGCTGGACGCCGCGCCACCCAAAAAGGGTTAACGACGGCGCATTGCTGCGGGCCTGGCGCAAGGCTAGACAGGTCGCAGTTTGGCGCAAGATCTCCAACATATCCGGAACTTCTGCATCATCGCGCACATCGATCATGGCAAGAGCACCCTTGCTGATCGGTTCCTCGATGTGACGGGGGCGATTTCGGTGAGGGAGCAGAAGTCACAGCTGCTCGACAGGATGGACCTCGAGCAGGAGCGAGGCATCACGATCAAGGCACAGGGGGTACGGCTTCCGTTCACCTCCGCCAGCGGTCAAACGTATCAATTGAACCTCATCGACACGCCGGGGCACGTGGATTTCAGCTACGAGGTCTCCCGTTCGCTTGCTGCCTGCGATGGCGCCCTCCTCGTCGTCGACGCCACGCAGGGCGTCGAAGCACAGACCCTGGCGAACGTTTATCTGGCCGTGGAAAACGACTTGGAGATCATTCCCGTCTTCAACAAGGTCGACCTGCCGAGCTCGGACGTGGAACGCGTGCGCCAAGAGGTCGAGCAGGTCATTGGGCTCGATTGCTCGCAGCTGCTCGCCTGCAGCGCCAAGACCGGTGAAGGCGTGAGGGAAATCCTCGAAGCGGTCGTCGAGCGGGTACCGCCACCCGAGACAGATGACAGCGGCTTTTTGCGCGCGCTGATTTTCGACAGCTGGTACGACAGCTATCGAGGCGCAGTCTGTATGGTCCGAATCAAAGACGGCACGGTCCGCAAGGGCGACAAGGTCCGCTTGATGGCCACCGGAGCAGAGTACGAAGCGACCGAGCTCGGTGTGTACACACCCTTCCAAAAGGAGGTCGACCAGCTGGGGCCCGGGGAGGTCGGGTATCTGGCAGCAAGCATCAAGTCGCTTCAAGACGCCAAGGTTGGCGACACCATCACCTTGGCGAAGAACCCGGCCAAGGTAGCGCTTGCAGGCTTCAAGGAAGTCAAACCGATGGTCTTCTGCGGAATCTTTCCGACGGACAGCGACCAGTACACCGAGCTTCGCGACGCGCTCGAGAAGCTGAATCTCAACGACGCGGCGTTCATGTACGAGCCCGAGACTTCGGACGCGCTCGGCTTTGGATTCCGCTGCGGTTTCCTCGGACTTCTGCACATGGAGATCATCCAGGAGCGGCTCGAGCGCGAGTACAACCTGGGGCTGATCACGACCGCCCCGAGCGTCGTGTATCGCGTGCACACCGAAGAGGAAACCCTCGACATCGACAACCCGTCGCAGATTCCCGACGGTCGCATTCGAATCGAAGAGCCGTACTTCACCGTGTCGATCCACGTTCCCTCGGAGTTCGTCGGCGCGGTGATCAAGCTTTGCCAGGACCGCCGCGGAGAACAGCAGGGCATTCAATATGCTTCGCCCGAACGCGTGATCATCACCTATCTGATGCCGCTCGCCGAAGTGCTCTTCGATTTTTTCGACAAGCTCAAGAGCGCGACCAAGGGCTATGCCTCGATGGACTACGAGCTCGCCGGCTATCGCGAAAATCCGCTCGTTCGCCTCGACATGCTTCTAAACAACCAAAAAGTCGATGCCCTGAGCGCCGTCGTTCACAAAGACAAGGCCTACTACTTGGGGCGAGCGCTCGCGGCCAAGCTCAAGAAGATCGTGCCGCGACAGCAGTACGAGGTGATCATCCAGGCGGCGATCGGGTCGAAGGTCATCTCTCGGGAAACCGTTCGCGCCCTCCGCAAAGACGTCACCGCCAAGTGCTACGGCGGCGACATCTCGCGCAAGCGCAAACTCCTAGAGAAGCAAAAAGAGGGCAAGAAGCGCATGAAGGCCGTCGGCAGCGTCGAGATCCCGCAGGACGCGTTTCACGCGATCCTGAAAGTAGACGACTAGCGCC
>CBESWY010000208.1:0-5121 GCA_965533395.1 uncultured Myxococcales bacterium
GAGAGCATCGCCCAGCCGATGGAGCCGATGCCGAGAAGAAAGAGCACGTTGCGCGCCATGCGATGACGATACCGCTGTTCGCTTTTCAAAGAAAGTTAGTCCAGTCTTGCGGCGTGGCGAAGGTTCGCGCCGACGTATTGCTGACCCAACGAGGCCTGGTTCAATCGAGGGCGAGGGCGCAGGCCTTGATTCTGGCCGGCAAGGTCTTCACGGCCGGCCGGCGGGTGGAAAAGAGCGGCGAATCACTCGACCAGGAGGCGCCCCTCGAGGTGCGCGAGCCTGATCACCCGTTCGTTTCGAGGGGCGGGGTCAAGCTCGCAGGTGCACTCGACGCGTTCGGCTATGAGCCGTCGGGCAAGGTCGTGGCCGACTTCGGCGCGTCCACCGGAGGCTTTACCGATTGCCTTCTTCAGCGCGGCGCGGCGAGGGTCTTTGCCATCGACGTGGGCTATGGGCAGCTCCACCACAAGCTACGGAAGGACGAGCGTGTTGTCGTCATGGAGCGTTGCAACGCGCGGCACCTGAAGCAGGCTGACTTGCCCGAGCCCGTTGACCTCGTCGTGATCGACGCTTCGTTCATCGGACTCGAGAAGCTTCTTCCGGCCGCCCGCGCGTTGTTGCGCACCGATGGCGAGGTCCTCGGACTCGTCAAACCTCAGTTCCAGGTCGGCCATGGCAAGGTCGGCAAGGGCGGCGTGGTCCGCGACCCCGAACACCGACGCGAAGCGATCGTGAGCCTGGTGGCGGATGCCGAGCAGCTCGGCTTCAAGCTGGTGGCAGAAGCCGACAGCGTGATCACCGGCCCAAAGGGCAATCAGGAGACATTCATTCGACTACGCCGGTCGGCGGAGGGACCCGCTCTGTGAAGCCGGGGATCACGGGCATCCAGCCCTGGTCGACCTTGCTCTTTCGAACCTTGACCCACCAGACCTGCTCGCATGCCTCCGGTTGCTCTTCGCTCAGCCCATTGAATGCATCCCCGAGGCTGCATGGCGTCCAGCCCGGGCCTTGCTCGGTCCCGACCATGCACATCCCGCGTGAATTGTAGAACAAGAAGGAGCCGACCTCCCCTTTTGCAACGGCCAGGAGCTGCCGTTCCACCTGGATCCCTTGATCCCAAACCTTGCTTTTCACGTACAGATCTCGCTTGGCGATCAAGCGCCGCGGCTTGATGATCCGCACCTCGCTGTCTTCCACCTCGATGAGCTCGCCTGATTTCCACGTGACCGTAGCCGTCACGAACGCGGCCGACGTCGGTTTCAGCTTGAGCCTCACCTTTTGATACCGGTCGCCCCAGCGAAGGTTGCGATGGTCGGCGGGGTACGGCCAACTGTGTTTGGCGAGGGCGTTCGACTTCAGGTCGTGGTCGCAGCCTAAACCAAGCGCTTCGGATGCCGGTGTCGCAGTGCTGGGAGCGCTATCGCTTTTCGTACACGCCGTTCCAAGCGTGGCTGCGATAAGCAAGCCGGAGAAAATCGAGATGGTTCGCATCATGCAGCCTGGTTCCCGGGGGTGGATTCGAACCACCATTCACAGGTCCAAAGCCTGTTGTCCTGCCCTTAGACGACCCGGGAGCGATTCTCCTCATAACACGCATGCGCGCCCCCTCAAGTTGCGAACCCAATGCTTGCCCGAGGTCCATGCTTAGTGCCATACACGTGACACATCGACATTAGGGAGTGTGCCTGTGGGCGACGATCAGAAATACCCAGAGTGGCTGTTGTGGTTCTCCGAGCATGGCGTTCGGGTGCTCATTCTTCTTGCCATCGCGTTCATTGCGTTCGTCTATTCGCGTAGCCGAAGCAATACCGAGCAGCGGCTCGACGCGATTCAGGACAGCGTGCAGTTCGAGACGCCTCGGTCTTATACGCCGCCGAACCTCGATGCATATGCGGCAGCTGACATCACCGTCCGGTCCCTCCCGGTGCACCAGGCGGCGTACGTTCCCGTCTACTCTCACATTTACTATGACGGCGGGCGTCCGTACCTTCTCGAGGCGACGCTGAGCATTCGAAACATCGACCCCAAGCGCTCGGTCTACGTGAGCGCGGTCGAGTACTACGACACGAATGGCAAGCTATCCAAAAAGCTCGTCGATCGCCTGATCAAACTGGGGCCGCTTCAGACAATCGAGTTTCTCGTCGAACGGCATGATGTCGCCGGAGGCTCAGGCGCGAACTTCATCGTGGAATGGCATGCGGCTAGCAACGAGACGAATCCTCCTCTGATCGAGGCCGTGATGGTCGGGCGTTCCGGCACAAATGCGATTTCGTTCGTTCGAAAGGGCGAACCCTTGCCCCGGTGGATGTCGACGCAGTAGCGAACGGTCATCTCACCGGCTTGACCGGTGGTGGCAAGTAGAGCGGGTCTAGGGACTCGGGCGTCGGCAGATACATCCGTAACTGCAGCGAGAACGCGCCATCGGGTGCGGGAAGCCAATTGCCGGCTTTCTCGCTCCCGGGCGATTGGTGCTGGATGTAGATGGTGAGCGAGCCGTCTTTGCCGTGCCTCAGCTTGCTTCGATCGCCAATCGAGTAGCGCGCAATTGCGTTCGACACCATGAGCTGGTCCGGCAGGCTGTACATCGTCATCGACCAAAAAGCGTCGACCGACGGGAGCTCGTCCTTTTCGAAGCGCATCACGTATCGGTGTTTCGACCCATCGAGGGGATCGCCGAAAGCATCGCTGTTCGCGATCGGGTAATAGGCTTCCTCGACGTCGTTCCCATACAGGCCCACCGTGGCAGCGACGGCACGGGCCAAGTACTTGGTCCGCATCACTTCGCCGGGCCCGAAAATACCAGCCATTGCTTGCCAGCCATGGCCCTCTCGCGCCGAGACGCCTTCTAGCTGGCTCGGGTCGTAAGCCGCCTTGTCAATCGCCACCATGCCTTGGCCGACGCCTCTTTCGAGTGCATCCCGAAGCTCGGGGCTCAACGACCGCGAAGCGCCAAGCGCCCCAGCTCGAATCCCGATCCTGGAGAAGCGGCCCATGAGCTCCGCCTCTTCAGGCGCGACGGCGACTTCGGTCAGAAGAAAATTCAGCAGGTCGATGAAGGCGGCCGACTTCGCCCGACTCGAATTGTACGCGGGAAACGTGATTCCGGCGGCAACCGGAGCACCTTTGCGTCCAAGGAAGACGTTCAATGGCGTCAGGCGGTACTGCTCTTGAAGCGCTACGACGGCCGCGACGTCGTCGGGCCCGCCCACTTCGGTTCGAATGATGCAGTAAACGAAGCTGCTTTCGCTTTGGAAGACGGCTCTTGCATCACGCGGCTGGGTTCCGTTCCATTCCGGGCCCGCAATTACATAGCTGCCGGCCTCAGTGCCAGTCGCGCGGGTTCCGATGTAAGCGAAGTTGTGTGTGAACATGTCGACGAGTTGTACGGAGTAGTAGCGATTTTCAATCTTCGGGACGGTGATGACGACCGGCTGTGCTCGCAGGTCGAGCCAGGCGAAGGAATACATCGTGTCGTTGTTCGGACGAACGATGTCTTTGAACTCTGGTCCGAGTAGCTCGGACTTGTGCACCAGCTCGTCGAAGCCCCCTATGTAACCCGGCGCGGTCCGATCGATGGCTTGAACGAACATCGTCCGGTAGTTCTCGATCATCGGAAACGCGTAGATGTACGCCTCTTTGGCAATCTCGGCCGCCTCGCCGAGCGATGGCGCCACCGATGCAGTCTGCGACCGAGGCGTCGCCCCATCCTTGGCGCACGCGGACACCAGCAGCAATACGCTCATCCAAACGATCGGCATTTGAAACTTCATCTCTGTACCCCCTTTGTATCTGATTTCGCAGACACCCTTCCACGCAGTCATGTCGATTCTATTGGTACACGGACAGCCGCTTGTTGAAGTAGAGCTTCGCCATGGGGAACGCGAGCGCGAAGACGACAAACATGCAGACCGCGACGGTAAGCAACACGCGCGGATCATCTTTGAAGTTCGCTGTGGCGATGGTTGCCGCCGCACCGATGTTGCGCGCGGTAGTGATGAGGCCGAGGGTGACCTTGCCCTTTTCCCCTCCGGGGCCGAGCAGGTAGCCAACGCCAAACGCCGCAAGTGTGAGCACGATGGCCGAGGTTATCGCCCCGGTGCCGATTGTCGCGGATAGGGCGTCCCCGTGGATCACGACCGCAAGGATCAGGAAAAGGATCAGCGAAAGATTAACGACGAGATTGGTGGGCTTGAGCATCCTGGCCGCCAGGCCGTCTTTGAAATGCCGAATCCCGAGACCGATCACCAGGGGCACGAACATCTGCAGAAGAAGCGGCTTGGCGATCGCCCAGATACCAATTTGCGTCCCGGGTATGAGGAACGGCAGAACCAGTGGCATGTAGATGATCGTGAGGACGGTCAGCAGCATCGTTGCCGCAATCGAGTTGGGCACGTCGCCGGCCGCGGCGCCAACCAGCTTCGGCGTGTACGGCGCTCCGGCGGAGAACCCGTAGAGCAGAACGCCGATCATGTAGGGACGCTCGAGGGGGAACCAGACGCTCATGGCGTAGACGAGGAGTGGGGTCAGGATCAGATTCGCGATCAGCACCCGGGCCACGACCGGCGCGTTCCTGAGTGGCTTCAACACCTGATCGAAGGTAACCGCCAGGCCAGCGCTGAAGAGAACACCTGCGATGAACACCGCAATCGAGATGTTTAGGATGATTTCTAGGGTCTCGTACATTCGTAGGGCTCGGGGTTTGTAACACCGGGGGCCGAATCAGCGCTAGTCTCTGTGAAGCGCCAAGCCAGGGGCCCGGCCGAATCTGCTAACCTGGCTCGCGTGAGGTTTGCGACAGCCAGGGCGCGGACGCTGACGGTCATGATCTTCGTCGTGACGATGGCGAGTTGCAGCACTGAGCGCGGGACGCCTTCGGGCTACCAGGGCATCATCGAGCACGATGACCGCCATCTTGGCTTTCGAGTGGGCGGCCAACTTCGAGAGATTCGCTTTGATCGCGGAGACCTCATCGAAGACGGGGCGCTGATCGCGGCTCTCGACAACACGGCCGAGCTCCCGATTCTGCTGGCTAGAAAGGCAGATCTAGCTCGCGCCCGCGCCAACGCCGCGCTGGTCTATGCGGGGCCGCGCGTCGAAGAAGTCCGCTCGACGATGGCTGAG
>CBESWY010000209.1:0-5115 GCA_965533395.1 uncultured Myxococcales bacterium
CGCTTCGTCGTTCCACTCGCGCGAGTGGCACAGAACGCCGGCGCCCAGCGCTTTGTCGTCGGCTCCGAGCTTGGCTCTCTCGAACCCTACCAAGACCACTGGCGTGCCCTCATCTCGGAGCTACGTGATGATTTCTCAGGCGTGCTCAGCTATTCGGCCAACTGGGATCACGCACAGGCGGTCCGGTTTTGGGATGCACTCGATGAAGTCGGCCTGACCGCATACTTTCCGCTGACGTCGCCCGACGAACCATCCTCGGTCGAATCCCTCACGCGCGCATGGCGCGCACCGCGTGCCGCGATCGAAGATCTACGCCGGCGCATAGGCAAGCCCGTCCTGATCACGGAAATCGGCTACCCCAGCCAAGCCAGCGCTGCCGGTCAACCATGGGACGACGCCTCGTCAGAGGAGCTGGACCTTCACCTGCAACAGCGCCTCTACCGAAGCTTCTGCGACGCCTTCTCGCAGACACCGAGCATCTCGGGCTTCTATGTTTGGAATTGGTTCGGCTTCGGCGGGCCACGTGACCTGAGCTTCACCCCGCGCGGCAAGCCTGCCGCAAACGAGCTGGCCAAGTGCTTCGAGCGCACCTGGCCGACCCCCGCACCGGCAGAGAATCCATCATGACCAGCACGCACGACGAACACGCTTCACGAGAAGGACGCCGCCGCTTCGTACTCGGCACCCTGGGCCTAGGCGGCGGGACCCTGCTGACGGCCCTCAGCTCGTGCCGCAAAGCAGAGCCGCCAGCGACGTCCACGTCCGCGCCATCCGAGGCGCCAGCCGAGACAAGACCCACGACGGCCCCGCCCGAGCTCCCCGACCGCAAGGATCCAGCCAACTTCATCAAGCACGGGGACAACCCACTCACGCTCGAAACACGACGCGAGAAGCTCGGCACCAGCGTGCTGACAGCGAGCACAGTCCTCTTCGTTCGCCAAAACCTGCCCTTGCCGCCACCCGAGCTCGTCGCCGACCGCGACGGCTGGACCACACGCATCGAAGGGGTGAAGCGACCCGGCGAGATGCGAGTCGACGCGCTCAAGCGGCTCGGCCTCGCGACCATCGCCACGGTGCTGCAATGCTCGGGCAACGGCCGCAAATATTACAAGCATGGCCCAAGTGGGTCGCGCTGGGGCGTCGGCGCCGCGGGCTGCGTGATTTGGAGCGGTGTGCCCCTACGCGCCGTCGTAGAGCACCTCGGCGGCGTGGCCAAGGGCATGCGCTACCTGACCACCACCGGCGGCGAGCCGATTCCGCCCGGTCTCGATCGCAACCAGGTGATCGTCGAGCGCTCGATCCCTGTCGACAAGGCGCTCGACGACTGCCTACTGGCCTGGGAGATGAACGGCGAACCGATCCCTCGCTCCCACGGCGGGCCCCTGCGGCTGATCGTGCCCGGCTACTTCGGCTGCAACCAGATCAAGTTCGTGAAGAACCTCGCGTTCACGGCGGAGCAAGGTCCGGCCAAGATCCAACAGACCGGCTATCGCATGCGCCCCATCGGGGAGAAGGGCACCCCCGATCAGCCCGCCATGTGGGAAATGCCGGTCAAGTCCTTCATCACTGTTCCGACCGAGCGGACGCCGGTCGTAGTGGGGAAGCTTCGTGTCACAGGAGTCGCGTTCGGTGGAACCAAAGCCGTCGCGAAAGTGGAGGTGTCCACCGACGGGAAGCATTGGCAGCGGGCACGGTTCGTCGGCCCCGACCTCGGCCGCTACGCTTGGCGGCTCTTCGAGCTAGAGCTCGAGCGCGCGCCTGGTCCGGTCAAGCTCTACAGCCGCGCGACCACCATGGATGGCGATGTGCAGCCCGAGCTCCGGAACGAAAACGAGCGAGGCTACGGCAACAACAGCTGGCGCGACATGGGCGTCACGGTGCAGGTCTGCAACGCCGAGGACGCGGTCTGCCTGACGCCGCCGCCCGAGCAAAGCGACGCTCCCCAGGGCCCCCGCAAACCGGTGCAACTCTCCGAAGCAGGCAAGCGAGGGCGCACGATCTTCACCGAAGCCGCAGCGCCACCCTGCTCGACCTGCCACAGCCTCGCGGACGCCGAGGCGCTTGGCGCGGTCGGTCCCAACCTCGATGAGCTCGCACGCAGCGTCCAGCAGGTCGAAGCGGCCGTGACCAATGGGGTGGGCGCGATGCCGCCGTTCGGCGAAACGCTGACGCCGGAGCAAATCAGCGATGTGGCCCGTTACGTGTTCGAGGCCACTCGCCGCGACTGATCCGCCTCGAGCGTCCAGCGTTCGTACGCCGCTATTTGCTAGGAAGCGCCTGTAGCGCCTTTCGAGCTCGGCGTTTGGTCGCCGGGTCGGCGGCCGCGCGCTCCAGCCATGCGCGGGCTTTGGCGGTCTCACCAAGCCTCTGATAGCAGCGGCCGATCGCGAGCTCTTCCTCGGGCGCGGGCTCGTAGCCTTTCTCATCACGGAGCCGCCGCTCGAATGCGCTGACCTTGACCCTACACTGGGACGTCTCGTCGCGCTTCGCATCCATGTCACCGAGCTCGGCCGAAGCCAGCGCTGCATCCTCGGCGAGGGCGCCGCCCGCAGCCGAGCGCTGGGCCACCCCTTCCGCTTTGGCCGGCGCCGCTGCCGGCGCCATCCCTCGATTCTCCGCGTCAGCCTCGGGGGCCGACTGCCTCGCGATTGCATCGCGCCGCTTCTTCGCGCGCGGTGCCCGACGACGCACAGGCCGACCGGCGCTTTTCGCCGATTCCATCGCCACGACCGGTGCCGCGTCGACGGTGTCATCCATCGCCCCGAACGCCGCCTCCTCCGATGCCGGTTCCCGAGCCACGCGCTCGTCACGTGGGGCCTCCTCCACGGGAACCGCGGCTTTGGCCTCGAGCATGGGCCGATCCGCATCAGATTCGAACTGCACCGTTCGCGGAATCGACCAGACACCGACGCCGACTGCCAAGAGGGCAACGGCGGCCATCGCCCAAGGCGGGACCTGCACCATTTTCTTGTAGAAGGGAATCCGCACCGCTTCTTCCACCACTCCGGAAGACGGTCCGGGCACGGCCGGCGGTCGGCGCTGGGCGGCCAGGCGCAGGATCGCGGCATCGATCTCGGCAGGGGGCTCCTCGACCGGCAACTCTCCGGCGAGCGCAAGCGCCGCCTTCATCGCCTCGAACTCAGCGCGACAGTCCGGGCAGTCGGCAAGAATTGCGCGCACGCCTTCGGGGTCGACCGCCTCGCGCTCGATCAGCTCGAAAACCTGCTCTTTGCACTCCTCGCAGTTCATGCTTTTTCGGCTCCCTTGCCTTCCTGCTCGCGCAGATCATCCAGCCCCAGCTGAAGCCGCTCGAGCGCGTAGCGCATTCGGCTCTTGACCGTGTTCACCGGCGCTCCGACGACCTCGGCGACCTCCTTGAAGCCCAGCCCTTGCAACTGGCGCAACAAGAACACCTCGCGCTGCTCCTCCGGCAGCTCCTCTACCGCGATTCGAATCCGCTCCCTCAGCGCCTGCCCCACGGCAAGCTGGTCCGGCGCCAGGCCAGGGTTGGCCACCCGCTCGACCATCGGATCGTTCGCGCCCCGCTGGGTTTGGTCGAGCGAGGCGTGCCCGCGGAACTTCATCTTTCGCTGGTGGTCGATGCAGGCGTTCCGAGCGATCGTGTAGAGCCACGTCGAGAATTTCGAGTCGCCGCGAAACGCCGAGCAACGCTCGATGACCTTGGTCCAGCTGTCCTGGTAGAGCTCTTCGGCGCGCCCCCGATCGCCGACTCGACGCAAGAGAAAGTTGAAGAGCGGCCCCCGGTAGCGCCGAAAAAGCACCTGGAACGCTTCCGAATCGCCGTCCCGGTACGCACGCACAAGCTCCTCGTCCGACAAATCGCTCACGCGGAGCCCCCGTCATCGGCGCGCAACAGCTTGTGGTTCGGACGGTCACACATGAATAGACGTCTGTGGTCTGGAACAGATCTAGTCGATGTGACCTAAGTTTTACAAACGGATGGTGATCGAAGGCTTAGATTATGAATGTGGAACCAAGCTCCGCGTCGACGAAATCTCCAAACCGATTGGTCAACCGACTGGTCCGTCACGGCGAGGCAGCGACGTTTCGAGACCTCTGCGCGCAGGTTCTCACCACCAACACCCGCTACCTCGTTCTCGATCTCGATCGAACGATCCATCTCGGCCGCGACCTGGGTGAGGCCCTGGGCTGGGAGCTCTGCGCCTACCAAGGCTACGGGCGCGAGCAGTTCGAGCGGATGGGGAGCCGGCTCGAGAGTGGCAAGTTCCTCTTCGACTGGGATCACCCCCAAAGCACCGCACGCTACTTGGCGAAAAGCCTCAAGATCTGGGCCTATCCAGGTGTGTACTATGGCTTCTGGGGGAAGGCCGCCTCCCGGCTCGACTGGCTTCGGAGGCGTGGCTTTCAGCATTTCGTCGCGGACCCGATTCGCGCGGCACAGCGTGTGCCTCAGCTCACCCTGCTTCGACATCTGCAGACGGCATCGGACGAGGTGCTGCGAGAGCTCGCCCAGCGCATCTGGCGCCGGCACGAGCCCGACCAGGTCATCGACCGCGCGGACCTAGACTGGGTGCACGCCCAATGGCCTCAAATCGAGGTGGTGCTCACCAGCGCTTCCCCGAAGCCAACCGTCGAAGTCGCGGGCGAAGCGCTCGGTGTCGATCACGTTCACTACTCGACCCTCGATCAGATCAACAGCGGCGAGGCGAAAATCAAGCGTCTGCGCGAGCTCTGCGGCTGCCTGGGCGACCCCGCGGTCGAAATCGTCGGCATGAGCGACACGAGCCGTGGCGAAGACCACTGCTGGGCCCAGCATTTCACCCGCGTCGTCGACATCAATAGTCCGACACCGTTCCCGGCGATCGTATCGAGCGACTCTCCGCTTCTGGAGGTCCACTCCGCGACCGTGCTCACCCGGCACGAGCGTGAGCAGCGCGCCGCAGGCCAAAGCGACTATCTCGACCCACGCCGCAAGAAGCTCGCTCCCATGCGAACCAAGCTGGAGCTCACCCGAGAAGATCTCGAACGCCGCCTCGGCCGCCTGCTCGAACGAGTCAACTCCCTAGCAAGCGCCCCAGGCCAAATCAGCGGCGACATCGCCTACCGCCTAGCCATGCTCCAAGAAGCGTCGAC
>CBESWY010000210.1:0-5105 GCA_965533395.1 uncultured Myxococcales bacterium
TTTGGTATTCGACGCGTTTAGTCGTATCGCCGAGCGTATCGTTGGCCACGGTAAAAAGATGGAAGATCTCCTCGACCCATGGACGCAGCGCAGCAAGCTCGGAAGGCAGACGGTCCGGATGCCAGATCTTGGCCAGTGTCATGTACTTCTTGCTGATTTCGCTGCTGTCCGCGCTTTCCCTCACGCCCAGCATCTCGAAGTAGTTCTGCCGGTCCATCATCGCGATGACGCGAGAGACTTCATTCCAGCGTTTGGTGTGCTCGGCGCTCAGGCTTGGCGGAGGGGCCGACGGCACCGAACGCGGAGCCACGATCTCTCCGGAAAGTGTTCGCGACGGCGGCCGGTTACTCGGAGAAGCAGGCAAAACCGAATGTGCGCCGGGAAGAGCAGACTCTCGCTCGTTTGGCGGCGTCGAGTTGCGGCCCCTCGTGCGCTGGCCCGTCGGAGCCCTCATCGACGCACGCGGACCGGGCGGAGTGGACACCCGCGGCTTGGGAGGTGACGCGCCCCTGACGGCCCTGAGCTTTTGTTGAGAGGCAGGCGCGTAAGGTTCCAGGCAATCCGTGATCGCGAGCAGGTACAGCATCCGCTGCGCCACCTTCGGGTCGCCGAACTGCTCGATGAGCGTTGGCGCCGACGCTGGTTCCGCGCGCATCAGCTCGACGAACGCCATCTCGTTGGCCTGGAGCGCGAACCTCGCGAGCGGCGAGCCCGCCTTGATGCGGTGCGCACTCTCGCCGAGTTTTCGAATCACCCGCACCGCCGCGTCCTTTGGAACATCCGCGCGAAGTGAATTTGCGATGAGCGCAAAGATGTCGACCGCTCCTCGGAGCGTGCCATCGCTCTCGCCGACCAAGTCGGCCTCGTAGAACGCGTACGGCGCCGCCCGCCGGCTGAAGATGTGGAGTATGCCGTGCTCGAAGTCAGAGGCGGGGTTGATGAAACGACCGATCGCGGGGATGCCGTTGCGGAAGAGGATGCGGTCTTGCCCGGGTCGCTCCTCGTCCGGCCAGATCGCCAGGGTTCCGGAGAGGCCCTTCTTCTGGATCGACAGCAATACGTGGCCTAGCGGTGTGGCACCCAAGGTACCTTCTGCCACTGGCTCTGGGACAGACGACGTCAAAGCTTCCTTCTCCAAGGAACTATCAGGGTGACATAGGGAGCGGGCCAGTGACACCTCCCTGCAAGCCCGATCCCGCAAAGAAACGGGACTTCGCGCGCTTCAGGGCATCTCACCTGATACTTTCATCAGTCCGCCATCGTCCAGCCGGTGCCCTCTGGGCCGTCCAGCAGCTCCACACCCAATGCTGCCAGCTCGTCCCGAATCCGATCCGCCGCCACAAAATCTTTGGATTTTCTCGCGTCACTCCGATCCGCGATTCGCCGTTCGATCTCGGCGGCGTCCAAGCCGGACGCCCTGGCCCTCCGGTCGCGAATTCGAAGAAGGATCTCGTCCGCCGCCTCGGCGCCAAGCCCAAGCTCCGCTTCCAAAGCGCGGAATCCGGCCTTGGCCTGCTCGACCGCGCTGCGCGAAGCCTTTCCTTTCTTCCTCATCGCCGCGTCGCAGAGCTCGTTCACGGCCTTGAGGAAGTCAGCCAGCTTCGCGAGTGCGACGGGCATGTTGAGATCATCGTCCAGCGACCCGCGCAGCGCTGCGCTGAAGCTCGCGATTTCCTGTGGGCTGGGCTCGTCGCTGTCGGACACTCGTTTCGGCGGAAGCCCTTCTAACCTCTGCTTCGTCTTGTACAGATACGCGACCCGCCGCTCAGCCTCCTCGAACTGCGGGAAGCCGGTTACGTTGCCGGCTTCGTCTAGGGTCCAGTCGAGGTTGAGCGGGGCTCGGTAGTGCACCGTCATCATGAAGTAACGGATCGCCTCTGGCTCGACGCGATCGAAGAGATCGCGTGCCGTGAAGAAGTTGCCCAGGCTCTTGCTCATCTTCTCTTTGTCGACTTCGACGAATCCGTTGTGCATCCAGCAACGCGAAAAGGGTTTCCCCGTGGCGGCCTCGCTTTGGGCGATTTCGTTTTCGTGGTGCGGGAACACCAGGTCGAGCCCGCCCCCATGAAGGTCCAGCGTGTCCCCGAGGTGCTTCATCGACATCGCGGAGCACTCGATGTGCCAGCCGGGGCGACCGCGGCCCCAGGGGCTTTCCCAACCCCAGGCCTCGTTTTCGCTCTTCTTCCAAAGAGCGAAATCCGCGGGATGCCGTTTGCGCGCGGTTTGTGCGTCGTCGAGCCGGTCGCTCGCACCGACCTTCATTTTGCCGAGGTCGCGGTGGCTGAGCTTGCCGTACTCGGGGAACGACTCGACCGAGAAATAGACGTCACCCTCTGCCGTGTAGGCGTGACCGCCGTCGATCAGGCGTTGCACCAAGGCAAAGATGTCTTCGAGGTGGGTGCTGACGCGCGGCTCGATGTCGGGGTCGAGGTTGCCGAGCCGATGCATGTCCTCCGAATAGGCAGCGGCGAAGCGCGTTGCGAGCTCGGTCGGCTCCGTTCCGGTTTCCGCGGCTCGTTTGAGGATCTTGTCGTCGACATCGGTGATGTTCCGGACGTACGTGACCTTCATGCCGTCGCTGCGCAGGTGCCGCACCAGCACGTCGTACACGACGTAGCAACGAGCATGGCCGAGGTGAGCGTAGTCATAGACCGTCGGGCCGCAGACGTAGACGCGCGCGTGCCCGGGATCGGCTGGCTCGAATGGTTCCTTCTGTCCCGTCAGGGTGTTGTACAGGCGTACGTTCATGATCGGCGAAGTCTGAGCACTTTCGGGCCCAGAGGGCAAGGTTGCGTGGTTGACCCCGTTGTTACGCCCGCTAGAACTAGCAAATGCTCACGATCTACGAACAGGGCCAACCGGGCTACGAAGACACGTTAGCGTCTTTGAGCCGGCGTGGCGACGAGGATCTCGCCCGCGTCGAGCCAGACGTGCGCGCGATTCTCGATGCGGTTCGTGAGCGGGGCGACGAGGCGGTTCTCGAATACACGGAGCGTTTCGACCGCCGCCGCCCGCCGTCACTCGTGTTGAATCGCGACGCGTGGCTGAAGGAGGCGCGTGCGGTCGACCCCGCCATTCGCGAGGCCTTGGCCGCTGCAGGCGAGCGGATTCGGCGCTACCACGAGCATCAGCGGGACTCGGGGTTTCGCTATGAAGAAGATGGCGTCGAGCTCGGTCAGCGCGTGAGGCCTGTGGCCGCGGCGGCCGTATACGCGCCGGGCGGAAAGGCCCGCTATCCGTCCACGGTATTGATGACCGCGATTCCAGCGACCGTCGCCGGGGTCGAACGCATTGTGTTGATCACGCCGAATCCGACTCCCGAGATCTTAGCGGCTGCGGAGCTTGCCGGTGTCACCGAGGTCGTCGACGCCGGCGGAGCCCAAGCCATTGCGGCGGTCGCCTATGGCACCGAGTCAATTCCGCGTGTCGACAAGGTCGTCGGTCCGGGCAACATCTACGTCGCCTGCGCAAAGCGGCTCGTATTTGGCGTCGTCGACATCGACTCGATTGCCGGCCCGAGTGAGATCTTGGTCGTGGCGGACGATGGCGCGGACCCAGAGATCGTCGCCGCGGACCTCTTGTCGCAGGCGGAGCACGACGAGGCGGCCTATCCACTTGCCGTGGTCCTCTCTCGCGCCCAGGCGGACGCGGTGGATGCCGCACTGGAACGGCAACTCGCGTCGCTCCCGCGAAAAGCGATCGCCGAGCAGTCCGTGCGCGACAACGGCTACTGCTTCATCGTCAACGATCTCGAAGAGGCGGGCCGAGCGGCCACCGCGCTCGCAGCCGAGCACGTGAGCCTCGCTGTTGCAGATTCTGAAGCCATGCTTGGCAAAATCGGGGCTGCCGGCGCCATCTTCCTGGGCTATCACACGCCGGAAGCCGCCGGCGACTACGCGGCTGGTCCCAGTCACGTGCTGCCGACGGGAGGCGCCGTGCGTTTTGCGTCTCCGTTGGGCGTCTACGATTTCATCGTGCGCTCGTCACTCATCCGCTACTCTCAGGCCGCGATCACCCGCCAAGCGGATCTGCTCGAGGGGCTCGCCCGGCTCGAGGGGTTGGAGGCGCACGCGCGCGCCGTCGCCCTCCGAAGAGCGAAGTGACCGAAGGCCTTGCAGCCTCGGCGCTCGGCGAGTACCCATCCCGCGTGGGTCAAGCCACGTTGGAAAAGCGACTCGCTCGCGAGATGGGGCAGTGCATTGCGGACTTTGGGCTCATTGCGCCCGGCGACCGCGTAATGGTCGCGATCAGCGGCGGCAAGGATAGCTATACCTTGCTGCACCTCTTGGAGCGGGCGCGCCAACGAGCGCCGGTGCCGTTCGAGCTCATTGCCGTGCACCTCGATCAAGGGCAGCCCGGCTATGATGGGACGCCGCTCGAGGCCTGGTTGCTCGCGCAGGGCTACGCGCACCAAATCATTCGCAAGGATACCTATCAACTGGTGACCGAACGCATTCCCGAGGGACAGACCTACTGCAGCCTCTGCTCGCGGTTTCGGCGGGGCATTCTCTACAACGCCGCGGAGACGCTCGGATGCACGAAAATCGCGCTCGGACATCATCGTGACGACGCGATCGAAACGCTCATGTTGAACATGATGTTCAATGGGTCGCTCAGCGCGATGCCGGCGAAGCTCCTCAGCGACGACGGGCGCAACACCGTGATTCGACCGCTGATCTACTCCTCGGAGCGAGACATTGCGGCATACTCCCGCTACTTGGACTTCCCGATCATCCCCTGCAACCTCTGCGGCTCACAGGAAAACCTTTGGCGACAACAGGTCAAAGAGCTTCTGGACGACCTCGAAAAGCGCGCGCCCAAGGTGCGCCAAAGCATGCTCGCAGCGTTGAAAAACGTTCGCACGACCCACCTCTTGGGAGGCAACGAGGTCGGATGAAACGTTGGACGCCCCTGCTTGGTTTGCTCGTCGTGCTCACAGCCTCGGCGGAGGTGTCGGCACAGGGGATCAACATCGAGCGCTTCCGGCCTTCGCTCGACCGTTTTGGTTTTCTAGGTTTCAACGGAAGCGCGACGTTGGGGCACGCTCGCTACAATCTTGGCCTCTACACCTGGTACTCCAACCGTCCTCTGCGCATTCGATACTC
>CBESWY010000211.1:0-5083 GCA_965533395.1 uncultured Myxococcales bacterium
AAGCAATGCAGGTTCTTTCGATTCCCGTCGTCATACTCTCGGTGTCCGTGATCGCCGTCGCTTGCACCAAGAAGGCCGAACAACCCGCCGAGGAACCGCAAGCCGGTGCTGCGACAGAGGCCGAGCCCACTGTAGCTTCACCAGACATGGCGGATGGTGACATGCCGTCTTTTCCGCCGGATGGTTTCCCGGACGATGCACCTCCGCCGAGTGGCTTCCCGACAGAGGAGCCTCCCCCGCGGGCCGCCGGCCACCGGTTGGAGCTCGGCATCGACGGTGACCCTGGGTACACGCAAAAAGAGCTGACGCCCGCTGAGCTAGCCAAAGTAAGGGCGGAGGGCGAACAAGCGCCGCAGCCTTCGTACGCCGGCCAGCCGAGCCAGCCGTCGGGAGACGATCAGCCGAGTGAGCCGTCGGAAGCTGGCGAGCCAAGTGAGGTTTCCGAGGAGTATCTAGGCGACCGCCGGTACATGGAGCGTCGGCGAGAGCCCTTGCCCGCAGAGCGTCGGCGCGAGGAGCCCTTGCCCGTGGAGCGCGAACGCGAGCCGGTGCGCGCGGAACCCGTTCGCGGCGGGCGTCGGTAGCTGAGTTAGCAAGATCCGGTCGGCGTTCAGACCGCCGGCTTCTCCGCGACGATTCTCCAGTTCAAATCGGCGAGTTTGGCCTTTTCGGCATCGGTCCATGCCTGGCCGCCGCTTTGAAGAAGCTCGAGCGACTCTTCGACCCACGGGGGCAAAATGCGAACGGCTTCGAGCGCCCTGATGACCTTTCGACCGCCGAGAATCAAATCTCTTTTCTGTTCACAAATCGGCCAGGCCGCGCTTTTCGAAGGAGCTGAAACGACAACCGTAAAACCCGCCCTTTCCAAGGCCGCGCAAACGTCAGCCGGATACATGGATTGAGTGGCAGCGAGCGTGGGCAGAAATGCCTTGTGTAGGCTCACGTGCTCTTCGTTGTCCCAGTCGAAATGCGGCGTCAATAGATACTCGGAACAGGCGTATCGCGCGCCAGGCTTCAACACGCGGTACATCTCTCCGGCGTGGGCGTCGAGCTCGTCTTTTTTGAAGAACGGCCAGACCGCTTGAAAGGAAAAGCACCCATCGAAGGTTCCCGACTCATACGCGAGCGGCTCGTGGTGGTTGCCTACTTTGAAGTGAAGCCGATCACTCATTCGGCATTCGGCCGCCCAGTCGATCGCACTCTCAATTTGATTGAGGTCGATGTTGTAACCGGACACCTGACCACCCGTCAGCGTGGCGAAGTGGTATGAGATCCGTCCCCTCCCGCACCCCATGTCCAATAGATGCGATCCCTTCGGGTCTTTGAGATTCAGCTCCTTCAGTACAGCCTCCTCGACCAAGAGCTGATTCCCGTACAGTCCTTGGGATTCGTCTAGCTGCGGCGGGATATAAAGCTTCTCCAGGTCAAAAACCGAGAGCAGGTTGTTCAGGACCTTGTAGTAGTCCGCGACCGCTTTCGTTTCATCCGCTGTCTCGGTCGGCTCGCCATCCTGCATCCTCTGAAGGAACTTGAAGCCATCGATGCAAGCTTGCTTGTCCTCGTCCGTCAGCTCTGCCAATCGCTTGAGTCCGATGAATGCTGTCTTAATTCGGTACCAATTCATTTAATATGATCTCGCGTTGGACGCAGCGGGAAACGGGATTCGCCCAGCCTAGGACACCATTCGGGAAATTCAACGACATCAACCCAAGACCAGCTTCGCGGCAGCCATCCTGCCCTTCCCGCCGCCGTGAGGTCTGGTGCCGCGGCAGACAGGAGCGTATTCTCATGAGCCCATCATGGCCCAGGCATTCCACGAACGATTGAGCGCGCTCGACGCTATCTTTTTGGACCTCGAGAACGAAACCGCGTCCATGCACGTCGGCGCGGTGCTGCTCTTCGATGCGAAGCCACTGACGCTCGACAACGGCGGGCTCGATATGGAGCGCATCACCAGATACACGCTGGCGGCACTAGACACGATGCCACGTTATCGACAACGGCTCGAGTGGGTGCCCGGGTTTGGTCATCCGGTTTGGATCGAAGACGATCGATTCAACATCAATTTCCATCTCCGCCACACACGGCTTCCGCTTCCCGGAGACGAGCGAATGCTCAAGCGCCTCGCGGGTCGGCTGTTCTCGCAGCGACTGGACCGGAGCCGGCCGCTCTGGGAGTTCTGGATCGTCGAAGGCATCGAGAACGAACAGTTCGCTTTGGTGGGCAAGGCGCATCACTGCATGGTCGATGGCGTCGCGGGCGTTGGGCTCATCGAAGCGCTACTTCAAATGACGCCTATCGTGACGGAGAAAGAGCCGAGCTCGTGGACTCCACGTCCTGCACCAACTCGGAGGCAGCTCGTCCAGGCCGAGGTCAAACATCGCATCAATGGGCTGCGCAAACTTTCGCACTTCGGGCCCCGCATCCGGGAGAACTTCGGAGGCGTGGCGCGTGTGCTGCAATCGGGGATGAAGGCCGGCCCGGAGAGTCCTTTCACGGCGCCCGACATCAGCCCGTATCGTCGTTTCGACTGGACGTCGTTCGACCTCGAAGAGGTGAAGGCCGTGAAGAACGCGCTTGGAGGCACCATCAACGATGTGGTTGTCGCGACGACCACCGCAGCCATCCGGCGTTTCCTCGAGGCGCGCGACTTAGACGTGGACTCCATGGAGGGTTTTCGCGCCTTTCTTCCCGTCAGCACGCGCAAGACCAGCGGCGGGCCGGCGGGAAACCAGGTCGCCATGCTGCTCGCGGATCTTCCCGTGTCCGAGCCCGACCCCATCGAACGGATGAAGAAGGTCATCGCCGTCACGACGAAACTCAAGAAGGAGTCCAATCAAACCGCAGGCGCGGAGCTCCTCGAAGACGTGGCCGACTTGACGACCAAGCGGCTGCTTTTGGATATCTCCCGCGAAGCGATCAGACGACACGCCTACAACGTCGTGGTCACCAACATCCCGGGGCCCCCGCTGCGGCTTTACATGCTCGGCGCAGAGCTCAAGGCCATGTACCCGCTGGTCCCGATCCCGCCGACCCAGAACCTCGGCATCGCGCTCTTTAGCTACAACGGGGGGCTATACTGGGGCTTCAACGGCGATTGGGAAGGTTTCCCGGACTTGCACGAGTTCGTCGAGACCCTCGAGGCCTCGTTCGAAGAGTACAAACAGCTCGCCGCGGCACGCGCGCCCGAGGTTTCGGCGAGTCCGCGTCCAAACGTCAGCCGCTAGAGACAGACGCAGGATCGAGAATAGGTACCCCTAGAGGCTTCGTTCAGCGGCGAGCCAGTCGTCGAGCTCGTGATTTGGGGCGAAGCCGCGTTGCTCGGCGAAGTGGTACGCGGCGACCGCAATGCGCTGAGCTCGCTGTTGTGCGCTCGACTCTGCGGCCTGCGTGGAGGGCGATCGCTTGGCGGCCGTCTTGGTGCGCCTTGCCCGAACGGCTGCCTTTGTGGGCGCTGGTGTCGCTGTCGTGCCGCCTTGCGCCCTCGGGGGCGCTGCTTTTCGGTTGGCGGACCTGTTGGATTGGGACCTGGATGTGGTCTTGGTCTTGTTTGCTTCCATGAGGCCAGATATGCGCATCGCGAGGCTGCGCGCAAATTTGTGACGCAGCGACGGAGCCGTGCGACGAGCGGCGGTAGATTCGGTCGGCTACTGGGGACACTCGCCGAAACGAGTCGCTCTCTATGAAGACCTGACCGAAGTTCCGCGCGACGATGAGCGCCTTCGGTAGTTGCCTCGTGTGGGCGAGACCTGTCTGCCGATGTGCTGAACGACGTCGGGGCGCCGCATCAAGAGGTCGCTAAACGCCTGGGCTGGCATGCACAAGACGAGCGCATCGCTTTCGGCCTCGACGCTGAACGGCAAAGGTCTGCGGGTCAGGATCGACTCTTGGCCGAGGGCCTGTCCGAGCTCCATGGAACCGATGAACGTCCCATCTGGCTTCCTTGCGAGGATGCGACCGTGGAGGGGGAGGTACACACCGTCGGAGACTGTGCCCGCCTCGACAAGCTTGGTTCCTGCGAGAGCGCGGCGCACTTCGAACAGGCGAGCGATCTGCGTTCGAGTACTTTCGTCGAATACCGTGAAGATGGGACTGGTTCGGAGCAGCGTCGCGACCAGACGACGGCATAGGATCTCCTGCAGCACGTCCTCAAAAGCAGGATGTTGTTCGACCAGCTGGTCGAGAAGAGGCTTGCCGATTTGAAGCACGAGAGCGGGACCGCACGCGATGACGTCCCCACCGTAGCTCACGTTTGACAGCAGGGACGAAACCCCGGCCACATCTCCTTCGCCGAGAAGGAGGCTTTGCGAATCGGCACCTCGCTGTTCGACGGCGTTGCCTTGGATGACCACGTAAAGCGCGTCTGCCGCAGTGCCCTCAGTAACGAAGCGCTGCCCATCCTCGGCGTCGATCAGTGTCGACTTCCTCACCAAGGCGTCCAGAACTTCCCCTGGTACGTCCGCGAACAGGAGCATCGAGGGAAGCTGCGCAAGTGTCCCAGCACATGGGCGCTCACTGACCAGAGGCTCGGGCGGTGGTGGGCTTCGGGCAAGCTCGACTTCCGTGAAGTGGAGCCTTGCGTCTTCCGTCGTCTCGGTCGGCGGGGTCTCGCGCTCGGTGTTGAGCAGCTCGTCAGCGGGCATTGCGACGCTTTGGCTTTGACGGTGCAGTCTTCGCGCTACCTCGGGATCAACTCGTTCGAAGACGGCGTCTTTCGTCGGGTCGATCGACAAGATGACTTTGGCCATCGCGGCGGCGCGGGCGACGAAGCCTTTGGCCGCGTAGAGCTCGACGCAACGCTCGTAGGCGCGCACCGCATCGCCTTCGCGGCCCATTCGCTGCAACAAGTCGCCCTTGCGGTGTGGCCACCGCGGCTCATGCGGGTTTCGCTCCTCGATGAGCTCGTAGAGATCGAGCGCCTGATTAACCTTTTGGGCGTTGAGCGCTTTCTCCAGCTCAGCGCGAAGGTTCGTGGTTCTGCTGCGACGTCCTAGCATATTGACCCCTGGGGAAGGAGGTTCACCCTTTAGGCTAATGGGAGGGCATCGGAAAGCCAAACGGGATCAAAAAGACCAATACAATC
>CBESWY010000212.1:0-5067 GCA_965533395.1 uncultured Myxococcales bacterium
GGCCTCTCGAAGCGAGTCGGGCAAGATTTCGCGGGCGACCTCCGCGCGCGGAAGCAGGATGCGCGACGCATCGGCGAGAAGCGGACGGAGCGCGGCGACCACACCCTCGGCGCGTGCGTCCTCGGGAAGCAGGTCCGCGACAATTCCGCGCAAGCGCAGCGCAAGCCGCGTCTTGTTGCCGATGGCGCACACCTTGACGCCCGCCAGGGCTCGGAGGTCGAGGCCGGCGTCCTCGATGGCCGAGAGCACGATTTCGACGCTGTTGCTGCTCGTGAAGAGAATCCAATCGTAGCGATGCAGACCGGCGATGGAGTCGCGGAGCGGCGCGAGGTCGGCGACGGGCGCGATCCGAATGGTAGGCGCCAAGATTGGCTGCGCGCCCTCGTCGCGAAGAATCGCCGCAAGCGACCCCGCCTGGTGCACGGCGCGGGTGACCAAGATGCGTTTCCCAAACAGCGGCTTCGTATCGAACCAACGAAGGCTGCTCCGCAGGCGCACCACCTCGCCCACGATGGTGAGCGCCGGCAAGCCGAGACCGGCCTTCGATGCACGCTGGTGAATGTCGGCGAGCGTTCCGACGACGGTGCGCTGCGTCGGAAGCGAAGCCCATTGGACGACGGCGGCGGGCGTATCGGCGGGGCGCCCATTCTCGATCAAGAGCGTCGCAAGCGAGTCGAGCTTGCGCATCCCCATGAAGATGACGAGCGTCTGCGTAGCTGTGGCGAGTTTGGACCAGTCGTGGCTGGCGCGGTCCTTTTCGACCGATTCGGTAGCCGTCACATAGGCCACGCTCGAGGCGAGCGTCCGGTGGGTCAACGAAAGGCCCGCGTACGCGGTTGCGGCAAGCGGCGAGGGAACGCCCGGAACCACTTCGAAGGGGATCCCCTCCGATGCCAGCAACTCGGCTTCCTCCGAGCCGCGCCCAAAGAGATAGGGATCTCCGCCCTTGAGTCGAACGACCGTCTTCCCGTCGCGCGCGGCCTCGACGAGCTGCCGATTGATCTCGGCCTGCCTTTGGCCAACGCGGCCGGCCCGTTTGCCCACGAATAGCAACTCTGCGTCGGGCCGTGCCTCGCTGAGCTGGTCGGGGTGCACCAGGGCGTCGTACAGGACGACATCCGCTTCGCGAAGCCGCCGGAGCCCACGCCTTGTGATGAGCTCCGGGTCGCCGGGGCCGGCACCCACCAAGTACACTGTCCCGGGTGCGGTCATCCTCCTCAGGTTCCAGCGGAATCGTCGGGCGGGATGATCGGCTCGGTTTCGACGACGCCCCCGCGCCGCGTGCGCTTTTGCACCGCGCGAGCCTTGACCTGCGGCCGTACGCCGCCCGAGTCATTCGGAATGAAGCGAATCTCGGTCTTGACCTCGAACGACAGGGACGTGAGTGCACGATAGAACTCGCCAGCAATATCAGTGGCTTCGAGGAAATCTCGGACCTCTTTGGCGACGGTGCGAACCAACGCGTTCTTGGTCTCGTCCACCGACGCGAAGACGTAGCCGATCAGCTCTTTCGGGAGCTTGCCGTCCTGGGTCACCCCGCGAAGGGCGCTGTCGGCGCTCCGCAGCGTCCCGACGCCCGCTTCGATGCCTTTCTCGACGGCTTTTCGAAGCGTGTCGCGAAGGACACCTTCGGACCAGCGACGTTCTCGTTCGCCCGAATCGGCGGACTCGGAAGCGTTTTCGTCGGTTTCATCGGGCATCATGGTTTCGCTATCCCTCCACGCGTGAGCGGTCGAGCCCCCCAAGCATACATCAAGCTCGCATGATGCGCAGTTTCAATGCGCGGAGCCCAAACGTCACTCGCGGGTGGTCAACACAAGCGTGATACCCGTGCTTCGAACCACCAACGACGCGTTCCAAGAGCTTGCGCACAGCGGACGAGTCTTGCGTTCAAAAAATTGACCAGCTATACGACTGCAGATGGGACGTGGGGCAAGCACGATCGAAGAACTCTGGGAGCAGGCGGAAGAAGCTCTCGAGGCGTCGTCGAAGCGCGCTGAAGGCCTGCTGACCAAGTTGCTGTCCGCTGCGGACGAGGGGAGCGAGGCCTCGCTCTTCGCGCATCGCCACCTGGCGGAGCTTCACCTCGAAGACAACCCTTGGAAGGCTGCGCTGCACTTGCGGCGCGTGCTTCGCCACTCCGCGGAGGACGACATCCTTCACGCGCTCATGGGCCTTTGCCATGCGCTGCTCGGCAACTATCGGGTCGCTGTCCGCTCGTATCGCGAAGCGTCGAGCATCGCTCCACAGACACCCTGGTACCACCACAACCTCGGCCACTTGATGGATGTCGCGCTCGATGATCCGAGCGGCGCGCATCCGCATCTCCGTCGCGCGTACGAGCTCGAGCCCGAGCACGACGAAATCATCGGCTCCTTGGCACACTGCGTGGCACGTCTGGGCGATCTCGACGAAGCGCTCGAGCTCGCGGAGCTCGCCCAAGAGCAGGGTCCATGCAATCCCGATCACCGCGGGCTTCTCGAATGGATCGAAGCCGGCGCGGTCGACACCGCCGGGGCCAAGGCAACCGTGCGCCGCCCTCCCGCCGATCGCGTCGCCGAAACCGTGCAGCTCAAGATGGGCGAAGCCGGCTACTCGCGCGGCGAAATCGAACGCGCAACGCAGCTGTGGTCCGACATGCAGGCGCACTGCGAGCTTCGCGTCACCAAGCCCGAAGTCTTGGCAGCCGCGCTCGAGTACGCGATTGCGGTCGTCGAGCAGCGTCCGGGGTGCACACAAGCCGAGGTAGCGCGTCGGTACGGGGTTGCGCCGACGTCGGTGTCCGCGAGGTTCGCGCAAATCCGAAATGCCCTCGCGCTGCGCCCTGGCGACCCCCGCTACGCAGCGTCACGCTGAAAACTAGCCAGCCCTCGGTAGATCGAATATTCGAATTGCGTGCGAACGCTTTCCAGCGCGACGACCGTTTGCCGCGTCTTGATCGGTCTCGACCGAGCAAGTGCCAGCGGCATCCTGCACGTCGAGGGTGAGGGGCATCGCGCCGCGCTATCGTTCGATTCGGGGAAGCTCATCGGCGCCACCGTCGATCGGCGCATCGCGCTCACTCACCGGCAGGTGCTCGAGCGACTCGTCGGGATGTGTGAGTGGGACGGGTTGGTGTTGCGCCTCATGCAATCCGACGCCGCACCAGACGGATGGAGGCTCGGCGAACCGATGCAGGCCAGGTCGCTCGCCCTGCAGGCGATGCGAGCTGCCGTCACCCACATTGATGCGGCGAGCCTAGGTGTGCAGCTCGGAAACGAGGCGTATCACCTCACCCCGATTGGCGAGGCACTGTTGCGCGGGGCCGATCTACGGCCTGAGGAAGCCGCGGTCGTATTCTGGCTACGCAAGGGCGTGCCCGCCGAGGAGCTTGCCGCGCGACCCGGATGCGGCCTTGCCGGATCTCGCTTTCTCTGGATGCTGAAGTTGTTGGGGGCGGCGTCGCCCAAGGCCAACGGCTCCTATCCCTTGTTGCTCCGGAAGCATCGCGAGCTGCGCGGTCAGGCGTCGGCCCATGCGCTTCTCGACCTTCCCGAAGGCGCCGGAGGCCGCGATGCCCGTGTCGCGCTCCGCAAGCTGGTTCGTGACCTGCACCCCGATCGCTTCGGCGACGGCACGCCGCCGGCGCTTCGCCGGGCTTCGGGCGAGATCACGACCGCCTTGGTCAATGCCGAGGCTCAGATCGCGGCCCGACGCTTCAAGTAGCAACCGACCGGCTTCTCACTCGACGCGCCGGTGAGTGTGCAGCGATTCGGCTGGCTGCAAGCCGGTGCCGACGATCGTCGCACGCCGTTCGAAAACCGAGCGTACCCCATCGCCGTCGAGATCCCCTTCGGCTCGAAAGGAGACCGATCGCAACACCTGGTCCCCGACGAGCTCGCAGCCGTGGTGGCTCGGGACGAAACTGTAGCTGTAGCGCACCGGGCGGTCCGGTTGAAAGCCAAGCGCCTCCCAGCTTTCGTGGCCGGCGTGCTCCTCGGCCGCAAAGTCGATCATTGCCGAGTCGACCGTCGGCGCAGCGGGTGTCGGTCCCGCGCTTTGCGGAAGACAGAATCGCTTTCCATCGGCCCACGAAGTTGCGTAATAGGCAGACACGTGTTCGCTCATCTCTTGGAGCAGCTCCGAGGCTTCGCTGATCTTGTTGATGCGCACCCGGCGAACGAACGTCGGTACGAACACCGCCAGCAGGACGCCGACGATGCAGAGCACGAGCCCCACTTCGATCAGGCTCAATCTTGGACGACCGCGACTCAAAGCCGCGAGACTTTGCGAGCCGCCCGCCGCTTTTGCAAGAGCCTAGCTCGGGTCTTCCAGGCCGACTGTGGCCTCGATGGGCTCTGCGACGAAGAAATAGAGCGTCGAAGGCATGTACGGGAATTCCTCTTCTCGCCGCTTTTCAAACTCCTCGTTCGTGCTTCGGAAGGCTTCGGCATATGCCTCGTCGCGCAGCTGAATGAGCCGAATCTCGATTTGAGCCTTCACCTTCGGGTCGCGGATCATCGCGTACATCTCTTCGAGGTGCCGGAGCTCCCGATCCGTCTGCCCGAGCTTTCGAAGCGAGGTCGCGTTCGTCATGACCAGCCAAGCAGGTCCCGCTCCAAGGCGCGCGGCGGCCATCATGTAGTCGTTCGCCTCTTCTTTGAGCCGTTCGCGGTTCGGATCGTCCTTCGGAAGGTAGGGAAGGAGCTCGTAGTTGATCGTCGCTCCAACATCCCAGGCGAGCTCCCCGTCTTTCGGGAATCGCTCGGCGCCACGCCGCAGCACGTCGACCGCGCGTTCCATGAACTCGGGCGCGCTGCCGGTCGGCGTGTATACGCCCGCCACTCCAATCCAGTGGTAGACTCGCTTGAAGTCGGGGTCGAGCGCCAGCATCGAGTCGCCGTAGTTGAAGACGTGTTTGACTGCGCCCTGGTTTGCAAACTCGTCACCGAAGTAGATGAGCGCACGAAGCCAGATCAGATCCGCGAGGGCCCGTCGGTGGCCTAGGCTCATCACCTCCAACCAGTTCGGCGGTGGCAGGTAGTAGATGTCCTCGTAGGTTTGCGTTTCGAGGTATTGGTCCATCGC
>CBESWY010000213.1:0-5049 GCA_965533395.1 uncultured Myxococcales bacterium
GAGCGCAACGCGTACCTCGGCGGAAAGATCGGAGCGTGGAAGGTCCCTGTGGGAGACGGGGTGCAGACTGTCGAGCACGGCTTCCACGCATTCTTTCGGCAGTATTACAATTTGAATGAATTCCTGGATCGCTTGGGCGTGCGGAAAGATTTTCGCGCGATCGAGGACTACGTCATCCTGCATTCGGACCTTCAGCCGCAGAGCTACGGAAATGTCGACACGGTTCCAGCGCTCAACATCTTGGACCTCGGTCGCCGCGGCTTCTACCGATGGCGCGATGTCGTGCGCAAGCGTACGCGCGAACGGCTCGATTCGTTCGTTCGGTTTGACATGGAACGGACGTACGAAGCTTTTGATGCAGTTCCGTTTGGTCGCTTTTGCGAAGATGCCGAGCTTCCGCCGGAGCTTCGGCTCTCCTTCCGTACTTTTGCGCGCGCGTTCTTTTCGGACGAGGCCGACCTGTCGACGGCAGAAGTGCTTCGTGCCTTTCACTTCTACTATCTCAGCCATGACCACGGCCTGCTCTATGACTATCCCGCTGGCGACTACGAGACGACGCTACTTGCGCCGATCCGCGCGCATCTCGAGGCCAATGGGGTCGAGATACGGCTGAGCTCGCCCGTGTCTTCGATCGAGCGAGGCGAAGGAAAACGATTCCGGATTGGACGAGAAGAGTACGATTGGATCGTCCTCGCAGCTGACATTCCGGGCATGCAGTCGATCCTCCAGGGCTCTGCGTGGATTCGGGAGGTCGACCCCGAGTTCTACCGCAAGATGCAAGCGCTCCGCACGTCACACGGATACGCCGTCTGGCGAATCTGGGTCGATCGGGACGTGCGACCGGGCCTACCGACGTTCATCAACGTCGACCGGAAGCGCGTCTTGGACTCGGTGACGCTCTACCATCGCGTCACTGACGAAGCGTCCGCCTGGGTCGAGGTGAACGGGGGCGCTGTTCTGGAGCTGCATAGCTATGCGTTGCCCCGCGACATCGAAGGCGACACGGAGATCCGGCGCGTCTTCATGGAAGAGCTTCACCACTACTTCCCCGAGCTCGAGGGTCTCGTCATTTCAGACGAGGTACTGCAGGTTCGTCGCGATTTCCCTGCGTTCGCGCCCGGCCAACACGCACTTCGCCCTGCGCCGGAGCTGCCCATCGAAGGCTTGCTCATGGCGGGCGACTGGGTGCGAATCCCCTATCCCATGACGCACATGGAAGCCGCCTTCGTCTCGGGACTGCTTTGCGCCAATGTCGTCTTTCGCGAGCTTGGCCTTCGCGAAGAACCAATTTCCACGGTCGCGCCGCGCGGGTTGCTCGCGCCCAAACGCGCTAACGCTGCGCGACCGGCGCTTGAAATGCGGTGAGGATTTCGTTGCGCCTCAGAAACCAAGGCTTGAATGGCGCATCGTAGCGTGCCCAAATCGGCTCACCGCTCGGCTCATAGCCTGCCTCCCGAAGAGTCCCGAGGAGCAGATCGAGGTTCGTTTGATAGTTCCGCTTCGACCAGGTGCCGGAATAGCGAACCGCTGCAAAGCGGCGCGCAGGAATCTCCCGGAGGGTGATCCGGGAATCATTTGGTTCGGGAAGTTCCTCGAGCGCGTATTCGGAGGGCATCATGAACTGGATCGTGTACCGGTCGCCGGCCTTCTCCTGGGTCACCGGTGCAGTCATGGCGATCTTCATGCCGTCCGCCTTCTCCTGGCTCACGGGCGCCGTCATCGCGATCTTTCGACTGCCGCGATTGTCGCCAAAGATGTACTTGGCCAAGACGCGAAATCCCTGATTCCCGGCGCTCTCGAGGCCTCCATCGACGACCGTCTCGGCCACGACGTACGGCTCGTACTCCCGAATCTCGACGTCGCCGAGCGTCTCGGCCACTGCATACCGGGGGCTGTCATAGGCCACTGTCCCACCTCCAAGCACGATGACGGCAAGCGCCGCCACCAAGATGACAACTCCGATGACCGCGAAGATCCACTTCATCTCAAACCCGTCGATAACTGCGCATGAACGCGCTGCGCACGTCGAGCGTGCAGTCGAGGGACTCGAGCAACTCGTGGAGCGACGCGAGGTAGAGGCCGAATGCCACAAAGTTCCGGTGAAGGCCTCCCGGCTGACCGAGACGTAGCTCCGAAATTTCCCGAAGCGTCGACTGCAGATGCGCGGAGCTGAACCGGACGCCGCGCTGATTTCCCTGACCGAGATGACGCAGCAGCAGGCCACCAGCAGATCCTAAACCCAGCCGGCTCAGGCCTTCCTCGAACCGCTCTGAATCGTCCAAGAAGAATCCGGCGTACACGTCTCGAAGCGCGGCCACAAAGGTCGAATCCCAGCGAACATAGATGGGCCGTGGATTCCAAATTGCATCACCCGCCGCATCGATCCCGAGTCGAGACGGCCAGAGGTCGATGACCGCGGTGTCGCCGTGAAAGAGCTGAGCAAAGTAGAGCTGTAGAATGACCTGGCCGAGCCACCGCCGCTGCGTCCGCTTGAGGTCCGCGTACGGTACGAGGGGCCGCTCGCCGCGATCGTGCTCCACGAGAACGGGAATGCGGGCATATCGGAGCGCGGCCTGGGTCGAGCCGAGCACGGACGTGTACCGTTTGGTGTTGGCCGCATTCGAAAGCAGCTCCAAGGCCTGGTGAGCGACCTGCTTGGTGGAGAGTAGGTCGAAGCCGGCAGGCACGAGGTCCAGCAAGGCGCTCCACTCGCTCGTGGGTCGAGTCGAGCCGCCTATGATCCTAGAAATCTGGGTATCGTACGAGGACATGGAGCTATCTTGGGTTCAGGTTTTCTCGAGTCTGCGCTTCTTTGAGCTGGGGGTAGGAATCGACGGGGGCGTCGTTCGCGCGGTGGCGGACCGCGATGTAGGCGCCTGCCACGGAAAGGAATGAGACCATCGCGCCAGCGACCAGAAGGTCGAGGTCATTCATGGGGACCCCGGCTCAGCAGAAGAGCACCGGCCGAAAGAATGGACGGAACCCAGAGCCCGACGAAAAGCCCACGCTCGCGATCGCCCGAGAACCAGAGCCAGATCGACAGGAGGTATGAAAGCCCCGCCGCCAGGAAGAAGAGAGTCTTGGATGCGCCGAGGATGGCGAGGACGCGACGAGGGCTGATCGACGTAGTGCTGGGACTGGATGCTTGGTTCATGTTCTACCTCCACGGCTATCTGTAGGCGCTGTCCACCTATTGTCAACCAAATAGATAGACAAATCTTAGACAGCGCTCCTTCTTTGGGGCTCTTCCTCGCGGTTCTGGCGATTCGCCGAGAAGACTTGGCCGGTAGAGATCGGCGCGACGGGCCTTGGCAGAGGGGGGCCTGCGTCCAATAAGCCGGGAGGGGTCCAGTCATGCAGCTCGATGGCACTTCATTCGTCCAAGGAGCGAGCCGCGGAATCGGCTTCGAGCTCGTCGCTCAGTTGCTGCGGAAGCGGCCGAGCGGTCGGGTCATCGCGACCTGCCGACGACCTGCAGACGCTGCCGAGCTCCAGGCGCTGAAGTCTGAGTACCCCGAACGCCTTCGCCTCATCGAGCTCGACGTGCAAAACGAGCGCACGATCGCGGCAGCCGCGGAAGCCGTGGCAGGCGAGACGAAAGAGCTGCAGCTCATTCTCAACGTGGCGGGTGTGCTTCATGGAGCAGACTTCAGTCCGGAGAAGAAACTGGGGCACGTCCAACCCGAATCGTTGCGTCAAGCGTTTGAAGTCAATGCCTTTGGTCCGCTGCTCGTTGCCAAACACTTCCATGGCTTCCTTCGACACGGCAGGGCATCGGTGTTCGCAAGCCTTTCGGCGCGTGTCGGGAGCATTTCGGACAACCGCTTGGGTGGCTGGTACGCGTATCGCGGATCAAAAGCCGCCCAGAACATGTTCACCAAGAACATCTCGATCGAGCTTTCTAGAGTCGCTCCGAACGCAATCGTCGTTGGGCTCCATCCGGGAACCGTCGACACGGACCTATCGAAACCGTTTCAACGCAACCTTCCTGAGACGCAGCTGCTCGCTCCCGGCAAGTCCGTCGCCGCGTTGCTCCGGGTGATCGAGTCTTTAGGCCCAGACGACAGCGGCAAAATTTTCGATTTTCGTGGAGACGAAATCACGCCCTGAGCGTCATCGCTTTTCCCAGAGGTAGTGCGACACAAACCACTCCTCCCCGCCGCGATACGCGAAGAGCTCGGAGCACGCGATGAAGAACAACCGCCAACGGTGGAACCAGCGCGATGCATCTGACCCGTATCCATCGGCGAGAATCTGAAGCGCGGAGTCTCGATTCTGATCGAGGCGGTCGAGCCAGGCGTCGCAGGTGCGATGGTAGTGGGTTCCATTGACACGCCATTGCTCGCGAATGACGAGATCGTCTTGGTAGCGTCGAAACATCCCTTCGGACGGCATCATGCCGCCCGTGAAGAAGTTTCTCGCCATCCAGTCGCTCGGGTCCCGATGCTCGTAGGTGTACGCGTGGGACCGATGACAAAAGATGTGAGAAAAGGCCAAGCCGCCGGGAGCAAGCCAACCTGCGATTCGCTCGAAAAGCACCCGATGGTTGCGCACGTGTTCCATCATCTCGATCGACACGAGCCTATCGAACTGTTCGTCAGGCTGGAAATCGTTGATGTCTGCCGTCTGAACGCGGAGGTTTTTGAACGCCAGTTCCGCGGCACGGCCTTCGATGAACTTACGCTGGATCCGGGAATTCGACACCGCGAGGATCTGCGCGTTCGGGAACCTCTCCGCTGCCCAGAGCGAGAACGAACCCCAGCCGCAGCCGAGGTCTAGAATCCGCATGCCATCCTGGATTTTGGCTCGCCGGGCGGTGAGCTCGAGCATGGCTTCTTCGGCTGCGGCGACGTCCGGCGTGCCGTCATCCCAATGGCAGCAGCTGTATTTGAGCCTGGGGCCGAGCGCGAGCTCGAAGAAGGGAGCGGGGACCTCGTAGTGCTGCTCATTGGCTGCGGCGACGTCGATCGCGATGGGGCCAGCGGAAAGACGGTCCATCAGCGCGGACTGCTCGCGCGTTCGCAGTTCGAACGGGCCGCTCACACTCTC
>CBESWY010000214.1:0-5041 GCA_965533395.1 uncultured Myxococcales bacterium
GTGCGACTCCTTTTCGTCTCTCATTCGTTTCCGCCGCCGAACGCCCCGTTGAGCAACATGGGGGGGATGCAGCGCGTGGCGACCGAGCTTCACCGAGAGCTCGAGAAACGCGACGACGTGGCGATGCGAACCTTGGCGCTTCGCTCGAGCTGGAAGTGGGTGCACGTGAAGGCGGTGCCGTTCTTGGCATCGCTTGCGATCCGGCTTGGGCGCGAGGCTGACGCGCATCGGGCCGATACGATTCTATTTACCAGCATGACGACCGCGCTGCCGCTTCTGGTCGCTGGCCCCGCACTGAAGAAGAAGGGCATCCGGTTGGCTGCGATCGTGCACGGACTGGACATCACCGATCCGAACCCGATCTATCAGATGGCGGTGCGGCGTCTCTGTGGAATGCTCGACGCGGTGATGCCGGTCAGCCGCGCCACCGGCGAACAGCTGGTGGAGCGCGGGTTGCCGCGCGAACGCGTGCATGTGGTTCCCAATGCCGTCGACCTCGGTCGCTTCGAGGGTGTGGCGGCGTCGCGTATGGAGCCCGCCACGCTGCGCATTGCTGGGGCGCCGCCGCTGCCAGAGGACGCCTTTCTCCTGGTCACGGTTGGACGCCAAGTCCGTCGCAAGGGTTTTGCCTGGTTCATCGAGAACGTCATGCCGAGGCTTCCAGACCGCGTCGTCTTCTGGCTCGCCGGTGACGGACCGGAACGGGAGAACATCGAAGCGGCGATTGAACGTGCCGGGCTTCAACGACGTGTCCGCTGCCTGGGCAAGATCTCCGAGGACGAGCTCGTCGAGCTCTACCGAAGGGGCCAACTGTTCGTCATGCCGAACATCGTCGTCCCTGGCGACATGGAGGGCTTCGGCATCGTGATGCTCGAAGCTGGCGCCTGTGGCCTTCCCACACTCGCCGCCGACCTCGAAGGCATCCGAGATGTGATCGACGAAGGCATCAACGGATGGTTCGCACCCACCGAGGACGCGGATGCGTTCGCGAGCCGAATTCAGGCCTTAGCGGACGACCCCGAAGGGCTGCGGGCGACCAGCGAACGCACCGCCGAGTACGTCACCGGCAAGTTCCCTTGGGATCGCACGGCAGAACGCTATCTAGAGGTTCTGCGGAGCCTCTGACGCTGTCTCTGTCCCGGCTACCACGCCGCACGCATTGACACAGGCTCCCCGCGGTGCTGACCTTCGGCCCATGAAGCTTCGCAGCGACGGTTTCAACGACGGGGATTTTCTCCCGATTCAGCACGCATTCGGAAAGAGAAGCGCCGAGGGGCAAATCGATCTTTCAGACAATCGCAACCCTCATTTGGCGTGGTCAGACCTGCCGCCGGGCACCCAGTCGATCGCGATCCTCTGTATCGATAGCGACGTGCCGACCAAGCCCGACGACGTGAACCAGGTCGGCCGTGTCGTGCCCGCTGAGCTGCCGCGCACCGATTTCAGTCACTGGGTTCTCATCGATCTCCAGCCGGATGCCGCGGTAGCAGCGGGAGCTTTCTGTGACGGGGTCACCGCAAAGGGAAAGGATGGACCCGGGGGCCTTCAGGGGACTCGTCAGGGCATCAACGACTACACGGGCTGGTTCGCCTCCGATTCCGAGATGGCCGGAGACTATTACGGCTACGACGGCCCCTGCCCGCCGTTCAACGACAGCATCGTCCATCACTACCGGTTCACCGCGTATGCGCTGGACGTCGACCGTCTCGGCGTCGATGGGAAATTCACGGCCGGGGATGTGCTGGCTGCCATGGAGGGCCATGTCCTCGGCAAAGCGAGCATCGTCGCGAAGTACACGATCAACGCCGATGCAAAAGAGCTCTAACGCCCGACGATGACACGTCGGGAAAAAGCCGACCGCATCGGAGAGATCCTGGACAGGCTGTACCCTCAGCCTCCGATTCCGCTCGATCATCAGGATCCGTTTACGCTTCTCGTGTCGGTCTTGCTGAGCGCGCAGACCACGGACAAGAAGGTCAACGAGGTCACGCCCGCTTTGTTTTCCGAGGCTCCGAATCCCGAGTCGATGGCTGCGCTGCCCGTCGATCGCATCCTTGCTCACATCAGAACGGTTGGGCTCGCGCCCACCAAGGCAAAGAATCTCAAAGCGATGGCGGGCTTACTGGTCGAGCGACACGGCGGTCAGGTTCCAGACGACATAGACGCGCTCGAGGCACTTCCTGGTGTGGGGCACAAGACGGCGTCGGTCGTGGTCTGCCAGGCTTTTGGGCGACCGGCGTTTCCGGTCGACACGCACATTCATCGCCTCGCCGCGCGCTGGGGGCTCTCGAACGGAAAGAACGTCGTCAAGACAGAGGCCGATCTGACGAAGCTCTTCCCGGAGGACACATGGATTCGCCGCCACCTGCAGATCATCTACTTCGGCCGCGAGCATTGCCCTGCGCGAGGACACGACCTCCGCCAGTGTCCGATCTGCGGCTGGGCAGCGACTAAGAAGCGAATTGCCCAAGAATCGCCTCGCCGCTGACTGCGGGCACTGGTCGTCGACCCGACCGCGACCCATATTCCGAGCGATGAGTATCGAATTCAGCCTGTTTCGAATCCCTGTCCGCATCCATTTATGGTTTTGGCTGATGGCGCTCTGGCTTTGGACGCTGAACAGCGAACAGGGCTGGGCGGGTCTTCTGATCTGGGTCGTCGTCGTATTTCAGGGGATCCTCATGCACGAGCTCGGCCACGCCATCGTCGGTCGAGTGTTTGGCAGGCAGCCGCGAATCGAGCTCGTCGCGCTCGGTGGACTGACTTGGTGGGAGCAACAAGAGCCAATGAGCCCCGGGCGAAGCTTGATGGTGAGCGCCGCGGGTCCGGCCGTGGGAATTTTCATAGGGTCGCTTGCTCTGGTCCTGATGGACGCCCTGCGCATTCCCGACCCTTCGCTTGCACGCTATACGTTTCGCTCGCTGATCTTCGTCAATCTCGGCTGGGGTATTCTGAATCTCCTGCCGGTGCTGCCGCTCGACGGCGGCAACATCGTGGCGTCGCTCATGGAGCTTGTTGCGCCATCGCGGGGGCGATTGTTCGCTTGTTACGTTTCCTTCGGAGTCATTGGCTTGCTCTTTGCGGTTACGGTCACCTTGCGGCAGTACCCGATGACCATTCTCCTTTTCCTGCTGGCTTTCAGCACCTACCAAGCCTTTCGAATCGAGCGGCAGCGCCTCGCGTCACCGTCGGGACAGAATCTGGAGCCCTTGAGCCTGGTGCAGCAAGCGTTCGAAGCACTGGAACGCGGTGACGGCCAGGGCTTGATTCGTGCGGCGTCCGAGCTCATCGCCAAAGCCGATTCGACCCCAGAGCTCGACGAGGCCTTTCACCTCCTGGCCTGGGGGAGGCTCATCAATGGGGAGCCGGGTGAGGCTCACCAAGCGCTGACTTCGATGTCGGGCGAGCGAAGCGCCGATCCCGCGCTCGAGGGGGCTGTTTTAGTGGAGCTCGGGAAGCCCGCCGAGGCCGTGCCCCTTCTGGAACAGGCCTGCGAGCGAGGAGGAGACTTCGCACAGACATACTACCTACGCGCAATGAAAGAGAAAAACGCGTAATTTCATATATTTATACGAATTTAGGCCGCCCGTAGCTTGCATCTATGCGAATGGGGGAATATATACTTGTTCATGCCTGTGGCCCTCGCCGAATCCCCACGCTGGGAGCTCTACCGACTCCTCGGCGAGCCGCGGCGGCTCCGTTTGCTCGGTCTCACTTCTGAAGACGAGCTTTCGATCGGCGAGCTCGCGGAGCTCACGCGGGAAGCGCAGCCGAACGTCTCCAAGCACTTGAAGCTGCTCCGGGAGGCGGGGCTGGTTGCCGTCCGCCGCCAAGGAACGCGCGCGTTCGCGCGCTTGTCGCCCGACTTGAACGGAGACCCCCTCTTGGCCGATGCGATTCGGTCCGGGCGTGCGCTTTGCAGCGAAGACGGCAGCCTCGAGCGCGTCGCAACCGTGATTAAAGCGCGGGACGAAGAGGCGCGTGCGTTCTTCGAGCAACCGGCGGACGATGCATCGCCGAGGTCGGTGTCCGAATGGTCCGCGTACCTCACGGCGATTCGGACCCTGCTGCCTCGGCGTTCTCTCGCGGTCGATTTAGGGACCGGCGACGGTGCGCTCGTCGAGCTGCTGGCGCCTCTGTTTGACCGCGTCATTGCAGTCGACCGTTCCGAAAAGCAGCTGGCCGCCGCGCAGCGTAGGCTTTCGAGCCACGGCTACGATCACGTCGAGCTCATTCAGGCCGAGTACGACGATCCAGCCGTTTTGGATCGGGTTTGCGAGCTCGGCGGAGCCGACGCGGTGTTCGCCGTCCGTCTACTCCACCATGCGCCGAAACCCCAGCAGGTGGTCTCGCTTCTGGCCTCGCTCGTTCGTCCGGGCGGCCAGGCGGTGGTCATCGACTACTGCTCCCACGATGACGAGCTCATGCGCGAGCGCCAGGCCGACCTATGGCTCGGATTCGACCGCCGTGAGCTTTCCGGTTTCGCCAAGTCAGCCGGGTTGATTCATCCCGACGTATTCGAAATTCCCGCGGCGCGCTACGGGCCTGGGCCTGACGCCCATTTGAAGTGGCAGGTGCTCGCAGCGCAACGTGGACCGAAATAGGAGACAACATAATCATGAGCCCAAATCCAGATCTGAAGCACAAAGTTGCCGACCTTTCGTTGGCCGACTGGGGACGAAAGGAAATCGCAATCGCCGAGCACGAGATGCCAGGCATGATGGCGCTTCGACGAGAGTACGGCGCTCAAAAGCCGCTTGCAGGCGCGCGGATTGCCGGATGCCTTCACATGACGATTCAGACGGCTGTTCTCATCGAGACGCTTCGCGATCTCGGCGCGGAGGTCACCTGGACGAGCTGCAACATCTACTCGACTCAGGACCATGCTGCTGCGGCCATCGCCGCGACCGGCGTTCCCGTCTTCGCCTGGAAGGGGGAGACCGAGGAAGAGTACGACTGGTGCATCCAGCAGCAGATTCGCGCATTCGACGGCGGCAAGGCGCCGAACATGCTGCTCGACGACGGGGGTGATCTGACGGCG
>CBESWY010000215.1:0-4985 GCA_965533395.1 uncultured Myxococcales bacterium
TCGCGGTCCCAGCGGCCCAGAGGTAGACCCCCCAGCCGGCGGCCACAATCCCGCAAACCATGCCGGCCAGAATCAGATACCGGCGCCCGTTCTGGCGCGTGTTCTTGAGGTGTGCGCGCGCTGCCTCACTTCGGGGCACCTGCTTGCGTCGAGGCTTATCGTCGAGCTGCGAGCGCAGCGCAGCGATGAATCGCCCGGCAAGTGCGAAGAGCTCCTTCACGTTGTCGGTGATGCGCGGCAACAGCCCATCGCTGAGCGCGGAGCGTGCGTTGCCGAAGCTGCTCGAGACCCGCTCGGACGTCGACTTCACATAGGCGCCGAGCCGATCGCGGATCGATTCTTTTCCAGCAGCCTCAGCTTCGCGGTCGTACCGAACGATGCGAGGCGTATCGTGCATACGTTCCTCATGGCCGCTTTCATGCACATGAATCTTCAATGGTGCCTCGTCGGGGAGCGTATCGCGGTCGCCGTCGGCGCCCGCCGAGCCTTTGGATGTGCCATCGAGCTCGTAGCCGATGCTCATCACCAGTTTTGGCGTGCTCTCGTCCATCTTGAGCTCGACGGCCTCGAGGTGTCCGCGCCGGCCGGAGCTTTCGTTCAGCACCGAGGCTCCAATGGCGAGAAACGGAAGGGTCTGTTCCACACACAGCGCATCGTCCGTCTCCGAATGGACCTCCGCCACGATCGGACTGCCGACCCCATCGAGCTGCAGCTGCACGAGCGGGGCCTTCGCGGTCGCACGACCCCATCGCTGAATCAGTGCCTCGATGTGTGTCTGGTCCCGGTCCGATAAATGCGTGAACCGGATGCCGAACTCCCCGACGTGCGGACCGCTCTCGTGCGCCCAGACGACGCGGCCGATCATCTCGATCGCCTCTCCGCCAGCGGGGTCGTCCAACTGGCAACGAAGCATCGAACCGACCTCGGGCAAAACCGACGCCCGCATCGAGAGCCCACCGGCCCCCACATTGATTCCGTCGGCTTCGAACTCTTGATGGAAACCTTCAGGGTGGAGCTTGATCAGAACCTCGTCGAGCGGCACGCGCGGCTGCCGAGGTGCTTGATAATAACCCGCGGATGTGTTCATCGAATGCTCTCCTGCGCGACCGTCAGCCGCTCCCATCAAGACTGGTCCCAAAACTGCGCGAACCCGTCCACTTTTCTGCAACCCAGTTCCTTGACCAGCTCGTGGTGGGACTCCAACCTTGGCGGCCACGATGGGCGTGCGAATCACGGTGCAGTCACTTTGGACGGAGCTTAACCCTTCGACTTTCGTGTATGAGTTTGCCCAGTCTCGCATCGTGATCGGGCGCTCGCGGAGCGCAGACGTTCAGCTACCTCACGCCGCAGTCAGTGCGATGCATGCGATCATTCGCGAACAGGATGCGGGCTACGCTCTGGTAGACGAAGGCTCGACGAACGGAACGCGCGTCAATGAAATCCGCGTCGTCCCAGGGCGCCCCAAGGTGCTGCGCAAGCACGACTGGCTCGACCTGGGCGGTTACCGGCTCAGCATCGATGTCGGCGTTCCCGTCTCGCAAACGATGTCGGCCCGGCTCACGTCTGAATTCGCGCGGCGAATGTTGTCGGAGCAACTGGAGGTCAAGGACGCGGAGCGGGTCGACGCCGAATTGAACAGCATCCAGAGCGGTCCTGACGAGCGTGTGGACCTGCTTCCGATCCCGAAAGAAGCCGCGAGTGAGCCCCCTCCTCCTCCTGAAAGGAAGTCTCGGCCCTCGAGTCCGCGTCCATCTGGGGTCGATGGCGCGGCGCCGACGGAGCCTGTTCGCCTTCTACGAAGCGAGTTGGCGGTCTACGCCCTGGCGGCCATCGTCGTCACCGCGAGCATCATCGCAATGACCCTGCTGATGGGGCCCTAGGCGTTGCGAAGGTAGATCAGGCGAAGACCTTCGAGCGTCAGGTACTCGTCGACGTCTTGAATGGTTTCGCTATCGGGCTCTATCAACCGGGCGAGGCCTCCGGTAGCAATGACGGAGACCTCGGTGTCCATCTCCGAGGCCAAGCGGCGCACGAGCCCGTCGACCAATCCGACGTAGCCAAACACGATGCCCGCCTGCGTCGAGTGGACGGTGTTGCGCCCGATGGCGCGAGGTGGCCGCGCGATCTCGCTGCGGGGAAGCTTGGCGGCATGGGCGAAGAGGGCGCTCGCGCTGATCTGAATGCCAGGCGAGATTGCACCCCCGAGATACTCGCCCTTCTCGGAAATGCAGTCGAACGTGGTTGCCGTGCCGAAGTCCACCACGATGGCAGCGCCCTTGACGCGCTCGTACGCAGCGACCGCGTTGACGATACGGTCGGCACCGACCTCTCGCGGGTTCTCGTACAGCACGGGCATGCCGGTCTTGATCCCAGGACCCACGACCATGATCTCGTGATCGAAGGCTCGATCGATCGCCTCGACGACGATGTCGTTGAACGAGGGCACGACGGAAGCCAAAATGCTGGCCCGAACATCGCTTCGCTCGATGCCGGCCAGCGCCAACAAGTTGAGTAGGAGGACGTGGTATTCATCACTCGTTCGACCCTTGGAGGTCTCGATTCGAAAGTCATGAACCAGGCGTTCGCCGTCATAGAGGCCAAGCACCGTGTGGGTGTTGCCGACATCTACGACGAGGAGCATCTAGCGAGGCCGTAACGACAGGGTCAGCTCGAGTAGCTCCCCGAAGGTCTTAGGTCGCGGAAACTCGGGCTGATCGGTTGCGTAGACCACCGGCTGCCCAGTCGGCGCGACGCTCTGAGCGCGAATCGACGCCGGTCGCTGAGGTTGCGACGGCGCCGAGACAGGCCGCGATGGGGGCTGTGCCGACCGCGCCCGAGGCTCGACCGAGAGCGGACGCTCCACCCTGGGCGGCTGAGACGAATATCGCGTTGGGCTCTCGACTTGCGGCGAGGTTGGGGGGTCCGAAAGCGGTGTGGCCTGAGTGGCTGCCGCCACGGTGCCCGACCCGGCCCGAATTCGATCGACTGCTTCCGCCGCATGGGTCTCTCGCTCGCCTGGGCGTTTGGCCCTGACCTTGTCGAGCAAGGATCGAAGCCTGTCTTCGCGGTCCGTCATGATGCCCTCTTCGATTCGAGCATGCCTACGATTGCAGGCAGGTCTGCTCCGTCCTTGAACCAACCCCACACCGTTTCGGCCACCTCGAAGTCGACCATGACGAACTTCGAGTCGCCGGTCGGAACACAGGAAACCTGTCGCTGAGAAATTTCGGAAAACATGCCCCCAAGCAGCGCCGCGGCGCCCAGCTCGTCTTCGTCGAGCTCGGGCTTGTCACGAAGCGCGACCACGAGTGCGGAGCCCCATCGCTCGAAAGCCAGGCGCCCCCAACCGAAGAGCGCGGTCACCGCGGACACGTGCCCGAGCACCGCCTCGGCCGAGAGCACGGATGCCGGCCTATCCAAGCTGGCGAGCACCTGTTCGCCGAGAAGCTCGCCCAAGCGTCGGAGCGGAGTGAGGTCGCCATCGCGCGCGGCGGCCGCGACCAAAGATGAAAGCACATCCTCGCTGAGGACCACGACTCGCTCGCCGTTGCGTGTGCGAATCATACCCCCGGTCAGATTGAACTCGTAGAAGCCGCCAGGATCAAAACGGCCGTCGTGCATAGGCCCCCCTTGAGAGAGGATGTAGAAGGTACAGGCGGATCGTGTCAAATGCCCTGGGTGAAATCAAACCTCGTCTGCATCGCCGTCGTGATTGCCCTACAGACGCAAATCGCGCAGGCGCAGGGCGATCTGATGGATGCAGACGGCATCGCCGAGGCGATCGTTTCAATGACATCCCGGGTCTGGACGGGACCCCGAAGGCCGGCTCCAGTGCCCGCGGCGCGGCCTGGTACCGCGTCGCAGAGCATGGGCTCCCCCTACGCCCTTCTCAGCGTTCATGCCGATTCGGGGGTCAGCCCGGCGTCGATGCGGATAGTGCTGAACGCGCTCGAAGAGGCCAGGAGCCGCCTCGACGCGATGGGCTGGCCCTGGCCGATCTCCGATGGCGATCTGGGGGGCGGGCCGGATCTAGACCTCTACCTGAGTAGTGCCCTGCCCCCCGATACGTACTCCGACGGCATGGCGATCTGGTCCTACTTCGACCGGGCTTCGACCTTTGCGGTCGTCCATCCTGCAACGCCGGACGGCAAGCTCGAGGCGTGCGCAACGGCCGCCTACGTCGAGGCGCTCTTGATGAGCATCGACCCCGCGGAGGCGAGGACGTGGCGGCGCGCGACCGCCGCCTGGATGACCTGGGAGCTCACAGGCCGGTTCGGCTGTGATGACGCCCTGCCCCGTCAACAGGCGGAGCCCCATCGTTCCTGGGTGGGCGGCGCTGCGGGTGACGGCGCTGGTGGAGCGCTGCTGCTCTCGTTTCTCTCGGCGCGTCACGACGCCGTACCTGGGCAGTTCGTGCGTGACCTATGGGGGCTTGCGAGTCAGCGAACCTGGGAAGGCGTGGACCTTCGCGCGGACCCCGATCTTTGGTCCGCTATCGCAGCCGCTATCGATCGAAGCGGCGATCGCCTGGTCGACAACATCGAGGAGCTGGCCGTTCTTCGATGGTTCGTCGGGCGCGGCGCCCGGGCCGACGCGGTGCTTGCATTCCTCGACAGCGACGCGATGGTGCCGATATCGAGAGCAATGAAGCGCCTTCCGACACGCGTGGTCGTCTCGCAGCCACTGTCGACGTTCGGAAGCGCCTATCTGATCATGGACGCGAGCACCTGGGGCGACGAGAGGCGCCTTCGCGCCTGGCTCCGGGGCGAGTACGGTGTCCACTGGTCTTTCGTCGCGCTCCAGCTCGACGGCAGTGGCCATGAGATTCGTCGAATCGCAGCACCGCACAGCGATACGACCCCGCGCGCGTACCTGCCGATCGAGCTCGACGATGCCGCGAAAACACTCCTGTTCGTGGTGACCAACCTAGCGAACGGCTTGCCCGACGCCGACGAAGCCGACGTACACGAACGAGCCTTCGCCCT
>CBESWY010000216.1:0-4981 GCA_965533395.1 uncultured Myxococcales bacterium
CGCTGACGAGGGGCAGCCTAGCCATCCGGTGAAACGGTTCCCGCAGCGTTGTCGGCAATCGAGGCCGCTTCATCGTCGAGCGAGGGTGGCATCCAGCCCCGTTCGACGCGGCTACCGAAGCTCTTGGCACTCCCCTGCATGGCGCCCTCATGACTTGCGAGGATAGCTTTGGTCCGTTCGACGTACGCGGTGTTCTCATGCACCGGAACGTCGGGATCGTAAAGGCCAGCAAGCTCGCGCATCGCGATCTTGTCGTTTTCGACGTAGCCGCGCGTCTGCCGCTCCGCGTCGTAAGGATGATGGCCGAGCGCTTCGAGCGCCGATCGAGCGGCACGCACCGAACTGTCGAAGTGCTCTCGAATAATGTCACGACAGCCCGCGGCCCAGAGCTCGTAGACATGGTGACGATCGAAAGCACGCGCGACGATGTAGACATGTGGGTGATGCTTGACGACGTAGCGGACCATCTCCGTAGCTCGCTCACGATCGTCGATGGCAACAATCAGCATTCTCGCGATATCGATACCGGCCGCATGCAACAAGTCCGGCCGCGTCGCGTCGCCAAAGAACACCTTGATGTCGAACGCACGCAATCGCTCGAGGTGCTCCGAGTTGTGGTCGAGCACCACGGTCTTGTAACCGGCAGCCAGCAGGATCCGGTTGATGACGCCCCCGAAGCGACCCACTCCTGCGATGATGACGCTGCCCTGCTGGTCAATCTCGTCGGGTTCCGCAGCCTGCGCTCCGGCGAAATGAGGGGCGATGACCTTGTCGTAGAGGATGAACAACGCTGGGGTCAGCAGCATGGACAGCGCTACGACAAGCAATAATTGCTCAGCGACCGCGGCCGGGATGACAGAATTTGTGACCATGAAGGCGAGCAGAACAAAGCCGAACTCGCCAGCCTGTGCGAGCCCGAGTGAGAATAGCCAGCGATCGGGATTCTTGATCCTGAAAGCGTAGGCCAGCGCGAGAAGCACCAGCGATTTGATGAGCATCAGACCAAGCGTCATGGCGATGACTTGCCCGAAATTGGCAGCTAGCAACTCAAAGTTGATGGACGCACCCACCGTGATGAAGAACAAACCTAGGAGCAGGCCTTTGAACGGGTCGATGTCGCTTTCGAGCTCATGCCGGTACTCACTGTTGGCGAGCACGACTCCGGCGAGGAACGTCCCGAGTGCTGGCGACAAGCCAACGAGGGTCATGAGCAACGCGATGCCGATGACCATCATCAAGGCGAAGGCCGTGAATAGCTCACGCAACTTCGCCATCGCGATGAAACGGAACACCGGGCGCGTCAGGTAGCTACCGCCGACGACCACGGCAGTGATGGCCGCAATCGTGACCGCCACCTGCTGCCAAGCGCTCAGGCCGTCCACGAAGCTCATGCCCGACGGATGACCGTCACCTGCTGCGTGATTAGCGAGGTCTGCCAGCTCGGGCAGCGCCAGCAGTGGGACGAACGCTAGCATCGGGATCACGGCAATATCCTGGAACAGCAGGACCGAAAAACTCGACTGTCCTCCGTCGCTTTTCATCAGGCCCTTCTCGTCTAGCGTTTGCAGCACTATAGCCGTCGATGAAAGTGCGAATACCATCCCGATCGCCATCGCGACGCTCCACGGCTGCCCCAGCGCCATCGCGATGCTCATGACGATGGCTCCGGTGACGCCCACCTGGAGGCCTCCCAAGCCAAGCAGCTTGCTCCTCATGCTCCACAGCAAACGCGGCTCGAGCTCGAGCCCGACCAGGAACAGCATCATCACCACACCGAGCTCGGCGAAATGCTGGATGCTGACCACGTCGACATGCAGCTGCTCGAGCAAGGGGCTGATGGCGATGCCGGCGATCAGGTAGCCGAGCACCGAGCCAAGCCCAAGACGCGATGCGATCGGGACGGCGATGACGCCGGCGATCAGGAAGAGGAAGGCGAGTAGCAGGATTTCACTCATGATTAGGCCTCCTCGAAGATCGGTAGGTCGTCGCAGGACAGGACTTCGCCGTGGAGGGCGGCTTGCAGGTCGTAGCGGTCATCGCGAATTGCCTCCAGAAGCCTTCGATAGCCTTTGGCGTGTGGCGCGACGAGGCCGTCCTCCGGCGCTCGCAGTGAGCCGTAGAGAACATAGGGTGCAGAGAAGTGCATGTGGCAAAGCTTGGCCGTCTGCTCTAGCGGCGTCAGGAAGGTGCGGATCGGGTATTTTTGATAGCCCTGCTGCGTGTACGCATCTTTCTGCCCTGCGGCCGTGACCGCCAGCATCATGCATTTGCCAGCCAGTTGGTCACCGCCGGCGCCGTACGCGAAGCCGTGTTCGAGTACGAGGTCCTGCCACTCCTTGATGAGTGACGGCGTCGAGTACCAGAACATCGGAAACTGGAACAAGATCACGTCGTGATCGAGCAAGCGCTGCTGTTCTCGGTCTATGTTGATTTCAAATCGCGGATACTCGGCATAGAGATCGACGAACGCAATGCCGGTGACCTTCCGCGCCTCGTCGACCATCGCCTTGTTGGCATGCGAGTATTTGTGGCCCGGGTGGGCGTAGTAAACGAGCAACCTAGCCATGGCGCATGGTAGCGGTCGACCGCGGCCCGCGCCGGCACAAACTCAAGACGCGTGCTCAGAGTTTCTTCGCGACCACGAAGTGATTGGGTGGGCTGGCCGGGTAGTTCCCGGTCTCGATCACCTCGAACCCTGCCCGCGTGATCTTGTCCTCCAGCTCTGAGATGTGCTCGAAACGGACATACGGCGCTCTGCCCAAAAGCTGGAGGAGCGGCATCACCATCAGCATGGCGCCCAGCGTGAGCGGCATCCGGCCGGACGGCCGGCACGGGGTCTTCGAGATGAACGTCCCGCCCGGTTTGAGCAGCGCATGCACCTGCGCCAGCGACTCGTCGGGATCGGTCAGCAAATGAATTAGATTAAAGGCAAGCACCGCATCATAGGGGCCGTCGTCGATGGCATCCAACGTGGCCGCGCGAAACGCCAGGCCCTCGACCCGCGTATCGCGCTCCTTGCGGGTCGCGACGGCGATCATGTTGGGGGACAGGTCCGTGGCTGTGTAGGCGCCCGTGCCCGGTGCAAGATGCAGGGCCGTGGACCCCGTGCCGCAGCCAAGCTCCAGCACCCGGTCGTCAGCGCCCAGATGGCTCGCCGTACGCTCCAGTGTGTAGGCGTAGGCGTCCGTATCCTTGACGGGGGATTTGGCATAGCGCTCGGCAATGCCGTCCCAGAATTTCATAGTCTTTTGCATGGTTGATTTCATCCTCCCCGGGAAGATAGCTATGCAATCGCCGAATAGTAATTGCCGAAATTCACACCGATGATATGCAAAAATGCATGAACTGGCAGGCGATATCCTTTGACTGGAACCGGGTGCGGGCCTTCCTTGCCACCGCCGAAGAGGGCTCATTTTCCGCTGCGGCGCGCGCTTTAGGCCAGACCCAGCCGACCCTCGGCCGACAGGTCGCCGCGCTCGAGGAGGAGCTCGGCGTGACCCTATTCGAGCGGGTGGGCCGCTCGCTGGCCCTCACCGATGCCGGTGTGGAGCTGATCGAGCATGTGCGGACGATGGGCGAGGCCGCAAGCCGCATCTCACTGACCGCCTCGGGCCAGAGCCAGGCCATCGAAGGCCGGGTGCGGATCACCGCCTCGGATGTGCTGTCGGCCTATCAGCTACCGCCGTTCCTGGCGCGGCTGCGCGAGATCGCACCGCTGCTCGAAATCGACGTCGTTGCGGCCAACGACATCCGCGACCTGCAGCGGCGCGAGGCGGACATCGCAATCCGCCACGTGCGCCCCGAGCAGCCGGACCTGATCGCTCGCTTGGTCAAAGAAGCGACCGCGCATTTCTACGCGGCGCGCAGCTATCTGGAACGGCGGGGACAGCCAGACAGCATCGAGTCCCTCACGGAACACGATTTCATCGGCTTCGGCGATCCGAGCCGGATGATCGAGCATCTGCGCCCCCTCGGCATCACGCTGAGCAAAGACAATTTTCGACTGAGCTCGGAGAGCGGCGTGGTCGCTTGGGAAATGGTGCGACATGGCCTTGGCCTGACCGTGATGTCGGACGAACTGGGCGGCGCAACCCCGGGGGTTGAGCGCATCCTGCCCGACATGGAACCCATCGTCTTCCCGGTCTGGTTGACCACCCACCGCGAACTGCACACGAGCCGCCGAATCCGACTGGTCTTCGACGAGCTGGCCGCGTTTCTCTCGACCTAGGCGCTCGTTCGCAGTGCGTCTTGTGTTTCAGAACTTGCCGTTGTCGTTCTTCCACTCGGACGGTGCGGGGACGGCTTCGATCGTGTCCCAGTGCTCGACGAGCTTGCCGTCGGCGACGCGAAACAGGTCGTAGAATGACGAGTGCACGCCGGCGAGGAAGCCCTCGTTGACTGAAAGGACGAATGACCCCTCGGCGAGAATCCGGTGGAGGCGCTCGTATTCGACGACGGGGCGGTCGCCCGACACGGCCTCCAGCTCGGCTTTTAGCGCGCCGATTCCGTCCTCGAGTTGGGGGTTGTGCTGGGTAAAACGCTCGGTGTCGATGTAGTGAGCCAATCGATCGACGCGACGGGCGATCAGCACATCCTCGATGAACTCGCGAACGAAGCTTCGGTTCGCTTCGGTCCGACCGAGGTCGGCCGCTTCGGTGGGGCCGTCGACCATGCTGTGGCCGGATGGGTTCGGCCCTCGTCTCGGTTGAATGTTGTCCCAGTGTTCGACAGCACGATCGTCCTCGAAGCGGAAAACCTCGAAACCGATTCGCCGCGTGGAGAAGTCGTACTCGGTGTGGCCAAAGACGTAGTCGCCATCGGCAAAGACACGCACGACGTTGACGCGCGGAGATGTCTTGGAGAGACGCTTGAACAGGGCCGCCAAGCCCTCGCTACCCTCATGAGTTTGGGGATTGTGCTGAATGTATTTTGCCTGGTCGACGACCGCCACCGCCGCGGGATCACCCGTCTCGATCCCTTT
>CBESWY010000217.1:0-4930 GCA_965533395.1 uncultured Myxococcales bacterium
TCGTGACGAATGATCTGCTTCGCCTCGTACGGGGAAACCTCTGCCGCCGCGAAGACGCCGGTTCGCCGACCCTCTTTCCAGGTCTGCTCGTACACGTAGTACGCCGGTTCGGCATCTTCGATGAGCGACCCGTCTGCGAGCAGGCGATCGCGCGCCGCTGCCGGCTCCGGCCCCAAGATGATGTGGTAGAGCGAGCTCGGTTCTCGCTCGAGCAGCTTTTCGAGTGCGGTGCCTGGCTTGATCACGTCGTAAGGGGGGGACGCGATTCGAGACACGCGGGTCGGGTCCGGGCGTAGGCCGGTGAGTCCGATCGTGGCGACCATGGTAGCTCCTTAGGGGCTTGCCGATCGCATATTGACCCTGGAAGTCAAGGGCCCCAGGAGCCTCGTTCCCCTCAGGCGCGCGTCAGCGTTCCTCGGTCTCCGTCGAGCGTGACCATGTCGCCGGTTTGAATGCTGGTGGTCGCGACTCGGAGGTTCACAACCGCCGGAAGACCGTATTCTCTTGCGACGACGGCGCCGTGTGACACCGCGCTCCCGACGTCGGTGGCCAAGCCGGCGATCAGGCTGAAGTACGGCGTCCAGCCCACGTCGGTGATGGGTGCGATCAAGATTTCGCCCGCCTCCAGCGCGGCTGCTTGTTCGAGCGTCTCGACGACGCGTGCACGCCCTGTGACCTTGCCGCGGCTCACCGGCTTGCCAACGAGCGCTCCGTCGCCGGTCGTGATCGGCTCTAGTCCGAGGGGCTCGGGTCGATCCCGGAACACCTCGGGGAAGTGAAGCGGCATCTGGTAGTCGATGACCCTCCGCCTCGATACAGCGACGTCGGAGAGCTCCCGCCGCCCACCGAGCAGCTCGCCGAGCTCTTGGTGGGTCAGGAAGAAGACCGCGTCCGGGTCGGGCAAGCAACCTTCGTCCGTGAGCTGCGAGCCAAGCGCACGGTACGCGTGCTTGAACGCGGTCGTCACCGCGACCAGCGCGGACTTTGTGTGCTCGCGTGTCCGAATCGCCGCGTGCGCCAAGGGGAGGAGCCGTCGAAGGATTGGATGGTCGTCCGCGGCAGCTTGCGGCCGGGGCGCGGGTCGGTGACGCGCGCCGAATTCCAGCCGGGCCCGCAGGCCAGACTGCAAAGAGCCGATCAGTGGAGCCGGATCGACGGCCCATTCCTTTTGCCGAAGCTCGAGCTCCCGGACCGCGCGATGACCGTGCCGGTCCAGGTAGTGCGCGAACTCCGTGCTCGCCGCGCCTGCCTCGGTGGAACGAAGCCAGGCAAGCGCAGCCTCCGGATCGGCGGTGCCGAAGGCCTCCTCGGCGCTCTCCTGCACGAGCAGCAGGTCGATCAGCCGCTCGACTCCCTCGGCGATGTCGGCGCTCTCGACGTCTTTCGCGCCTGCGAGCATGTCTGCGACTTCTGCGTGATGCTCTTGAGTCGGCTCCTCTCCCTTCGCGAGGACGCCGAGCAAGATGGGGCTCAGTGCGCCGGCCGATGATGAAGACAGCAGGTGGAGCTCGTACGCTCGCCAGACCTGCGGAAGGCTCTCGTCGATCGCACGGTAGAGCTGCGTCGCGGTGCCTCGCTCGGGAAGGTTCAAGCCTGAGACAAGCGCGTCGAGGTCGTTGCGATGCTTGGTTGCCGACAAGAGGAGCGAGAAGTAGCGGGCGCCGTTGAATGCCCGCCGCCACGCCGGTTCCGGCTGCGGTTCGGTTACCTCTTCGATGTCTCTACCGCAAAGCGCGATGCACATCTGGCTCTTGCTCGACCCGGCCACGGCTGCCGCGAGCTCGGACAAGTTCGAAAGGTTGAGGAACAAATGACCGAAGTACATCCCCACGTAGCGAAGCTCGTTGCTGGGCGGCACCTTGGCCCCCATGCGCCGGTAGGCCCACTGCATGCCGAGGTCGATGCCTCGCGCAGTCACCGAAAAGGTCAGCGGGGTGACCGCTCCCGGCATCATCTCTCCGATGTTGCACCAGGTGAAGACGTCGTTGGGGTTTGGCTCGGTGTCGAGCTCGTTCGGGTCTGCCGGAAGCTGCGTGATCGGCCGCGCCTGGAGCCATCGAAGCTCGCCGTCCTGGTCTACCGCCCACTCCATGTCGAGAGGTGCGCCGTACCGTGTTTCGGCGCGCAGGGCGCCGTCGACCAATCGTGCAAGCTCGGCATCGCTCAAGATCGGTTCGTCACCCTGAAGCTCGCGCGCGAGCACCGAGCCGTCTCGTGCGACTAGCCAGTGGTCTGGTGTGGCCTGTCCGCTGACCAAGGCTTCGCCGAGGCCAGTCACCGCGTCGACGACGATTTGGTCGCGCCGAGCATTCACCGGGTGTGCGGTGAAGAGCACGCCGGCTGCCCGCGCATCGACCATCCGCTGCACGACGATATTCATCTGAGCTTCGCGCTGGCCGGTCTGCTCATCACGGTATGCGACCGCACGGGCGTTCTCCAACGAACGAAGACAGTCCTCGATTGCCACGCGAAGAGGCTCGCTGCCTTCGACGTTCAGGACCGTCTCGTACTGGCCGGCAAAGGACGCGTCCCCGGAGTCTTCTCCAATGGCCGAGGAGCGAACCGCGACCTTGCCTGCGCCAATTCGGGCGTAGTGCGCGTCGAGGTCGTCTGGCAGGCGGCCCGAGCGGGCGCCCATGACGACGAAGCCCGGAGGCACATCGAACCCGTAGTCCAGCAAACGGACCAGCCCTTCGGCCTTGCCGCCCACGGCTTCATCGGAAATCGCCTCGAGCGGGATGCAGCGCGGTTCGGTCATGCGGTGTTAGACAGGCTTCGCAGCTTGCTGATGATCTCGGACGCGCAGCCCTGCGGGATCGGGAATGGCGAAGCGAAGCCGAGCCTTTTTGCAAGAGAGCCGTAGCGCCGGTGTAAAATCTCGGCGACTTCATCGGGCGTGCCCACGGCAGCGATGCGGCCCAGGAGCTCATCGTCGATTTGCGCGGCCATCTCGTGCCAGCGGCCCTCCTTGGTGAGCCTGCGAAGCTCGGGCTGGAGCTCGCCGCAGCCCTCGGCGTCCAGCACGCTGCGATACGCAGGCGTCGACGCGTAGAAGGCGATCTGATTTCGCGTCATGGCGCGCGCGCTCTCGAAGCCGGCCTCATCTTTTCCGGTCACGACCAGCACCTGTGCGCAGAGGGTGAACTCGGAGAGCTCGCGCCCCGATGCGGTCAAGCCTCTCGTCAGGTTCGGCAGCATCACTTTTTGGAGCGAACGCTCGGTGTGAAAGGGATGCAAGAGCATGCCGTCCGCGACTTCGCCTGCCGCTTCGGTCATCTTTGGCCCCACGCCACCGAGATAGATCGGCGGCGCGCCGCCCTTGGCCGGACCCGGATTGAAGATCGGCGGCATGAGCGTGTGTGTGTAGAACTCTCCGCGGAAGTCGAGCTTCTCGTTGTCGTTCCAACTCGCGAGGATCGCTCGAAGGGCCCGCACGAACTCCTTCATGCGCGAAACCGGCTTGCCCCAGGGCATGCTGTATCGCGCTTCGACGTGCGGTTTGATCTGCGATCCGAGCCCGAGCCAAAAGCGGCCGCCCGAAAACTGCTGCAGGTCGTGCGCCACGTTTGCGACGGTCATCGGCGTACGTGCAAACGCGATTGCGAGGCCGGTGCCCACCTCGAGCTTCGAGTGTTCGGCCGCGAGCACCAAGGGCATAAACGGCTCGTGCGGCCCTTCGAAGGTGAAGCATCCGTCGAATCCGGCCTCTTCGAGCTCGTGAACCCGAGCGGCGACTTGCTTCATGTCGGTGACCAGCAATCCGGCGTCGATTTTCATCCGTTTGGGCTCCTGAGCAGACAGGCTCGTCGCATGAATCGCCGGACACTGTCAAGGCGACCAGGCGCTTGAACCCCCCTCGCAAACGGTCTACCTGCAGCTTCGGAGGCAATCGATGACCGAACGAACCGGGCTTCTCCCATTCTGGAAAAACTACGATCGAAAGCTCTACCTCAAAGCCGCGATTCTCGCCGATGAGCTTGGTTACGATTCGTTCTGGATTCCCGAGGCCTGGGGCTACGAAATCTTCTCGCTCCTGACCGAGATCGCGGTGCACACCAAGCAAATCAAGATCGGCACCGGCATCGTCAACTGCTTCAGCCGCTCGCCCGGACTCATGGCAATGAACGCGGCGACGGTCGACGAGATCAGTGATGGCCGTCTCATCCTCGGCATGGGTACCAGCGGCAAGCAGGTTATCGAAGGTTTTCACGCGCGCCAGTTCGACAAGCCGTTGACTCAGCTACGCGATGTGATCCGGGTGACCAAGACCCTGCTGGCCGGCAAGCGGCTCACCGAAAGCGGCGCAAAGCTTCACGACTACCGACCCTTCGAGCTCGCGATGAAACCGCTTCGCGCCGATGTGCCGATTTACGTCGCCGCGCTCAAACAGAAATCGATCACTTCGATCGGAGAGCTTGCCGACGGCTGGATTCCGACGTTCTGGCCGTACGGAAAGCTCGACCAGGGCCATGCCTGGATCGCAGACGGCGCAGCCAAGTCGGGACGCGACCCGAGCGAAATCACCACCGCGCCTTTCACGACGGTCATCCCGCTCGGCGAGGCGGGCGTTGGTGAGGCCCGTCAGATCATCTCCTTCTACATCGGTGGCATGGGCGACTACTACAAGGAGCTTCTCAGTGGTTTTGGATACGCGGACGAGTGCAAAAGGGTCGACGAGCTGTACCGGGACAAGAAGACCCGGTCGCAGGCAGCCGATGCGGTCTCGGACGAGATGATCGAAGCGCTCAGCATCGCGGGCGACCCTCAACACTGCGTTTCGGAGCTGAAGCGCCGGCGCGAATACGGAATCGACCTCCCCATCCTCAATCTCCCCTCGAATCTGCCCTGGGAGATGGTCGAGATGTTCATCCGAACGATGGCGCCTTCGGCCTAGGGTTTCTTGGCCTGAAGAGCCAGCTTGCTACCCTGT
>CBESWY010000218.1:0-4929 GCA_965533395.1 uncultured Myxococcales bacterium
GAGCTCGCCCAGGCCGAGCCACTGTAGGTGCAAGTGAGATGCTGATCGTCTGTGCCTCTGTCGCACCCCGTTGGTCCCGTCGCTACACTGTTTGAAGACGTTGGGGGTACCTGGGGAATGACGCAGTGAAGAGATGCGCCGTGGTGGGGTTTGCGCGATGAGGGCGCCGCGAATTCCCGAAAACGAAGTCGAACGCCTGCGGGCGCTCGAGAGCTATCGGGTCATGGACACGCCGCCCGAGAGCTCGTTTGACGATCTCACGACACTCGTGGCTCGAATCCTGGATGTCCCAATCGCGCTCGTGTCCTTGGTCGACGCTGACCGTCAGTGGTTCAAATCCCGGTACGGACTCGACGCACCGGAAACGCCACGAGACATTTCGTTTTGTGGGCATGTCGTGGCCGAGCAAGAGCTTCTCGTGGTTCCGGATGCGTTCGAGGACAGTCGTTTCCACGACAACCCATTGGTTACAGGTGACCCCAGAGTACGCTTCTATGCCGGTGTTCCGCTCACGACGCCCGAGGGGTATATCTTGGGGACGCTCTGTGCGATTGACCACGAGGCACGGCATGTTAGCGCTGATCAACTCGACACGCTGAGTATCCTCGGTCGACAGGTTGCAGATCAACTCGAGCTTCGGAGGCAACTCCTGCTCACCAAAGACTACGAACAGCGCTTGAGGACGCTGTTCGAAACCGCCGTCGACGCGATCATCACGATTGACGAAGCCGGTGTGATCGATGGTGTGAACTCCGTGGTGAAGCGACTCCTTGGCTACGAGCCTCTCGAGCTCGTGGGGCAGCACGTCGGCGTATTGATGCCGCCCCGGCATCGGGAAAGGCTCGAGCAGTATCTGCGACACTATCCGAACGATCCAGGCGCCAAAATGATCGCGGCTACACAGGAAGCCGTAGCCGTTCGAAAGGATGGAACGGAGTTTCCCGTCGAGATGTCTGTGAGCGAAATGCGACTCGGTGACCGGCGAATGTTCACGGGAATCGTTCGTGACATCACCGAGCGCAAGCGAATCGAGCAGCTCAAATCAGAGTTTGTCTCGACGGTGAGCCACGAGCTTCGCACGCCGCTTACGTCCATCCGAGGCGCCTTGGGTCTCGTCGCGGGAGGACGTGTTGGCGAGATCTCGAGCGAAGCCCAGGAGATGGTCAACATCGCACTCAAGAACAGCGGCCGACTGGTCCGGCTCATCAACGACATCCTCGATGTCGAAAAGATCCAATCCGGCAAACTCGATTTCGAGATCCAGCAGTTGGATCTATCTGGGGTCATCAAAGATGCGATTGCTGCGAACGACGGCTTTGCCTTGGAGCACGACTCCCGAATCGTTCTCGCGACTGAACCTGAACCCGTTCTGGTGCACGCTGACTCGGATCGCCTGGCTCAGGTCTTCGCCAATCTCATTTCCAATGCCGTGAAGTTCTCGCCGGCTGGCGAGGCGGTGGACATTCGTACGCAACTGACGACGGATTTCGTTCGGGTCGAAGTGCGAGACCGCGGGCCTGGTGTCCCCGAGAAGTTCGAGAAGCAATTGTTTCAACGCTTCGCCCAGGCGGATGCTTCAGATAGCCGACAGAACGCGGGGACCGGCTTGGGTCTGAGCATCTCCAAAGCGATCGTTGAGCGCATGAACGGTACGATCGGGTACGAGCCCGCGGAGGGCGGGGGGAGCCGGTTCTACTTCGAGCTTCCCATTGTAAAGCCCGTCGTTCGGGAAGCACCGGTCGGAGCGAGCCGGGTTCTGGTCTGCGAGGACGAGCCCGACATCGCGCTGCTGCTCAGAAAGATTCTCGACATGGAGGGCTACGTCGTCGACGTTGCCCCAGATATCGCCACGGCGACTACGCTGCTGGGCGAGCACGACTACGCCGCGGTCACCCTCGACCTGAGGCTCGGTGAGGACAATGGCCTCGATCTGCTCGATGAGATACGTCGCAGGGCGGGCAACATCCCGGTCGTGGTGGTGTCCGCCATCGCTGACGAGGTGAGCCGAGAGCTCAACGGCGGGGCACTGTCCGTGGTCGACTGGATCACCAAACCCATCGACGAGACGCGTTTGCTCGCATCGATTCAGAGTGCCACCCAGGCCCCAGGCAGAACGCGCCTTCTTCACGTCGAGGACGACCACGACCTTTCCAACATGGTGAGCGCGCTCCTGTCGGACATCGGGCCCCTGACCAATGCGCGAACCCTTCGAGAAGCGCGTGAACGCCTCGAGAGAGGGACCTACGACCTCATTCTTCTCGACATGGGCTTGCCAGATGGCGACGGCACAGAGCTCCTGCCGTTCGTAGGCAACACGCCCATCATCGTCTTTTCCGCTCGGGAGGCGGACTCAGCTGCAAGCGCAAACATCGTCGCTGCGCTCGTGAAGTCCCGCGTGACGGAGCAAGCGCTGCGAGAAGCGATTCACCGAGTCCTTCCGGTCGCGTCCTAGTCGTTCAGGATTCTTCGAATCTCGTCGGGAAGCGTCATCGGGTCGAAAGGCTTGTGAACGACGCCTAGCGCGCCAGCCTCGAGGTAACGCGCAACCTCATCGCGCTGTACCTTCGCGGTCATGAAGATGACCGGCATAGTCTCCAGTTCTGGATCCTTGCGGAGTTGACGGAGCACGGTCAGGCCATCCATCTCGGGCATCATCATATCCATCAAGATCAGGTCTGGTTTCTGCGCTCTGGCGGTTTCCATTCCCTCGGCGCCGCTTTCCGCTAGCAGAACGTCCCAACCTCCTACGCTCTGCAAGCTGAGCTCGCCGATCCGCCGGATGTCTGCTTCGTCGTCCACGATGAGAACCTTCATGCGCTGCGCCGTTTTCTAACGACGGTATTGCCTTCCTCTGCCGTTTGGCTGGACGGGCCTACGACGCGGTTTCGCCCGTCGCTCTTCGCCCGGTAGAGACGCCGATCAGCGCGGCGGATGAGGGCCTGTGCCGAGAGGCCGTCGTCAGGAAGTGCCGCGACACCTGCCGACGCGGTCACCGAAAAGGTCGTACGGTCGCTGGCCTCAAAGCGCATTTCCGAGAACTCATTCAGTACGCGGCCAAGCGCGCGCTCCAGCAAATCCGCCTTCTGTCCTGGCAAGACGACGATGAATTCTTCACCGCCCCAGCGACATCGAAGATCCTCATTTCGGAATCGGTGACGTAGCAACCGGCCAAACCCCGCGATGACGGCGTCCCCATAGGCATGGCCGAATCCATCGTTGACCTGCTTGAAGTGATCGATATCGATGATCGCCACGGCAAGGGGCGTCTCGTTCCGATGCGACTCGGAGAGCCGTTGCTCCAACGCCTCCAGAAATGGTCGCCTCAACATGAGCCCCGATAGCGGATCCCGCTCCGCGCGTTCTTGCAACAGGCGCGCATGCATCAACTGTACGTCGATGCGCGCGTTGAACTCTTCTTCCAGGACGGGCTTCGATATGAAGTCATTGGCCCCCGCGCGAAATGCTTCGATCCGCGTGTCATCGTCGATGTGGGCAGTGATCATCAGGATTGGAAGGGTCTGCCATTGGACGGACATGCGAAGCGCCTTGCATACGTCGACTCCGCTCGTGTTTGGGAGGTCGATATCGAGCAGCATGAGATCGGGCCGAAACTCCTCGAGCGCCGCAGGTAGCTCGGCCGGAGTCGCAATCGCACGGGTGTCGATCTCCCTCCCTTGGAGTAAAAGCTCGGCGTGATTCGCAAAATCGCTGTCGTCTTCGAGGATGAGCACCCGGCCCCGGCGCGCCGATGCTTCGTCGAGGATCTGCTGTACGGCCAGCGAAAGAAGGTCCTCGCGAAGGGGCTTTTCAATGAAGAGCGAGGCTCCTACCTGAGTCGAGGCAACGCGCGTTTCGAGGCTTTGGTCCCCGGACATCAGTACGAGTGGAAGGCTCCCTTTGCCCGGCAGATCACGAAGCTCACGGCACAGGTCGAATCCGCTGGTCTCTTTCAAATGGACATCGACGATCGCTGCCGCGAGCTTGATGGACGACGCTTTGTGCAAAGCCTCCGGAGCAGAGCTCGCGACGCACACGTCGAGCAGCTGCTTTCGCAGAAAGAGCGTAGCGTTCCGTCGCACGTCCGGGTCGTCGTCCACGAAAAGAATGGTGCCCGCTGAAACCGAGTCTGTGGACTCGAGCCCGGGGCGCGGGGTCGATTCCTGAGGCTCCGCCGCCAAACGAGCATCCTCTAGGGCTCGACTGACCTCGGTCCAAAGATTGCGCCGAACACGCAAGGGCGACGACTGGTACTCCCCGAGGAGGTCTTCGATCTGACCAGCCAGGAGGCCGACGAGCTTGAAGCCGTATGCGCCTGCGGTTCCGCGCAGACGGTGGGCGCAGCTCGCCGCTTGTTTCGCGGCCTCAGGTCGTTGTCGGGCGTCATCGATCAGAGCGTCCAGCTCTTCGAGTTTCCCAGGGAGCTCCAGCGTGTATGCTTCCCGCAGTTGCGCCATGCGCGCTCGAAGGCTGTCCGGAGGATCGGCGGGAGCGACACCAACCGTCGGCGGGATGCTCTCTGACGCTTTGGGCTGCAGGCGAAGCAATTCACCGATCGTTTCGGCAAACACCAGTGGGTCGATCGGCTTGTACGCCACCAGCGACACACTCAGCTCCTGGGTGAGGCGCTGGAAGGTCTCGAGGTCACGCCAAAAAGCCGACAGAAACACGATCAAGGTGTCGGCGTCGCGTTGCCGGAGGCTTTCAATCCACTCCACTCCCGGAAGATCGGGAAGCAGGCCATCGACGATGATGAGATCGGGGCTTTCGTGGAGCAGGAGAGCCGTTGCAGCCTGCGCAGACTCCGCTTCGAGCAGCCGAAAGCCACGCGCGCTGAGCACAGCGCCCAGCAGCGCGCGGAACTCAGCGTCATCATCTACCAATAAGATGCACTGTTGCGTCATTACAGCCCCCCAGCCATATCGTGTACAG
>CBESWY010000219.1:0-4915 GCA_965533395.1 uncultured Myxococcales bacterium
ACACGGGGATGTCGTCCGCCGAAGAAGACAATTTCCACGGCAAGACCGCCTTCGATTCGATTCCCGAAAACCGCTTCGACACCTTTCTCGGCGTCAAAGGCTTCGGTGCTGACATGTCCGCCTCTGGGATGGCCGGCGTCTGGGCGGAGGTCAACGAGCGCGGAGCCCTCTTCGACGCGTTCCGACGCAAAGAAGTCTACGCCACGACCGGTCCGCGTATTCGTGTTCGACTTTTCGGCGGATGGGGTTTTTCCTCGGATGACGCCGGCAGCAAAAATCTCGCACAAATTGGCTACGCGAACGGCGTGCCGATGGGTGGCGACCTGACCGAAGCGCCTGACGGCAAGGCGCCCCGCTTCTTGGTGTATGCGATCAAAGACCCGGTCGGCGCCAACCTCGACCGCATTCAAATGGTGAAGGGCTGGCTCGACGAGAACGCTCAGCCTCAGGAGAAAGTCTACGATATCGCCTGGTCCGACGGGCGCATGATCGGCAGCGATGGCGTACTGCGGGCGGTCGGAAACACGGTCGACGTCGATACCGGCACATACAGCAACACGATCGGCGACGCCCAGCTCTCGGTCGTCTGGCAAGACCCCGACTTCGACCCCGAGGCACGCGCCTTCTACTACCTGCGCGTCCTTCAGATTCCGACGCCGCGCCACACGCTCTACGACGCGATCGCCCTCGAGATGAACCCCGAGCAAACCGGACATCCATCCACGATCCAAGAGCGTGCCTACTCCTCGCCCATCTGGTATACGCCGTAGCTCGAATCAGGGGGCAGTCCCCTTTTCAAACGCTGAGCCGCCCTTGAAGAGGTTTTTCAAAGAACCGCTCGTTCACTTCCTCGTTGCAGGCCTGGGGCTGTTCGTGTTGTTTGGGATCGTGAACCGGGACGACGACGATTCGGACCCCGACGTCATCATCGTCGATCGTGACGCGTTGCTGACCTTTGCCCAGTATCGAATCAAGGCGTTCAATCCGGCACTGGCCGAAAAGAAGCTCGAGGGCATGTCCGACGACGAGCTCCGTCTGTTCATCGATGACTATGTCCGCGAAGAGGTGCTGCACCGTGAGGCCCTGGCGCTCGGCCTCGATGAAGACGACTACGTGATCCGGCGGCGACTGGTGCAGAAGCTCGAGTTCATCACCGAGGGCTTCGCAGAAGCCAGTGCAGACCTGAATGAAGCCGCCGTCCAGCGCTACTTCGATGCCAACAAGGCAGACTACTACGTAGAACCCTTTGTGACCTTCACGCACGTCTTCTTCCAAACCGAGGATCGACCGCGCGCCCAGGCCCGCGCTCTCGCAGAAAAGGAGCTGGTGAAGCTCAACCGGAAGGGAGTCCCGTTTGCCGAGGCGCCGCAGCACGGCGACCGCTTCCTCTATCACGTCAACTACGTCGAGCGAACACCGGACTACGTGGGCAGCCACTTCGGCCCCCCGATGGCCAACGCTCTTTTCGAGCTGGAGCCAAATGAGTTCGTCTGGCGAGGCCCATTTGATTCACCCTACGGCGTCCACCTGGTCTTGCTGACGACCAACGAACCCGGCCGAGAGCCTGAGCTCGCCGAGCTCGAAGGCCGTGTGCGCGAGGACGCCAAACGGGCGCGGGTTCGAGAAGAAACCGAATCGGCGATCGCGGACGTCGTCGACGCGTACGTTGTGCGAATTGTCTACGAACGCAACACAGCGGCGACCAATCCCGAAGGCTCCGAGCGTCGATGAAACGAGCGATGCTCCTGCTAGCGTTCGTACTCGCGGTCAGCGCCGCGGCACCTAACGCCGCGCGAGCGCACGAGAGCCGACCTCTCTACATCGAGTTGACCGAAAAGGCGCCGCTCCAGTTCTTGGTCCAGTGGAAGATCCCGCCGTCCGTCGACATTCGCAATGCGCCTGAAATCTCGATGGCCGAAGGCTGCGTCGCCGCCACCGGTCAAGCTGCCGGATCGGCGAGTCGAGGGAGTGTCCGCCGCCAAACCTACCGATGCAGCGCCGACCCCGCGGGCACCGCTCTGCAAATCCGCTATCCGCTGTTCAATCCTTCCGTCTCCACGCTCGTTCGCATCTCGAGAGAGTCCGGCGAAAAGCACTCGCTCCTGGCGTCGCCCGAGCAAACCGAGGTCGTCATCCCCGAGACCGAGAGCTTTGGAGGTGTCGCCCGCGACTACCTCTCCCTCGGCATACGACACATCCTCGAAGGCTACGACCATCTCTTGTTTTTGGTGTGTCTCATGCTCATCGCCGACACCTGGCGTCGAATTTTGATCACGATCACGGGTTTCACGCTCGCGCACTCGGTCACCCTCGCACTCAGCGCACTCGGGATCGTCCGGGTTCCCATCCCCGCGGTCGAAGCCGCCATCGCATTGAGCATCGTCTTTTTGGCCGTCGAAATCGTACGCGGCGACAAAAACAGTCTCACCTACCGCTACCCCATCGCCGTCTCGTCGTCCTTCGGCCTTCTGCACGGCTTTGGGTTTGCCGCCGTGCTCGGCGAAACTGGCCTACCCCAAACCGAAATCCCGACCGCCCTCCTCTTCTTCAACCTGGGCGTCGAGCTCGGGCAGATCGTCTTCGTCCTAGGCGTCATCGCCGCGTACCAGCTCGCGCGCCTCTTAGCCCGGGCATTTGCAGACTACGACCTTTCGATCGAGGGGCTGCGCCCGCTCCAGACTCCCGCGGCATATGCGGTTGGCATTCTCGGCTCGTTCTGGATGATCCAGCGGCTCGCGACATTTTGGACTAGCTGAAACCCGACGAGCTGAGGCAATCTACCGAGGATGGCGCTCCCTACGGTTCAAGGCCTTCGCTCGTTGCGGGCATGGTCGCTTCGAATGCTCGTGCTCGTGCTCGTGCTGGGACTGACCGTGCCAGCCAAACCCGTGCAGGCGCAGCACCCGCTCGAGCCTCCTGCGACCTCCAGCCCGCGGGAAACTCTGGCCGCTTTTCTCACCGCCACCGATGAGATGTGGACCGTCGTCCGAGACGAGGGGAGTGGCGCGCGGAGCCGAGAGGGCCTCCGGCAGATGACCGAGCAAGACATTTCGGCGAGACGAACCCTAGACCTGAGCCAGGTTGCGCCCGAGGCCAGTGTCGAAAAAGGCCGCAATGCGCATCTGCACCTCTACGAGGTGCTCTCCCGAATCGCGCTGCCTGCAATGGACGACGTTCCCGGCGATGACGAAATCGCAGCGAACCCCGGCCTCGACCGCTGGACCCTACCCCATACCGAGATCACGATTCACCGGGTCACCGAAGGTCCGCGACGAGACGAGTTCCTGTTCGCGCCTGACACCGTGGCCCGGGCGAAAGAGTTCTACGAGCGCACCAAGGAGCTGCCCTACCGTCGGGAGCCCCCAATCGAGAATCTGGCCTCCTGGACCCAGGTCTACGGAGGCTGGAACGTCCCGATGGCCTGGGTCGATGCGCTTCCCAAGTCGTTGCGAAGTGTGGCTTGGGGTCAGGCCTGGTGGAAGTGGGTCTTCCTCGTCGTCGTGGCGTGGGCGAACCTGGCGGTGATTTTTTTCGTATACCGGCTCACGCGGCGAAAAGGTCGACCGCGCTCCGTATGGCGATACCTCATCGGCCTCGGCGTTCCCGCCACCTTGCTCGTCTCCGCAATTGGCGTGATCCCATCGGTGACCGAAGCCATCAACGTGACTGGAGCGGTCGCGAACTTCATACACCTGACGGTTACATCAATGGCCTACGTCTCCCTGGCCTGGATCCTGTGGCTCCTGGTACTCGCGGCCGGCGAGGCGATCGTCGCCGCCCCCCGCGTCCGAGCCGAGAGCCTGGACGCCAGCTTGATTCGTCTGACAGCGCGCACCATCGCGCTTGTCGGTGCCCTGATTCTGATCTTTCAAGGTGCGAGCAAGATCGGGCTGCCCCTCGTGGGTCTGGTCGCGAGCGTCAGTATCGGCGGCCTTGCGATTGCGCTCGCTGCCCAGGACACCCTGAAGAGCCTGCTGGGGAGCTTGATGATCCTGATCGACCAGCCGTATCGAGTCGGGGAAAGAATTGTCGCCGGCGGTCATGACGGTACTGTCGAGCGCATTGGGCTGCGGTCGACTCAGATCCGCCAGCTCGACGGCAATGTCACGTCGATTCCCAACGAGAACATGGCCTCCATGAACATCGAAAACATCGGGCGCCGCGGCAACATTCGCCGCAAGGCGCAGCTCCGAATCGCCACCGGCACCGCGCGCGCGAGAGTCGAGCAAGCGGTGCAGATCGTTCGTGACATCCTGGCAGACCACGAGGGCATGCCGGCCGAGAACCCGCCTCGCGTCTACTTCGACGAGTTCAATACCGATTCACTGAGCATCCGATTCTTCTACTGGTACGCGCCGCCCGACTACTGGGCGTTCTCCGAATTCAGCGAACGCGTGAATCTCGAAATCATCCGGCGCTTCGCCGAAGCCGGCATCGCGCTTGCGCCGCCCACCTCGAGGACAGAGCTCACGGACGATTCTGGGCAGCTGCTGAAGGTACCAAGCGAAGCTCCGTCCGAAAGCTAGCTCGACCGGCATCCAGGCCAAAATGGATCAAGACGAATCAGGGGCTGCTTACTCGGGGGCAGGCTCGACCGGTGCGGGGGACTCTACTTCTGGCGTCTTTTCGTCCTTACGCTTCCGGCGCTTCTTCTCCTCGGCCGGTGCGGGCGGATCGTTGGTCATCTTGCCCCGCTTCTCGGCCTTGAGCGTTTGCTTGTCTCCCCGTTTCCCTCTGCCCTTGTCGATGGCAGGCGGCACCTGGTAGTCCCCCGATAGCGCCGTCACGGCGCCGTCGATGATCCAGGTGTCGGAATCCGGGTAGTAAACGTAGACCGCCTTCTGGTCGCAACCGCGGACCGCGATCTGCGAAGCCATTTTCCGCGCGCCCTCGGTATCGACGACGTTGAGCTTCA
>CBESWY010000220.1:0-4902 GCA_965533395.1 uncultured Myxococcales bacterium
ACCTTCATCTCGAACGCCACGGGACTTCGGCTTCGCTACGTGTTCAAGCGGGAGCTTCTGGTCGACCCGTGCATCGATGTCGCTGGTCATGCCTCGCCCAACTACTTCATCGACCGCGGCGGGGTCGTTCCTGAAGAGCTCGCAGGGGTTCGGAAGTTGGCGGAGAACCTCGGCGACCAGGGGGTCTTGCTATATCCGGAAGGCACGCGATTTACCAAGCGCAAGCAAGAAATCGCCCTCAAGACGCTCGCCAAAACGCACCCGGAGCTCGCTGAGATCGCCGCGACCTTCAAGCACTGCCTTCCGCCCAAGCCCGGCGGCGCGCTAGGCCTGCTCGACACCGCCCCCGATGCCGACGTGCTCATCGTCGCGCATCGCGGGCTCGAAGGCCTCGCGAACGCAACCGACTTGCTGAACGGCACCGTGGTCGGTGCGCAGATTCAGATTCGAATCTGGCGTGTCAGCGCCGACGAGATCCCGCGCGGGGAAGCGCGGAGGCGTTGGCTCTTTGATTGGTGGAAGCGCGTGGACGACTTCGTCGACGGGGCGGGTTGACGCGCGAGGGCTCGGTGGGCTCGCGCAGCCGCTCGGCGGGATCGCGCGGCGGCAAATCGACCTTGATCTCGGAAGGCGAGAAACGAATGAGGCGCTCTACAGCTCGCAGTCTGCTGCGCTCCGATGGATCGACCAGTGACCAGGCGGCGCCTGTCGCGCCGGCGCGGCCCGTTCGACCGATCCGGTGCACGTAGCTCTCCGGTTCGTGGGGCAGCTCGTAGTTGATCACATGGGAGACCGCGTCGATGTCGATGCCGCGCGCGGCGATATCCGTCGCGACGAGCACCCAGGAGTCCCCATTTTTGAAGTTTTGCAAGGCGCGCTGCCGCGCACCCTGTGACTTGTTGCCGTGGATGGCGTCGGCGCCAATGCCGGCGTTTACGAGCTTTTTGGCGACCTTGTTGGCCCCGTGCTTGGTCCGTGTGAACACGATGGCGCGGGACACTTCGTCGTCTCGCAGCAAATGCTCGAGCATGCGTTGCTTGTCGCTGGTTCCCACCATGACGAATCGCTGGTCGATCTCTTTTACGGTGACCTCTTTCGGCGAAACGTCGACACGGACGGGATCGTCGAGGATCTCTCGGGCAAGCGCTGCGACAGCATGGGGCATCGTAGCGGAGAAGAGAAGCGACTGACGGGACTTTGGCGTCTGCGCCACGATGCGCTTCACGTCCCGGATGAATCCCATGTCGAGCAGCCGGTCGGCTTCGTCCAGCACCAGCACCTCGACCTCCGAGAGATCGATGTGACGCTGACCTGCCAAGTCGAGCAGCCGGCCGGGAGTCGCGACGACCACATCCAGGCCCTCGCGGAGAGCTCTAATCTGAGGGTTGGCGCTCACGCCGCCGAAGATGAACGCTTGGCGGATCTTCGTATATTTGCCAAAACGCTCGAGCTCCGTGTGAATCTGAAGGGCGAGCTCGCGAGTGGGCGCTAAGATGAGCGCGCGCGGCCGCCGGGGCTTTGCTGGAGAGTTCTCCTCGTCCAGACGCTGTAACAGCGGCAACGCGAACGCTGCCGTTTTGCCGGTCCCCGTCTGGGCGACGCCCAGTAGGTCTCTGTCCTGCAAGAGGTGCGGGATGGCCTGGGACTGGATCGGCGTGGGCTCTGTGTAGCCCACGTCTCTCAGGGCTCGGCGAAGCTTTTCGCCGAGCCCGAGAGATTGAAAGTCACTAAGACTCGTGGTCATTCCGAAGTACCGCTTACCAACGATTGTCGGAGCGGCGGTCGTTTCTTGGTCGATCGTTGGCTGCGTCGACTCGGATCGTGCGGCCGTCGAGCGTCGAGCCGTTCAGCTCCTCGACCGCGCGGCCGGCGCTCCCCTCGTCCTCGAACGTCACGAAGCCGAAGCCCCGCGAACGACCGGTTTCCCGATCGGTGATTACCTTGGCCTCGGCGACTGTGCCACATGCCTCAAAAGCCTGCTGGAGCTCGCTGTCGGTCGTGTTCCAGCTCAGGCCACCTACGAATAGTTTCTTGCTCATTCTGTCTGTCTCTCTCTGATCTATCTGCGCAGCATCAGCTGGGAACTGTCCCGAGCTTCTACTCCGCGTCACTTTGCTTGCCGATGTCTTCTACGAACCGTTTAACCGTTGTTTCGAGTCACGGTGCGGGTCTGGTAGGAACAGGTCGGCAGCGTGCTGGCAGCCCACGATGGACCACCGCGCCCTTGATGGACGATGGCCGCAAGGTAGCAGTTGCGTTGGACTTGTCCAGCGAGGTGCAAATTGCCCCTATCTGTGGCGTTTTCGCCGGCTTCGCGCTGGGCTAGCTTCCGGCCGAAGGTAGCGATCCTCGGAAATGCCGTAGTCGTTCAGAATCTGCCTATTCGCTCGGCGAGCGGCCTCGAGGTCGAGGGTCAGCACCCAGCCGTCCCCCGTGACGACCCGCAGCCATTTCCCGTGCGCCCGGTCGATAATCGAGGCGAGGTGGTTCAGGTCTCGGGGAATCACGCCGTTGACGAGGCGCACGGTTTCGCCCCCCCAATCTTGGTAACCCCGGTTGACCGCGTGCGGAAGGACCTGGGACAGGATGATCACTTCGCGGCGCTCCTTGGTGACCAGATTGTTCACGACCGCGTAGCTGAGCGAGTCAGGATAGACGTCCTTGGTTTCGTCGATCAGGTCTTCGCTGAGGGGCTGAAACAACAATCCGGCAAACTGGAAGTAGCGCGGCCGACTGGTGGTCCTCCGGCCCGGTACCAGTGGGGTGTGCGGCGTGAGCGCGATCCTCTTCGTCATCTCATTTCCGTCGCGCAGGATGGTCGCAGAGATCGCGTCTCCGATCTGTTTGTTCTGGCAGGCGAGCTCGTAGCCAATGCGGCCCACACCGGGCCAGCCGACGGTGAGATCGTTGGCGATCCTTCGGCCGTCGATCGCGAGCAGAACGTCACGCGGCCTCAGCGTACCGTAGGAAGGACCACCGTAGTCGACTCGACTGATGAGAGCGCCACTCGCAGACGGAGCCATTCGAGCGGCCCGCCGCTGCGCATCGCTCTCCATGTCTTGAACGTCGATACCAAGCCGAGGAAAGCCGTCGTAGCGTCCGTCGGATACGTCTTCGAGAAAGTGCCGGATGACGGGGCTGGGGATCATGTACCCAACGTTGTCGGCATCATCCATCCCTTGCATGGCGATGCCGACGATCGTGCCCGCGCTGACGACGGGACCGCCGCTGTTCCCCTCGTTGATCGCCGCATCGATTTGTACGGAGAGCAGCTTGCGCCCCGATTGGGCATATGTGTCGAGCTCGACGCGGGAGACGATCCCCGAGGTGATCGAGAGTGTCAGGCCGCCAATCGGAAATCCGTAGACCACCACGTCCTGCTGCAGCTTGGGCATCTCGCCGATAGGTAGCGCTTGGGCATCGGCGAAGAACCGCGGGTCCTCGACCTCGACCAGCGCCAGATCTGCGTCGTGGCTGATGAAGATGACCTTGCCCGCGAATCGTTCGCTCGCGTCGGCGCGCTTTACCTCGATGCCAACGGCGCTCTCGACGACGTGCGCATTGGTGAGGATGCGGCGACCTTCGATGATGACCCCGGAGCCGTAGTAGAGCTCGGCGCCTTTGGTTTGCCAGGGCACCTCGAGGTCCGGTGGATCGGCGTAGACCGAAAGCTGGACCACGCTCGATTTAAATGAAGCGTCTTGTGCATCACCGGTGACCGACGGGCCCCACGCGACGGCCATGGTCAGCGCCGCGGCGAGCACGTGCGTGTTTGGGTTCATGACTGCGAATCTTCAGGGCTGACCTCCACGGCGGTCAAGGCGAAACCGTGATAGAAAAGCCGAATGCGAGTCGACACATTCAGCATGGAAGTCAATGACTGGTCCAAGGTGGCAGCTGCATGCCAGCGGGCCGAGGCCTGCGGATTCGATGGGTTCGCGATTCCGGAGATCACGAACGACCCCATTCTCAACGCCGCAATTGCAGCGAACGCGACAAAGCGCATTCACGCTCGAACGGCGATCGCCGTCGCGTTTCCGCGGAGCCCGATGGTGGTGGCAGAGCAAGCCTGGTCGATTCAGACGAATTCCGCTGGGCGCTTCGGGCTCGGGCTCGGCACGCAAGTCAGAGCCCACAACGAGCGCCGGTTCAGCACGCCTTGGAAGGCGCCGCGAAGCCGCATGGTCGAATACGTGAAATCGCTGCGCGCGATTTGGCGCTGCTGGGAGCTCGGAGAGCGCTTGGACTACCAGGGCGAGCACTACCAGTTCTCACTCATGACGCCTGAATTCACACCGCCGAAATCGAATCTGCCGATGGTGCCCGTCTACCTCGCCGCGGTCCGCCCGAAGATGATCGAGTCGGCGGCCGGTGTTGCGGACGGGCTTCGGCTTCACTTTTTTTGCACGAAGAAGTACCTGCAAGAAGTCACCTGGCCGGCGATCGAACGCGGCTTGGCAGCGAGTGGGCGCTCGCGAAGCGAGCTCGAAGTGTGCGGCGGCGGCTTCATCATGACTGGTCCCGACGAAGAAACCGTCATGAAGAATCGTGAATGGGTGCGCTACCGCGTGGCGTTCTACGGCTCGACCCCGGCATATCTGCCCGTGATGTCGCTCCACGGCTGGGACGATTTGGCGCAAAAGCTCAACCAAATGTCACGGGCCGGGCAGTGGAAGAAGATGGCGGCAGAAGTGCCGGACGACGTAGTCGACGAGTTCGGCGTCTTCGCGACCTATGACGACCTGCCAAAGGCGATCGAGGGTCGGTTCGGCGGGATCTCGGACACCGTAGAATTCAGCTTCGAAGCCAACACCGACCCGGCCTACGCGCGAAGCACCATCGAACGGGTCCACCAAATAGACAGCCGCTTCGAGACCCACGCCAACCACTACGACTAGGGGG
>CBESWY010000221.1:0-4853 GCA_965533395.1 uncultured Myxococcales bacterium
GCGTTAACTCCCCCCATGACCAACGTCAGCGTCCTAGGAGCGGGGGCATTCGGCACTTCGCTGGCCCTCTACTCACATCGCCTGGGTCACCAGACGCGCATCTGGGCCTACGACGAAGGGCTCCCGGAACGGGTCGCGGCCAAAGGCGAGAACACGGCCTATCTTCCGGGCTTCCCGACGCCGAACGACCTGCTCTTCACCAACGACATGGCGACCGCGTTGGAAGGGGCCGACTTGGTGTTGCTGGTGGTTCCGTCGAGCTTCATGCGAAGCGTCGCCACCCAGGCTGCACCGCATCTGCCGCCCGGAGCGCTAGTCACTTCGACCGCGAAGGGCATCGAGCAAGAAAGCCTCGCGCTGATGAGCCACGTGCTCGCAGACACCATTCCGAACCATGCGCGGTCCGCCACCTACCTCTCCGGCCCGAGCTTCGCAAAAGACATCGCTTCTGAGTTGCCGGCAGACGTGAGCCTTGCTGCGGCCGACATCGAGACGGCTCGGGGCGTCCAAGCGATCCTCCATTCGCCGCTTCTTCGCGTCTACGCAAGCGACGATGTCGTCGGGGTTCAGCTGGGTGGCGCGTTGAAAAACGTCATTGCAGTGGCCTGTGGCGCCGCAGACGGCTTGGGCCTCGGCGCTTCGACCGTGGCCTCACTCATGACGCGTGGCCTGGCGGAGCTGGCGCGCTTGGGCGTAGCGCTCGGTGCGAACCCGCTCACCTTTCTCGGCCTCGCCGGGGTCGGCGACCTGAGCCTCACCTGCAACGGTGAGCTTTCGCGAAACCGTCAACTCGGCCTACAGCTGGCCAGCGGCAAAACCGCGCGCGAGATCGTCAGCTCCCAAAAGGCAGTCGCGGAAGGCTATCGCACCTCGATGGCAGTTCACCAGCTCGCCAGTCGGGAAAGCGTGGAGATGCCAATCTCGGAGGCGGTCTACAAAGTCTGCCATGAAGGCGCTTTGCTTCCCGAAGAGGCCACGCGATTGATGCAACGCGAACGCAAGGACGAGCTCGCGGGGATCTTCATGACGGCGACGCAGCCCAGCTAGCAGGCGGACGAAGGGTTGAAGTCAGCCCTCAGGGGTTCATTTCGTATTCGTCGCGAAGGTCGTAAACCTGGCTCCAGACACGTTGGTAGCGCGCCTCGTCGAAGACCGGCTTGCGGATCATCTTCTGACAAGCCGTCATCTGGATTTCGTTGCTCGACGGCTTCGAGTAGAGGCTCAGTGCGTGGCGCGAAAAGTCGCGAATCATGAAGTCGAAGATCTGATCGATCAAATCATCGGAGATGTCGTAGATCTTGGCGTTCTCCAAAATCAGCTGGCCGTAGGCCACCAGCGCGAAGATTTCACCTCCAGCGAGCAGGAAGTCGATGTCTTTTCTTTGTCCTTCATCGGGCGGCGCCGCGAAGATCATCTCTTTGAAGGCTGCGATCTGTTCGCGAAACACGGCTAGATTCGGGGTGTCCCGACTCGCATAGGCGATGTTGTAATCGTGGAAACGAATCTTCCCGAGGCCTTTGGTCGGGCCCTGGTCGAAGAGGAAATCGTCGTTGGCCGCCTGGTTCTGCTGAGGTACTTCGGTGTAGTCGGCAGGGGCGAAAAAGTAGTTCGCCATGAACTTCACGATCAGGGCGATGTTCACGTGCACGGTGCCTTCGAGCTTCGGCAAGGCACGAATGTCTACCGCGGCCTGCTCGAAGAACATGTCTTTCTCGAAGCCCTTCGCTGCGATGACGTCCCACATGAGGTTCATCACATCCTCACCCTGGGTGGTCACTTTCATTTTCACCATCGGGTTGTACAAGAGGTAGCGGCGGTCTTCGGCCGAGGCGACGCGCATGTAATCCGCGGCTCGAAGGGCAAAGAGCTTCATGGCCGTCAGGCGCGCGTACGCGTCGGTGAACAGCTGCTTCACGTGAGGAAAATCGGTCACGCTCATGTTGTAGAGACGTCGATGCGACGCATGATGAATCGCTTCGTAGAGCGCATGCGTGCACATGCCGATCGAGGCCCAGCCGAGGTTGTACTTCCCGATGTTGACCGTGTTGAGCGCGCTGTTCCACGCGTGCTCCCCTCGAGCGATGATGTCGCTTTCCTCGATGGGATAATCCTCGAGCGCGTACTCCGACACGTAGTTCTGGCTTGAGACGACGTTCTTGATCAGATGGTAGTTTTCGTGCTGGGAATCGGCAGCGAAGAACACGTAGTCACCTGAATCCGCAAGCTTTCCAAAGGTCGACACGATCGCGGCCTTGTTGCCGTTGCCGATATAGTACTTGCTGCCGTTCGCGCGGTACCGACCGTCGCCCTGCGGGCTCAGGATCATGTCCGTCGAGTACACGTCGGCGCCGTGCTCTTTTTCAGACAGGCCAAACGCGAAGATCCCACCCTGCTCGAGAGCTCGCGCCGCTCGAACCTTGATAGCCTCGTTGTCGCTCATCCAGATCGGCCCCAGACCGAGCACGCTGACCTGGTAGGTGTACCAGTACTGCAAACCGTAGAACCCGAGGATCTCCGCGAACTCGCAGATCCGCCAGGTGTCCCATCGAGAGTCCGGCGCGCCCTGTCCCGCAGGCGTGCAGATGGTCGCAAAGATCTTCTCCTCTTTGACGAAATCGAGGAAGTCGGCGTACCAAACCCGCGCGTGATAGTCCTCTTTGATTCGCGCTTTGCCTTTTCGCTCGAAGAACTCGATCGTCTTGAGCATCACTTCGCGGGACCGCTCGTCGGGATAGGCGCGGCTGTGTTTCTTGGGGTTGAGGAGGACCGTCATCGTGGGGTCATACCACGAGGCGATCACTTCCAAAAGACGTGCTATCCCTGGTGGAAATGACGGCTTATCTGTACCCGATTAGTCTGGCCGCAGTGTCGGGGCTGCTGATCCTTCTCGAGCGCTTCTTCCCCTGGCGGCCCGGGCAAAAGCAGCTCCGTCCCAAGCTCTGGTCGGACCTGATTCATCTGGTCTTCAATGGTCATTTCCTTGGGCTTTTGCTCGCTGGCTTGGCCAGCACCTGGATACTGCCCTACGTCGACCGCTGGCTGAGCGCCGAGGGGCTCACCGACGCCGTTTATCGCAACGCAGCCGCGGGCTGGCCGCTCTGGGCGCAGATCATCGTTGCGCTCTTCGTCGTCGATTTCATGCAATGGTGTGTCCACAACTCGCTCCACCGGGTTCCCTTCCTCTGGGAGCTGCACAAGGCGCACCACAGCGTGAAGGACGGCGAAATGGATTGGATCGTCTCCTTCCGTTTTTCGTGGCTCGAGGTGATCGTCTACAAATCGGTGCTCTACCTGCCGCTGGTCTTCCTCGGCTTCCGCTGGGAGGCGCTGATGTTCCATGCGATCTTCGGCACGCTCATCGGCCATCTCAACCATTCCAACTTGGACCTCGGCCACGGCCCTTGGCGCTACGTACTCAACAGCCCGCGGATGCACATCTGGCACCACGACTACGATGGCACCGCCCGGACCACGGTGAACTTCGGCATCATCTTCAGCTGCTGGGACTGGATCTTCGGGACGGCGAAAATGCCGGCTGACCCCCCCGCGCATTTGGGCTTCAAGGGCGTCGAGACCTTCCCCGACAACTTCTTCAGCCAGGAGATCTGGCCGCTGCAGCGGCTGGCGCCGGGCGTCCACAGCACCATTGCGTGGTCCGTGATCGGCGCCCTGGTGATGGCTGCTGCCTGGTATATGCGTGAGCCTCACAAGCTTCGGCCCGAAACGCCCATGCTGGGTGAGGTCGCCGCGGCGTCACAGCCGACCGGGGCTTTCCCCGCGATGAATGCCTACTCCCCGAGCCCACAGGAAGCGGAGAAGGCAATCGCGCATTTCGGAAACCGGGCCCGTGCCGATGGCTACCGGGACCCGGGCTCCATGGTCAGCGTGCCGGAGCTCGCCAAGGCCTTGGGCGCATACAGCTTGGTCGCGATCGACGTTCGGCCGGAGGACCGCTTCGCGCTGGGACACATCCCCGGCGCGCGGCGTGTCTACCGAGGCGACTACTCGAGCAGCGACGAGATCCCGGGCCTCTCGCGAGCTGCCGAGCAGCTCGAACGGATGCTCCGCGATCGGGGCGTGGATCGAGACAGCACGGTGGTGCTCTACGGCGACGGCGGACCCGAACCCTACCGGCTCTGGTGGACCCTAAAGACAGTCCTAGGATTCGAGACCCGCGTGCTCGACGGAGGGCTGCAAGCCTGGAAGGCGGCGGGCCACCACGTTGCTGGCGGCGATGGCCTAGAAATCGAAGCCGGCGATGTCGCCGTGCGCGTGCCCGCGTCGCCGCCGGCCCAACGCTGGCCACAAACCAGGGCTTTCCTCGCCGAGCACCCCGGCGCACGGTTGCTCGATACGCGCAGCAGCATCGAGTTCGACGGCAGCGAGAAGCATCCCAAAGCCGCGCGCGCAGGCCACATTCCCGGCGCAGCGCACCTCGACTGGGCGGAGGTGTTGCGCGACAAGGCAGGAGATCATCGTCTCAGGTCGCCCGACGCCCTCCGCGCCCTCTTCGACGACCACGGCGTAGGAGGAGACGCGCCCGTGGTGACCTACTGCCAATCGGGCACACGCTCCGCCGCGGTCTACTTCGCCCTTCACCAGCTTGGTTTCCGTCCGGACGAAATGCTCAACTACGACGGCTCCTGGGCGGAGTACAGTCGCCTCGATCTTCCGGTGGAGCCCTAAGTGCGGGCGGCTGCCCTTGCAGCGCTGGCCTTCGCGCTTCTTCTCGGAAGCGCCATCGGCGCTGCTCGCCGCACGTCCACGTCGAGGCAGAGCATCGATGATAGCTCCTACGTGCGCGGCGTCGCCCTGGGCTTGTTCGCGACCGATCCAAGCTGGGACTATGGCCC
>CBESWY010000222.1:0-4813 GCA_965533395.1 uncultured Myxococcales bacterium
TGCGACTCCTGCTTGGCGAAGTCACGTTGGAATCGCGCGCGGTTGACCGCAGCTTGGGCCTGGCGCCGTGCAGCCATCGCAGCATCGACCCGCGCTTTGGCCTCGGCCCTCGTTCGCGAATCGAGAAGCGGCGGAGGAAGCGGCACCAGCCGCGCGAGCACCTGTTCCTCTTCGATCGAATCACCTGCCTCGAGGTCGGGCCGAGCCAAGTTGCCCGTGACCGGAGCGGAAACCGTGTACCGATCCTTGACGCGCGTGCGCCCGTCTTCGTTGACGGTGACGACGAGCGCCCCTCGACTGACCTCTGCGACCTCGACTTCGACCGGATTCGGAATCCAAGCGACGACGATCAACCCAACGACGGCAAGCACCGCCAATGCGATGAGAAGCCTTCGTATCCATTTCCTCAAACCGGACGCCTTATCCATGCGCCATCTCTCCTTACTCTCTCGTCTTGAGCACGCCAACTAAGTCCAACGTATCGAGCCTCCGCCGGACGAGGAGTGCGCTCAGTACGGCTGCGGCCAAGATTATCACGACCGAAAATGCGTAGGTCTGGGACGAGATCAGCATCGGCAATCGGAACTGCTCCGGGTCGGCCTGGAGCTCGATCAGCGCCTTGGCTCCCCAGGTGCCCAATACCATTCCGACCGGTATTCCCAAGCAAACCTGGATGGCCTGCTCGCCGAGCAGGATCGCCGAGATCTCGGTCCGGGTGAACCCGAGAACTCGCAGCGTGGCAAGGTCGCGACTTCGAACCGAGAGGCTCACGCGGGCGTTGTTGTAGACGACGGCCACGGCGATCGCCGTGGCGAACAAGGTTAGTATCAGGGTGATCACCTGCATCGTCTTCCTCGTTTGACCCTCGAACTTCTCCAAGACAGTGCGCTTCCGGTGAATGCTCTGGACGGTTGGAATTTCGGTGAGGTATGCGTGCAGCTCTGCTTCTCGTGCCGGGTTCACGCGCAGCAAGGCCGTGTTGATCGTCGGTTTCTCGCGGAGCAGGCTGTGTAAGCCGCTCTTTTGCATGTAGCCCTGTATTCCAAAAGCCTCGTCGATCGTTCCACTGACGCGGACTTGCCTCGTCCCACGGTCGCCTTCTTTGAGCTCGACCTCGATCAGGTCGCCGGGCTCTGCGCCGAGGATGTCGGCCAAGACATCTGTGATCAAAACGCCGCTGTGCGGGATTCGCGCTGGCTGAAACTGTCGAGTGAAGAGCCGTCTCAGATGGCTGTCCGGCGGAAGCCCGATGAGGACGCTGTCCCTCCAGCGCGGGCCCATGCGAAAGCGCACCGGTGTCGTCCGGTAGCCGTCGACCTGATCGACACCCGGGAGATGCGCGAGGTACCCCAGGCCCCGGTTCGCGACCTCGTTCTTGAAGATCACGCTGATGTCCTCTCGCTGCTGGCGCCCGAACTGAAGGTCTAGGATCGGCCCGTGCGCGTCCTTTCCAAAGCGGCCGAGAATGATGATCGCGAGAGCGAAGGCGATGCCGGCGGAGGAGAGCACGGTCCGAAGCGGGCGCCGCCAGATCTCGCGGAAGACCATCATGGTGGTTTGTCGAAGCCGGCGGAGGCCCGGCATCTGCTCGATTGGCGAAGCGCGGTAGCGCGCGGGAGTTGGAGGCCGCATGGCCTCTGCTGGCGGAAGCGTCACGGCACTGCGGACCGCGAACGCAATTCCAGCGACCGCGGCAAGCAGGCTCGCGATGACGGCATTGATGGCGACGGGGAGATCGATGCGCCCACGAGTCATCGGTAGACGAAAGAAGCCAGCGTACAGGTCGAGCATGGCGTCGGCCAACCAGGCCCCGAACGCAACGCCCACCGCCGAGCCAAATAGGACGATGACGCAAACCATCTTGAAGTAGTGCAGCGCAATCGTGGAGTTCTTGTACCCGACAGCCTTGATGACGGCGATTTGGGCTCGCTGCATGGTCACCATTCTGGAAAACACGACGTTCAACAGAAACGCTGCCACTGCGAGAAACGCGCCAGGAAGAAAGACCACCTCGGCTTCGATCTGCGCGATCTCTCCCTCTAAAATGGAGTTGGAGATCTGAAGGTCTCGCCCGTAGGCGCCTAGCCCCCCATAAGGCTTCAGGATTCGATCGAGCGCGATGAGCACGGCCTTCTCGTCGGCGCCGGGCTCCAAGCGCACGACGACATCGTTGAATGCTCCCTCCATCTGAAACGCCGCCGCAACGGAGGTGCCCGACATCCACATCGGGGCAAAACGCTCGTCGTCCGACGTGATACCACCTGGCTCGATCGCAAAAACGTATTCGGGAGAGAGCGCCAAGCCCACGACGATCAGCTCGTGGAGCTTGCCGTTGAGAATCGCTGGAATCGTGGAGCCGGGTCGGAGGTCGTGCTCGTTCGCAAACGGCTCGTAAATGAGCACCTCGTCTCCACGGCCGGGCTCCGGAAAACGCCCCGACTTCACGTAAACGTCGTTCATCGGAGGCCTGCCGTGGCTGGGCAAAGAGATGATCTGACCGTGTGCAGGCGTGAGCATGCCATCGATCGGCAAAAGCACCTCTTCGACAATTCGAGGATAGACGGACGCCACCCCACGAACCTCACCGAGCCGATCCGTCACTGAATCCGGGGCTCGCTTTACCCTCGCGAACACGTCGGCGAAGCGATACTGCTCGTAGTACGCCACTTTGGAATCCCCGAGCGCGCGCCAGGCGCTCCTGAGCGTGATGTAGTTGGCGACGCCGACCGCGACCACCAGAGCAATCGTGAGAGCCTGCCCCTTGAGGCGCATCAAGTCGCGGAGGAGCTTCCGGTCGAGAACGCTCACCATTTCAGTTCGGCGGGCGACACCTTCTCGTCATTGCGCCGATCGCTGGCGACCATGCCGTCGGCCAATGAAACGACGCGGTCGGCCATCGAAGCGATCGGCGCGTGGTGGGTGATCACCGCCGTGGTGGTTCCAAGCGATCGGTTCACCTCGTCGATGACCTCGAGCACCCGGATCCCCGTCTTGAAGTCGAGCGCACCGGTCGGCTCGTCACAAAGCAAGATCTCCGGCTGCTTCGCAACGGCGCGAGCGATTGCGACTCGCTGCTGCTCGCCGCCGGAGAGCTGAGCTGGGAAGTGATCCATTCGCTCGGTCAGACCCACCAGCTCGAGAGCCTCTCGCGGGTCCAAGGGAGTCTTCGAGATCTCGGTGACCAGGGCGATGTTTTCGCGCGCGGTGAGGCTGGGGACGAGGTTGTAGAACTGGAACACGAAGCCGACGTGGTCGCGACGAAAATTGGTGAGCTCCCGCTCGCCGTGGCCCGCAATGTCAGCGCCCCGGTACAGAACTCGGCCGGACGTCGGCACGTCGAGCGCGCCGAGAATGTTGAGCAAGGTCGACTTTCCGCTGCCCGAAGGGCCGAGAAGGACCATGAGCTCTCCTTCATAGAGCGGCACGTCCACGTCTCTCAACGCGTGCACCTCGACATCGCCCATTTGATAGACCTTGCTGACATCCTCGGCGGTGAGAATGGAGGTGCGTTCGCTGCTTGGGCTGGGCTCTGGCATCACGGCGACCAACTAGCGTGCTCGTTCGTACGCTTTGTGCCGATCCAGGTCAACTCATCCTTGAATGGATTGGGTCCAGGAGGGTATGACCCTTACAGTCGACACCGATCGGCCAGCCATTGCTCATGATCGCCGAATCCGATTTCAATAACATCACGCGCGGCGGGCAAACTTGGCGCTACGCCGACACTGGGCAAGGGCCGGTCGTCGTGCTCATTCATGGCTTCCCCGACACCCCGCAGTCCTATGCCGGAATCGCAAGGGCTCTCAACGACGCGGGTTACCGAACCATCGTGCCTTACCTTCGTGGCTATCACCCCGACACCCTGGTGCCCGATCGACCGTACGACGCGGTGCACCTTGCCGAAGACGCGGTCGGGCTCCTCGATGCCTTGGAGCTGAAGTCAGCGGTGTTGGTCGGGCACGATTGGGGCGCAACCGTGGTCTGGGGCGCCGCCGCATTCGCGCCCGATCGAGTCGACGGCATCGTTCCCATCGCGATCCCCCATCCGCGAACGCTGAAGCCCAAGAACGCCCTTCAAGCAGTCGGCCTTCTTCTCATGGCCCGGCACTTCCTCTACTTCCGCCTGCCCTGGGCCGAAGCGGGAGCGCGTCGCGGAAATTTTCGATACATCGATTCGCTCTATCGGCGCTGGGCGCCGGGCTGGAAAGGCCCCGAACGGGACGCAGCGTTGGCGCGTGCGAAGGAGGCCTTTTCAACGCCCGCGGTCCTCGAGGCTTCAATCGACTACTACCGCGCGCTCGGTTCGAAGATCGACCGGCGCCTGCTCGGGCCGATTGCGTGCAGCGGCCTGCTCGTTGCGGGAGGCCAAGACTTTGGCGGTCATCTCGGGCCGTACAAGAAGTCACAGGGTCTGCTGGGAGGCGGCGCCGAGCTTCTCGTGATGCCGAAGGCGGGACACTGGCCCCACCGCGAAGAAGAGTCCCAGTTCACGGACGCACTCCTGCGATTCTTGGGCCGGGTCTACGAAAAAGAGCGTTTCGCATCTTGACAAATTTGGTTGACAGCCTCAATCAATTAGTTGCACCATTCAACTATTGGAGGCTTCAATGGAAAAAGATCGAGTACATGACGTCGTGAAGTCGGGCTACGCAGAGGTAGCTCGCCAAGGAGGCGGCTGCTGCGGGGCAGGCGCCACGAGCTCTCACGGGCAAACCGCAGCGCTGATCGGCTATGCGGAAGAAGACATCACGGGCGCGGCGGCCGACGCCAATCTCGGCCTCGGCTGCGGCAACCCGACTGCGCTCGCTAGCCT
>CBESWY010000223.1:0-4802 GCA_965533395.1 uncultured Myxococcales bacterium
GGGACCATCGCCGAGCTCGGGGCGTTTCCGCTCCTGTTCCTTCTTCTTCTGAGTCGTCTTGCCCGCAGGCAACGCTTGCTCGTATAGAGAGGCGCCATGCGTATTGCGGACTTGTACGCGGCCGACGTCGGGCCGGTTTACTCCCTCGAGTTCTTCACACCGAAGAACGACGCGGGGCGCAAGGCGCTCTTTCGTGCCGTCGAACGCCTCCAAACGATGAAGCCGGGTTTCGTGTCGATCACGTGCGGAGCTGCTGGCACCACGCGGGCGCGAACGGCCGACTTGGCAATCGAGCTACAAGAGGAGTTTGGGCTCACCGCGATGGCCCACCTCGTCTGCACCGGAACCACGCAGTTCGAGCTCGAGGAAACGCTGCGGCACATGCAGTCGCACGGTATCGACAATATTTTGGCCTTGCGCGGCGACCCACCGAAGGGCGCGACCGACTGGACGGCGGTCGAAGGGGGCTTCGCGCACGCAAACGAGCTAGCCGCTTTCGTTCGCGAACGGTTTTCGCTTGGCCTCGGTGGCGCCTGCTACCCGGAGAAGCACCACGAGGCGTCGAGCCTTGCCGCCGACATTGAGAATCTCAAGCGCAAGGTCGACGCCGGCGCAGAGTTTCTGATCACCCAGCTATTCTTCGACAACGACAAGTACTGGAGCTTCGTCGAACGGATTCGCGCAAAGGGCATCGAAGTCCCCGTGGTTCCGGGAATCATGCCAGTCCTGAACCTTACGAACCTGCAGCGCATCGCTTCGCTTTCACCCGGCACAAGCATTCCGGCCGAGCTCGACGACGCACTCCGCGGAGCCGGAGATGATGACGAAGCCGCACTTCGCGCTGGGGTAAGCTTTGCGGCGAAACAGTGCAGCGCCCTGCTGGCCAACGGCGCCCCAGGCATCCACTTCTACACACTGAACCGTTCCAAGGCCACGCTGCAGACCTTCGCAGCGCTTTGAGACGGTCAGGGACTACCCCGGCTGCCCCTCGTGCAGCTGCAGATACGTCAAAAATTCCCGCCGACTTTGCGGCCCCGCTCGGCGGTAAGACGGTCGCCGCAGCACAGGGTCCTCCTCGACGGCCAGCTTTGCTTTCGACAGATCGTCCTCTGCAATCGCGCAACGCGTCGCGACTACGTCGATGCCGTAGACCTCCGCCGCGTTCAGTCCGAGGATTTTTGCTTTCGCCTCGGCGCTGAGGGCCGGATATCCGTACATCTCCTGCATGCTGACCGGAATCTCGAACGCTCGAAACGCACTGATCTGATCTTGCGGGGTCCCGTACCAGATCGAGTCCGTGCCCCAGAGGATTCGATCTTCGCCGAGATACAAAAGCAGCTTGCCGAGCACGTGCGCGGCTGCATCCGGTCGGGTCATCACGAAGCGCCAAGTGCTTCCAAGCTCAGCGTAGACGTTGCCCTGCTTGCCGATCTCGTTTTCGCGCACCGCCTTCACCAAGGTGTCGACTCCTTGAACCGATGCCGGGTCGTACGGCCCCTCTGGCACGTTCACCTCGAAGCCGGAGTGATAGACGATGAAGTTCACGTCGGGATACATCGGCGCGACGACACCAATGTCGTCAGCGGAGGAGATCGAGGGATCCAATCCAAACTGCGACAGGCCCTTGTGGGCGCAGATGAGTTTCACATCGAGCTCGCGCGCCTTCTCGATGAATGGAATGCCGATGGCCGCGTCGTCGAGGCGCCAACCGCCGAACTGGGTGTATACCTTCCAGGCTGCGATGTTCTGCTCCTCTTTGAGCGCCTGCATCCCATCGAGCTGCTCAGGTCCACGGTCTGGGACGACGATCCCATGGATGACCAAGCGCTCGGACTCAGCCAGCCGATTGACGATTTCGCGCGTCGCGTCGGCTTCCTCGGTTTCGAGCGGATTGTTCCCCGGGACCGCCGGCACCTGCGACAGCACCGCCACCGCGGTGTCGCTGTTGACGAATACCTCTCGGATGTAGTGGTCGGCGTCGAAACAGTCGACGAAGTCGAGCTCACCGCATCGAGCCTGCGGAAACGTCGATAGCGCACCCTCGAAACCGCCTCCGTCCCGCCAGGCGCCGTCAGGATTCACGTGATGGGTCTGAACATCGAAAATGAACTCGTCGCCCTCGAGCGGCGCGCAAGCCCCCGCATCCTCCATCATGCCGGCATCCACACCGTATCCGGCCGCTTCGCCGCTTGTCGAACAGCCGTACACCTGATTGATCACCCAGAGCGCGGACGCGGTGCCCATCGTGCTCGACACGAAGTCACGCCGCGAAACAGCAAGCCGTCTTGCCTTGTCAGCGCTCAGTCGGTGAAACATCTCGTCCGCAACTCGGTCGCGCTTGGTCGGCGAAGGAGGCTCGAACTCTCCGTTCGAACCGGTCCGAAACGGAATCGGAGACTCAATCGGAAAATCGGGCGCGCTCTTCTTCACGGGTGGCACGATAGCGCAGATCACACGCCCCGAATCAAAGCCATCGAGACCCCTGCCCCCATCATCAACAAACCCAGGCAGATCACCAGGAACCCCAAGCCTCCGACGTAGCACCAGACCATGACGCCCGGGCGCTCCTCCCGTGGAAGGCATGCGTTGAAGCGGAGCGGTTTCCAGTACCAACGGGGCGGCAGCTCCCCGCGCGGGCCGAGCACCCGGTAGAGACGGACGTGATAGATGAAACCGGTCGGGACACCGACCAGAAAGCCGGCCGCTACCAGCCAGATTCCGTTGTAGTAGAGGGTCTCCCAGGGCGTGAACCAGATCCCACTGAGCAGGCACATCAGCGCGCTTACCAAAGCGACAATACCGAGCTCACGCATCGCTGGCCTCGCCCAAACGGCCCTCGCCTACCGGCAGTCGCCGTACGCCAAGCTCTCCCAGTTGCGCAAATCTTCGCGGTCTTGGCCGAGCGAGTACACGGGCGGGCTTCCGATCGGCGCGTCCACCGTGCTGCGCTGGCCGCCTTGAACAGCCTCTCCCGTCCAAACGTTGTACCAGGTGCCTGCGGGGAAATAGACCGAACGGGAGGTGGCGCCTTCTTCGGTCACAGGTGCGACCAAGAGGGAATCGCCGATCACGAACTGGTCACTGATGTCCCAGGTTTCGCGATCGTCGGGAAACACGAGCATGGGATGGCGCACGATGGGAGCGCCGGTTTCCTCCGCGTCGGATGCCAAGGTCATGAAGTCGCCCATGAGCGCACAGTGTACATAGGTGAACTTGCGAAAGTGGGACGTCGTTTCTTCGTCGGTGTTCCAGCGCCAGTTGTTTACTTTGTCGGCCCCGTCGTGCGTTCGCATGATCGGCGTGAACGCACCGAGCTCTGTCCAGCGCTGGAAAAGCTCCCTGTTGCTCGGACCGGTGCCACGTGCAAATCCGGCGATGTCGTGTGTCACGAAAGGCTGTCCCGCCAGACCGAGATTGAGCATCGCGGGCACGACGGTCGGAAGCCCGTCGAGCACACTCCAGTTGGTTTCCTGATCGCCCACCCAATGGATCTGGGCGACCGCTTGGACGCCGGTCCACCCGGAGCGGGCAAACATCACCCAGTCTCCGTCCGGGCGAGCGCCCTCCAGCGCTTTCCGATTGGCGAGCTGCCAGTCGATCGGGAAGGTGTTGCGACGCTCGATGGCGTCGCCCCCGTCCTCGTGAACGGAGTCCACGGGAACCCATTCGCCGAAGTCCGCCATCCAGCCGTCGACGTCGTAGGTGTCGACCACGTCCCTCAGTAGCTCGCTGATGAACTCCACCGTTTCGGAGTTCGAGAAATCCGGGTGGGCGTTGCGCTGGGGGATGTTCGGCGCCACGAAATCGATGTAGGTCTCCCCCATTTGGTTTTTGAGAAGCAGCCCCATCTGGTCCATTGAATCGAAGCGCGGCGCAAATCGCGCGGGTTCATCCTCTTCGCGGACGGTCGCCGGATCGACGATGAACGGATTCGCGTAGGTCAGGAATTTGTAGCCACCCTCGTGGATGTCGGCGACACCTCCGGCAAAATCCGGGTACAAGACCTCGTCCGGCTCCCAAATGTACTGGACCCCAGAACCGCCGTCGGGGTTAATGCGAATCCCGCCCCAGTCCTGCACCCAAAACGCGGAGACCGGGATGGACGCGGCCTCCAAGCCGCTCACCTCACCGAGCACGTTGGCCCAGCCGCCCTGTGCCGCCATCCAGAGGTCGTACGCCCAGGCGGGGGGCTGCGTAGGTCGACCGACGAGGTCGCCGAGCTGCCCGATGACATCGAGCGCCGTCGGGCCGTGAAAGACGCGCCACTGCACGGGGGCGCCGCTATTGACCTCGAACCAGGCGATCTCCTCGTCGCTGGCGCAGAGGTCTACGTCGACGCGTCGATCGGTGTCGAAGAGTGCTCCGAAGCCACGCGCGTCGATGTAGTAAGGCATGGGGAAATAGGTGGTGTGCTCGTTGCCCACCGACGGAGCCGGGCTTCCGTCTCGGCCGTTTCCCTGCTCGTTGACCAACAGCTGGAACGCCTCTCCGCGTTGGTTGGTTGCGTTGTACTGTTCTCCAAAGCCGTGAAACGTCCCATCAGCATCGCAACGCACGGCCACGGCAATCGAGTCAGCCGGAGGACCAACGAGCTCGACGCGAAATTCACTAGACTGGTCATCGAGGGCATTCGCGGTGAGTGTCGCGGTTCGAGACCCGCTGGCGTTGGCGTACTCGACGCGGGCGCTCGACCCCTCGTTCACCACCGAGCGAACGGACAAAGGGTCCGTGGACTCCGTGATTCGCTCGAACACGATCGCGCCGACGCCGACCACGCGCTCCTGGAAGTTGCGAGCGACCGG
>CBESWY010000224.1:0-4786 GCA_965533395.1 uncultured Myxococcales bacterium
CTGCCTGCGTTTCTTTGGATCTTGATGTTCATCTCGGTGGCGCTCGGCATGTTCAACCTTCTGCCCTTTCCGGCCCTCGACGGAGGACGGTTGATCTTCCTTGGCTACGAAGCGGTCACGCGGCGGCGGGCCAACGAACGCTTCGAGATGGCGGTCCACGCCTTGGGCATCGTCTTTCTTCTCGGCGTCATGATCCTGGTCACGTATCGCGACATCTTCGGCTAGGCGCTTGCCGCACCACGCGGACCGAGTAGCTTTGCGCGATGCGTCCCGATGTGATCGTAGTCGGTGGCGGTTTGATGGGGTGCAGCGTCGCCTATCGGCTTGCCAAAGATGGGGCCCGAGTCTTGGTGCTCGAGCGAAGCATACCCGGAGCCGAAGCATCGTCCGCGGCTGCCGGGATTCTGGGTCCCTCGGTAGAGTCATTCGAGGATGCCTTCGCGCTTCAGCTTGGCCGGCGGAGTCGTGAGCTTCACGCCGAGCTCGCGGACGAGCTCGATGAGCTGTTCGGAGTTGACGTTGGGTTCCGGCGTTGTGGAGTCATCAAGCTTGCCTTCGACGAGCAAGAGCTTGCAGCGCTCGACGCGCAGACATCGACCCTTCGGCTTCATGGGGTTCGCTCCAGTCGGTGGAGCCCCGAGGAGCTCAGTGAGGAAGAGCCCGCCGCGAACCCGGACGCGGTTGGGGCGCTTTGCATTCCCGAAGATGCACAGGTCGAGCCCAAGAAGTTGCTCTCGGCGGTCGCGCTGGGCGCCGAGCATGACGGCGTCACCTTCCGTAGCGGCTCGACCGTCCATTCGGTGAATGTCGAAGGTGGACGCGTGCGAGGCGTCCAGCTCGCCGACGAAGCGATCGAAGCGGATCGGCTCGTCGTCGCGGCGGGGAGCTGGACGACTCTGATTCCAGGGCTGCCCTTCGATTCCGAGACGATCTTTCCGGTGCGCGGCCAGATGATCGCAACTGAAACCCGGCCTCGGATCTTCCGCCGCGTCGTCTTCGGCGCCGGTGGGTACGTCGTGACGCGGCCGGACGGACGCGTGCTCTGCGGTTCGACCATGGAGCGGGTCGGATTTCAACGCGGGATCACCTTTGGCGGCATGGCCGACGTCATCGCGAAGGCCACGCGAATTGCTCCGCGGCTTCGGGATGCGGCGATTCAAGAGCACTGGTCGAGCTTCCGGCCCGGCACCCCCGATGGGCTCCCTCTGGTCGGCGAAACCCGAATCGAGGGCTTGTTCTTGGCAAGCGGACACTATCGCAATGGGATCCTGTTGGCTCCGCTGACGGCCGAGCTCATCGCCGAGGCGATGGCTGGCAGGCCGGGCTCCAGGGAGTCGGAGGCGCTTTCGCCAAAGCGATTCGAGGAGCCGCGCGGATGACGGCGGTCACCGAGGAAACGCTCATTGCCAACGGCCTCCGGCATCACGTGCTTCGTTGGGGCGAGCGTCCGGTGGATGTCATCCTCTGCCACGGCTTTCTCGACATCGCTTGGAGCTTCGACGCGCTCGCGCGGGAGTTGGTCGACGCGGGGCATGGTGTCGTTTCATTCGATTGGCGGGGTCATGGCCAAACCGACTGGATCGGCACGGGCGGTTACTACCACTTCCCCGACTACGTCCTGGATCTCGACGGTCTGTTGCCGCAGCTCGGCGATTCACCGGTTCATCTCGTCGGCCATTCGATGGGAGGCTCTGCGTGCGTGATGTACGCGGCTGCCCGCCCGGAGCGATTGCACTCGCTCACTTTGATCGAAGGGATCGGGCCGCCGGAGATGGAGCCGCGCGACCCAGCCGCCCGATTGCGCGCCTGGCTCGATGGCGTGGCCAAGGTCCGCAGCAAGCGCAGTAAACCCATGGCCGACACGCGAGCCGCGCTGAAGCGCATGCGAGCTCAAAATCCGGAGCTCAGCGACGAGCTCGGTTTGTTCCTGGCAAGCAAGAGCACGAAGCAAGTGGAAGGCGGGCTGGAGTGGACGTTCGATCCGCTCCACAAGACCTGGGCCCCTCGACCCTTCCAAGTCGAGATGTTCGAGAAGCTTCTCGAGTCCATCTCCAGCCCGACCCTCGTCGTGGCCGGGGAGCGCGGCTTTCGCTTGCAGGACGAACAGGAGCGCATTTCGAAGATCAAGCAGCATCGCGTCGTCGAAATCCCCGACGTGGGGCACATGATTCACTGGTTCGAGCCGCAACTGCTCGCTGCGGAGCTCATTGATTTTTTCGCCGAGCACCGGCCTTGACCGGCTGCGGGGCTCGTGAAACGCTGCCGGCCGATGCGAGGAATTTGCCTGGTCTTTCTAGCTCTAGCGGTGCTCTTCACAGCACGAGCGTTCGCCGAGGACGAAGCCGCGAACCCCAACGACGCGCGACGCGCCAGAGTCGTTGCCACCGTCGGGACCGAAACGATTACGGTCGGTGAGCTCGAGGACTCGATCAATGCGCGGTCGGTGCGCGCTCGCCGGCGATTCGGCGATTCGGCAATGCTCAAAGAGCTCACCGATGATGAGGTCAAAAACGAGTTGTTCTATCAAGGCGCCGAGAAGCTCGGGTATGCGAACGACCCGCTCGTCCGGCAGTTCCTCGATCAAACACTGGTGCAGCTCTACGTCCGAAGAGAGTTCGAAGAGGCCACGACGCCCGAGAGCGTGCCCGAGGAAGCCGTCGCGAAGTACTACGAGGAGCATTCGAAAGAATTTCGTCGACCGGAGATGCGGCGCGCGCGACACATCCTCGTGGCGAGCCAAAAAGAAGCCGCGGACATTCGTCGGCAGCTCAATTCGGGCGAAGCACCAGCATTCCGAGCGATTGCAAAGGAACGTAGTCTCGATACCGAAACCAACCTGCGCGGAGGCGACCTGCTCTACTTCACCGCCGACGCGGCCCTGGTGGGCAAGCCCGATGGAGCGGGGATCGACGCCACGCTCGCACAGGCTGCGTTCGAGCTCGCGAAGACGCGGGACCTGAGCAAGCCGCTCGATCTCGGGGACGGGAAGTGGAGCATTCTCGAGCTGACGAGCATCCGACCCGAGAGGATACAAACCCTCGAGCAGGCCAGCGCGTCGATTCGGCGGAAGATCTGGCGCGACGATCGCGAGGCGGCGCTCACCAAGGCGATCAGCGATCTGCGGGCCGAGCTACAGCCAGAGACCTTCCCGGAGCGGATGGACGCCGTGGTCCTCGCGCCGAGCGGTCAGCCGATAGAGCCGCCGAACCAGTAGAAAACCCGGGCACCGCCTTGGGCTTGCCAAAACGCTGGGCTCCGGCTACTAAATGAACGTTCATTCATTTTCGGAGCGAGAGCCATGTCGTCTACATTCCAGCCCTTTCAGGAAGAACATCAGATTTTCCGTCAGCAAGTTCGGACCTTCGTCGAGAACGAGCTCGTACCCAATGTCGACAGCTGGGAGAGGGAGAAGCTCTTCCCCAATTCGGTCTTCAAGAGGGCCGGCGAGCTCGGGATTCTAGGCGCGCACTACCCAGAGGACGTCGGCGGAAGCGGCGGAGATTTCTGGATGAGCGTGGTGAAGTCCGAGGAGCTCGCGCGCTGCGGCTCTGCGGGTGTGACGATGGGCTTGCTGGTGCAGGCCGACATGGCAACGCCGGTCATCGCCGACCTCGGTTCCCGCGAAGTGAAAGACGAGTTCTTGGCGCCGGCGATTCGTGGCGACAAGGTTGCCGCGCTGGGCGTGAGCGAGCCCGGTGCGGGCTCCGACGTCGCAGGACTTCGAACGACTGCTCGAGCGGTGGGCGACGAGTACGTGATCAATGGCTCGAAAACGTACATCACGAATGGCACCCGAGCGGACTTCATTACTTTGATGGTCAAGACCGACCCCGACGCGGGTCATGCCGGCATTTCAATCATCGTTTGCCCGACGGACGTGAAGGGCTTTAGCGTGTCGAAGAAGCTCGAGAAAGCGGGGAACTGGTCGAGCGATACCGCCGAGCTCTTTTTCGAAGATGTTCGCGTTCCGAAGCGCTACCTCCTCGGGCAAGAGGGAATGGGCTTCGTCTATCTGATGCAAAACTTCCAGTCGGAACGCCTCGTCGGATGCGTAAGCGGCCTGGAAGGCTCAAAGCTGGCCCTCGATCGTTCGGTGCAATATGGCCGCGAGCGCACCGCATTTGGAAAGCCTTTGATCAAGCGGGAATACTGGCAGCAGAAGTTCGTCGACCTGTACACGAAGTACGAGGCCGCAAAGGCGCTGACCTACAATGCCTGCGCTGCGTACAACGACGAGAAGTTCGTGAAGCAGGGCATGCTCTCCATGGAGACGACGCGAATCGTATCGATGTCGAAGGCCTACGTGGGCGACGTGACCGCGGAGATCATGGATCAATGCATGCAATTTCACGGCGGCATGGGTTATCTAGAAGACCTTTGGGTCGCCCGAGCCTGGCGAGATGCGCGCCTGTTCCGGATTGGCGGTGGGGCAACGGAAGTCATGCGCTACGCAACCGCGAAAATCATGGGGTTCTGAGCGCAGGGCGCGAAATCCCGGCGCGATGCGCGGCATCAGCAAGACGGTGTAGCGTTTTCGTTGACGATCGTCGGGACGGGGCTCAATCTCATCCCTATGAAATGGCTTCTTATCTTCACGCTCGGCCTGCTCGGCTGTGGTGACGACCCCCCGCCAACCGTCAGTGGCGGCGGCACCACGGTTCCAACTGGGAGCATCGGTGGCCCCGGTGATGCGGGCGGCGCTGGTGGTGCCGGAGGCGCTGGCGGTGCAGGCGGTGCAGCGCCCAGGGGTGCGTGTGACAACGGAACCGATCTCGACGCGATCGAA
>CBESWY010000225.1:0-4786 GCA_965533395.1 uncultured Myxococcales bacterium
AGATCGGTGTAGTCGGCTCGAAATGGGCCGTTCACCGTCCTCGCAATGACGCAGTAGGCAGATTCGACGCTCTCACAGTCCCGGTTGCAGTTGCCATTGATCCGATACGTCTTCTGCCAGACGTACGCAGGGGCCCACTTGAGGAAGCTGTCGTAGTACTCGAAATCGTTGAGATCCTTTGACCGATCGAGCTTGATGCCCTCAGGGTTCGCATAGACGATGTTCGCATACGCATTGTACGTCCGGCCGAGCGGCGTATCGATCTCCTTGGTGACCGTGTTGACGGTCATGACGTCCGCTCGCCCAAGGTCTTCCCAGCCGTGACCCTGCGCAAGACCGAAGCCCTCCATGTAGTCCCGGTCATCTTGGCTGAGAAACCAGGGGTTCAAGTCACAGTGGTCGCATTCGTGGTTCTCCGAGATGCCGCATCGGTGGTAGAGGTAGTCAGGGTCCAGGTACTCCTCGTCGGGCCAATCGACCACGCCGTCTTTGGCGTCGGCAATTGCAAAGCAAAGTGTGTCGTCTGCATCGGCGAGCATCGAGCAGCTCGGCATCAGCATGTACGCAAGGGCGCCAACGGCAGCCACGGCCAAGAGCCCGGTCGCTCGATTCAAACGAAAATTCACTTGGCTTCGCATAGCGATCCCCGTTTCTCACGAAGCGCTTGTTCCTCTCGTCGATGCTTTTCCATTCGGCGGGCGAGCAGGCCTTGCCATTCCGGCGGCGGCATGAACGGCTCGAAGTGCCGTGCGTACTCGGGGCCGAAGTAGCTGCGGAGCGATTGAAACTCGTCGCCCAGGAGCTTCTGGAGCTCGAACATCGCGCTGTCTTTGAGGAAAGGCATTCCCTGAGCAGTCGCGACCAGCGTCTCGACCACCTGGTCACGCAGCTCCGGCCGATGGGATGCAATCCTGGCGGTCGAAGCCACGGCCTGGAACCGCGAAGTCATTTCCTCGCTGTACGGGATGTCGGTCGCGTGACTCCCCGCGCGCGCGGCCCTCGCCTGGGGCTTCGGCTGCTCCATGAAGATACGGAGCAAGTCAATGGCGCTCTCATCGCCGAACTCGCCGATCAGATAGGTGACCTGCCATTTGCGAAAGCTGCCGGGCTCTCGGAGCACGTGCCCGCTGAGCTCGGTCACTGCGTCACGAGCGTGCAGTTTGAGATAGGCGAGGCTCTCTCTGTACTCGGGCGAACGCGAACCCGGGTCCAAGTGCGCGATCGCCTGCATGAGATGGTGGTTCAGCGGTCGACGCTCCGCGCAGGGCGGCGCGTCTGCAGCACCGATGCTTTGGGTCGCGAGGACGCCAACGGCCCCGATCACAACCAACCACGGTAACCAGACCTTCCCCATCATGTAGGTAACTTAGGTACAGTTGACGCACTGTGCCATACGTATTTCTTGCCCCTCGGAGCCCGCGCAAAGATTGCGCGTCACTTCAGATCGAAGGCTTTCGCAGCCTCGATTCCGTCTGCCACGCGGACGCGGCTCAGCAGAAATCCGCCGACGAGGAACAGCACGCTGAGCGAAAGAATGCCGTCGCGCTCGCTCGCGCCCGGAATGAGCATCGGCGTGAACGCGATCAAGAGCGGACCGAAAATCGTCGCGAACTTCCCGACCATGTTGAAGAAGCCGAAGAACTCCGCGGTTTTCGATGGCGGCACCAGACGCGCGTAAAGCGAGCGTGAGAGGCTTTGCACGCCGCCTTGCACGAGCCCGATCGCAACGGCGAGCACGTAAAAGTCGCCTTCGTCTTGAAGGAAGCGCCAGGCATACACCAGAGCCGCAAGATAGACCGCGATGCCCATCAAGATCCCTGGCTTCGCCCCAATGCGTTGGCCGAGCCAGCCAAATCCGAGCGCAGAGGGGAACGCGACGAACTGTGTAACCAAGAGAGCCGTGATGAGCGCGCCCTGCTCGAGGCCGAGCACTCGATCTCCAAAGAACACCGCGGTCTTGATGACCGTGTTCACGCCGTCGATGTAAATCCAGTACGCCACGAGGAACAGCACCAGGACCTTGAAGCTGCGTATCTCTTTTAGCGTGTCGCGCAGCTGTCGGAGTCCGGCTCGAATCGCTTCAACGGGTGCAGCTTTGTCTTCGGTGGGGGTTTCGCGAACGAAGCGCAGCAGCGGCACCGTGAACAGCGCCCACCACAAAGATACGGTCAGAAACGAGACCTTCACGGCGGTGCCCGGACTCTCGAGGCCAAACAGCTCCGGCTTCTTAACCATGAGCACGTTCAGCGCGAACAAGATGCCGCCGCCGATGTAGCCCGCCGAGTAGCCGAGCGCCGAAACCAGGTCGAGCTCTTCTTCTTCGGCGACGTCGACCAGCATGGAGTCGTAGAAGACGTTCGCGCCGGAGAAGCCAACCGTCCCGAAACCGTAGAGCAGCAAGCCCACCCACCACTGGCCTGCGTGCACCCAGGCGAGCCCGGCGGTCATGAGCATGCCGACGCTCGCGAAGAAGACGAGGAACTTCTTTCGCGAACCGCCTCGATCGGCAATGGCGCCGAGAATCGGAGCGGAGACAGCGATTAGAATGCTCGCACCGAATAGAGTCAGATTGAACCAGAACTGGGAGTCCTCGGTGCTGATGTCCTGACTGATCGCGCTGTAGAAGACCGGAAAGAAGCCGGCCATGATCGTGGTGGCAAACGCGGAGTTGGCCCAGTCGTACAGCGCCCAGCCGACGACGGGTTTGCGTTTGAGGACGCGACGCAAAGTTGGGCGCTCAGACATGGGTGAGTTTCCCGGACGGCATTGAGCGGGACCATAACTCACGACCCATGAAAAGCGCCAAACTCGAGCGGCGCTACCAGCGCGTGCGACTCGAATTGCCAACTTGGCAATGTACTTTGCTGTATCGAGCGAGAATATCGCGTAACGGCGCCTTGTTGCTGTGAGTACAAGCAACGAACCGGGAGCCCGTATGAAACTCGAAATCAATCCTTCGCAACGACCAAGTCACGACACCAGCCACGACCGACTCTGTGTCCTGAGGGATGCGCATCGAACCTTGATCGCGCTGGCCGATGGCGTGGATTCGCGAGACGCCGCGCAGACCGCTGCGGCGCGCACGGTAGCCGAACTGGCCCGATGTTTCCGCAGCGGTGTTCTTCCCGAGGATCCTCGAGACTGGGTGATGATCCTCGAGGGCATCGACCATGCCGTGCTGGCCGATCCGGACGCGGGAGAAACCAGCGCGCTGGTCATGCTGGTCCAGCAGGGCGTCGTGATGGGCGCTTCGGTCGGTGACAGCCTCGCCTATGTCGTTCTCGCCCCAGGGGAGACTCAGCTGCTCAGCGCAGGTGAGCCGAAGGCGCGACGGATCGGCACAGGCCTAGCGACCCCGCTTGGCTTCGGCCCGGCCCAGCTCGACGGCAAGTTGATCACCCGTCGCGCCGCGCGGGTTGGGGCCCGTGAGCTTCTGCCCATCGCCGCCAGTCGTCGTCTGCAGGCGCGTGAGCCGCTCGGCCAGCACGGCTAGCAAGGCGACCACCTCAATCCGTGACGGTCCCGAAGGCCGTTTCTCGTTGCGCCTCTAAGTTTACAGGTTGTATACTAGGGAGATGGACACCGCTCCCGAGCTTCCTTACGACCAACGGCCGGCCAATCGAGACCTACGCCATTTGGAGGGCGAGTACGGATGGCCCTTCGTCGGCAAGACCTTGGCGATGTTTCAGGACCCGCAGTCGCTCTTCGGTCACTACTACGAGAAGTACGGCCCCGTCAGTCGCATCTCGATCACGGGCAACAAGTGCGTCCTGCTTCTGCATCCGGACCACGTGCAGCGCGTGCTCATGGATCGCGAAAAGAACTTCTCGACCAAAATGGGCTGGCAGTCGGTCATGGCCGACTTCTTCCAGGGTGGTCTCGTCATGCGCGACTACGACGAGCATCGCCTGCATCGCGGCATCATGCAGAGCTCCTTCAAGCCGCCGGCCATGCGCGAGTACGCGACGAAGATTCAGGCGATCGTCGAAACGACCGTCACGCGCTGGGCCGCCCAAGACAGCATCCTCTTCTACGAAGAAATGAAACGACTGCTCCTCGACATTGCCTTCGACGTCTTTTGCTGGGTCGAAGATTCGGGGAGCACCGTTCCAAAGATCAGCCGCGCATTTACCGACATGATGGAGGGCGCGCTCGGCATCGTGCGCCTGGACATCCCGGGGTTTCAATATCACCGCGGCCTCGAGGGACGCCGGTATCTAAAAGCCTTCTTCATGGATCTCGTCCAGAAAAAGCGGGCCTCGGACGACCAAGACGTCTTTGCCCATTTCTGTAGAGAGAAGACGGAAGACGGCGAGTACTACGAAGACGAAGACATCGCCGACCACATGGTCTTTCTGATGTTGGCCGCGCACGACACCACCACCAGCGCCTCGACCATGGCCGCCTACTACTTGAGCAACGACACGGCCCTGCAAGACGAGCTCGCCGCCGAGGTCCGGGCCTGGCCCGACGAGCTCAGCTTCGAAACCGTCTTTCAGTCGGTGAACCCGCTCATCTGCGTCTTCTACGAAACCATCCGAATGCACCCCCCGGTGCCGCTTTTTCTGCGCCGCACGATCCGCGAATGCGAGATTGGCGACGTCCGCGTCCCGCCCGACACCATGGTCTGCATTCCGAGCAACTACATCCACCGTCTTCCCGATTGGTGGAAAGACCCCAACACCTTCGACCCGTCGCGATTCTCCGAAGAAGTCGCCGAGCACCGCAAACACAACTTCATGTGGGTCCCCTTCGGCGGCGGCGCCCACAAATGCATCGGCATGCA
>CBESWY010000226.1:0-4778 GCA_965533395.1 uncultured Myxococcales bacterium
GGCGACATGACGATCGCGGTCAACGGCGGCTATCTCCTAGGCGACATCGACGAAGACCGTACCGGGCTCGCTAGAGGCCTTTTCGCGGGTCGGCTCACGCTCGAAAAGCTTGGGCAAATTACGCCAAAGGTCGGCCTCTGCGCGTTTGACGCCGAGCTCATGCAAACGCTCATCGGACAGTTTGCCGATATCGTCGGCTTCCCGGAAGACGATGAAACCGGGAAGGAATGCGACGCGTTCAGCGTGGGCGTGACCTTCAACGCAGTAGTCGGCCAGGTTGCGGGCCTTGCGGCATCGTCACGATCAGGGCTCGAGCCCTGCGCGACTACCGAGCCCATTCAAGTGGACCGCTGCTGCCCGAGCGAATGGCTGAGCGGCAAGTCGAGGTCGGAAACCTGCGACACGTTCGAGAAGGTCATCAAGGCTGCGCGCTTCGATTCGCTCTCGACCGCCATTCGAGTTCCGGTGCCCGAGCCAGCGCTGTTCTAGAAACCGAAGCTCCCTCAGGTGCCGGCCGTACGGCGCTTCCGAGTGGCATCGGCCAAGCCTTCGAGGACGGGTACGGTGACGTCCCAGCTCATGCAAGCGTCAGTGATGCTCTGCCCGTACTGGAGCTGGGTGCCAGCCTTGTTGTCCTGACGCCCGCCGACCAAGAAGCTCTCGAGCATCACGCCGAACACCTTGGTGCTGCCCTCGGCGAGCTGTTGCCCGATAGCGAGCGCGACCCCGGCCTGCTTCTCGTGGTCTTTTTGGCTGTTGGCGTGACTGCAGTCGACCATGATGCGGCCTTCGAGCCCTGCCGCCTCCAGCATTTCCACCGTGGAGGCGACGTGCTCCGGCTCGTAGTTCGGCTTGCCGCCGCCGCCGCGGAGGATGACGTGGCAATCGAGATTGCCCTTGGTTGCGACGATGGCCGTCAGGCCTTGCTTGGTGACCGAAAGGAAATGATGCGGGTTCCGGGCCGCCTTCACGGCTTCGACGGCGATGAGCACCGTCCCGCGCGTCCCGTTCTTGAAGCCCACCGGCATCGACAGCCCGCTCGCCAGCTCGCGATGAACCTGGCTTTCGGTCGTTCGCGCGCCAATGGCTCCCCAAGACACCAGGTCCGCGACGAACTGCGGCGAGATCGGATCGAGGAACTCCGTCCCGCTCGGCAGGCCCATCTCCGCCAGCGCGCTCAGCAAGCCGCGCGACACGCGCAGCCCGTGATTGATGTCGAAGCTTCCGTCGAGGTTGGGATCGTTGATCAGGCCCTTCCACCCGACGGTGGTGCGCGGCTTCTCGAAGTAGGTGCGCATGACGATGTACAGATCTTTGGCATGCTCGTCGCGCAGCGCTTTGAGCCGCTTGGCGTAGTCTAGCGCGGCGTCCGCGTCGTGAATCGAGCACGGGCCGGCGACGACCAGCAGTCGGTCATCCTTGCCGTGAACGATGTCGCTGATCTCTTGTCGCTCGGTCGCGATCCGCGCGATTGCCTCTCCCCCGGGATGGATCTCTTCCATCAAGATGGCGGGTGGAATCAGTGGGCGAAGGCCCTCAATCCGGACGTCGTCGGTAGGCGGGCGAAACATGAGAGCCGGGCTTCTAGCATGGAAGGGCGATTGCGTCTCGCTCGGCCCGTGCCGAGGCATGCTGTGCTACATCGCGACGTCGTGGCTGCGTTCGTTCGGCTCTTCCCCCTTTGGGTCACCCTCGGTGCGGTCATGGCGCTCATCTACCCGCCGGCGTTCGACTGGTTTCTCGAGTACGGGCTGATCACCCCGGGGCTGCAGATCATCATGCTCGGCATGGGGCTCACCCTCGAGCTTGCCGATTTTTCGCGCGTTTTTCGCGCCCCTGCACCCATTCTTTGGGGGGTGCTGCTGCAGTACACGGTGATGCCACTGCTCGGCTGGAGCGTGGGCTACCTGTTTCAGCTCCCGACCGCGTTCGCCGTCGGCCTGGTGTTGGTCTGCTGCTGTCCAGGCGGAACCGCATCCAATGTGATCGCCTACCTGGCCAAGGCCGACGTTGCGCTTTCCGTTTCGATGACCGCGTTCTCGACGATGCTCGCGGCCGCGTGCACGCCGCTGCTCACGACTTGGATCGTCGGCAGCCGCGTCGACGTCGATGGCTGGGCCTTGTTTCTCAGCACCGCGAAGGTGGTGCTGTTGCCAGTTGCGCTTGGGCTTTTCATGCGGCGCTACGCGCCCAAGATCACCGCGAAGCTACTCCCCGTTGCGCCGGCAGCCGCAGTGCTCATGATCGTGCTCATCGTGTCGGCAATACTCGGGGCGCAGAAGGATGCGGTGCTCGAATCCGGGCTGCAGTTGCTCGGCGCCGTGGTGACCGCGCATGCATTTGGCTTCTTTCTCGGCTACCTGTTTGGCGGCCTCAGCGGGGGCTTTGGCACAGTCGCGCGGACGACCTCGATCGAGGTCGGGATGCAGAACTCCGGCTTGGGTGCGGTCCTTGCGCAGGCCCACTTCGCCAACCCACTCACCGCGATTCCGAGCGCCATTTCGGCGATTACCCATTGCATCCTCGGTAGCGCGCTGGCCGCAGTCTGGTCTCGACGCCCCACATCCGGCGAACCGACGGCCTCGTAGGCCCCGGTCCACTGCAGACGCGCCTCGTCCCATTCTTGTGAGGCAGCGCACAGATTCTGGAGGTCTTTTCTCGCTGTTCCATTATGTCGATGCTAGATTTTTGGGAGGCCACGGACGCCACGGAACCGATGAAGAACTCTTCCCAACTCTTGCTCGCGGCCCTGCTGCCGGCGGCCGTGGCCTGCAGCGTCTACGACGCCGACCTGGTGGAGAAGGGGCTCGCCGGCATTCCGATTCGTCCTCCGGCGAGCACCAGCTCCGAGGCCGACGATGTGGAAGCGGTCTTTGCGTTTCGCAACGTATCGCTCGACCAGTCGGGGGATCGCTGGCGGCGTCTCGGCCTCGATCTGGACGGGATGAACACGGCTTCGGTCCTCGACGCCGCCGAGTGCGTCGCGGCGAACGGACAGCCCCCCCTCGACGGGGACAAGGGGATCGACAACGCCTTCGGGCAGTACGTGCTGCCGACGGTCGTAGGCCTGGTCGCGTGTCTCGAGGACAACATTGCACTCAATCAGGGCGGCGGTCGGGGCACGGTCCTCATGCGCCTGCGAAACTGGAACGGTGGTCCAAACGACGCCAAGGTTGATGTGTCGGCGTTCTCCGCCGTCGATGGAACGTCTCTCGACGATGTCTCCGACTTGGACTGGGGTGGACCGAGTGGTTCTAGCCTGCTGCGTTCAGGCTCCGTGGAAGAGGCCCCGGACCCGGCGTGGGATGGGAACGACTACTTCTTCGTCGACCCTTCGAGCTTGATTACCGGAGACCTCGACCGGCCGGTGGTTTGGCAAACGGATGCCTACATCAGCAGCGGCCGCGTCGTGCTTCCGCTCGATACGAGCTCCACGTTCGTGTTTCTGACCGGCCCCGGCAGTTTCTCGATATCGATCAACGGATTCGTGGTCGCGGACATCGGCGAAGACGGGCAGACTTTGGAAAAAGGCTTGATCGCCGGCCGATTCCCAGCGGGCAAGCTCGTCTCCGCGCTCGAGCCCCTAGGCGTCTGCGACGAGACGTTTCAAGGAAGCATCCTCGGCCTGCTGACCGACAATCTCGATCTCCGGGCCGATCCCGATGTGGGTAAGCCCGACGATGAATGCACGGCCGCTGGGGTAGCTTTTAGCTTCCATGGGATCCGGGCCCGCATCGCCGACGAAGTCGCGCCGGTCGAGCTACCGGTTCCAGAACCCTGCGCGAATCCTGGAAGGGGGGGCCCCGAACCCGCGTTCGACCGCTGCTGCCGCTCCGTCGAGCTCAACTCGCCCGAAGCGCTTCCCGTCGACTGCACTGCCGAGGACCTTCAGCCCTATCTGGACCTTCCCAATCCGATTCCGGTGCCGCTCGAACAAGGCTTCTAGCTGACCTCGAAGGACTCGCCGCAACCGCAGTCGCCCGTTGCGTTCGGGTTCTTCCATTTGAACCCATAGCTCATGAGGCTTTGCTCCCAATCGAGCACTGCGCCCGCCAGAAACTCGATGCTTCGGTTGTCGATGACGACTTTGAGACCGTCGAAGTCGAGCACCAAATCTTTGTTCGGCCGGACCTTTTTGGCGAAATCGTACACGTAGTAGTAACCGGAACAGCCGCCGCCTTTGACGCCCAGCCGCAGACCTTCGACTGGCTCGCCGGCCTCGGCGAGCTTCGCCTTTGCCATTTGCACGGCTTTCGGTGTCAGCGTGATGCCTTTCGCTTCGCTCATCTCTCTATATGTAAGGCGGGACGCTGGGTTTCGCCAGGCTACGGGTTCCGTTACCAGTCTACCGGCTTTCCGCTGGCCCTTCGAGCCCAGAGAGGGGAGCGCTCTCTCAGCCGGGAGACGGTTTCAACCACGGCATCGCCAACGGATTCGACCTCGTCCTCGGTGGTGCTTCGCCCGAGCCCGAAGCGAACGGAGGCTGCGCTCCATGCCTTTGGCACCCCCATGGCTTCCAGCACGTAGCTAGGGCCTTCGGTCGCGCTGCTGCAGGCGGCGCCACTCGAAACCGATACGACCTTGCTGAGCTCCAAAAGCAGGCGAGGGCCGTCCACGTAGCCGAACGACAGGTTGAGGTTTCCGGGATGCCGCGGAGCGGACGCGCCGTTTAACCGCACTTCTTCGAGCTCACAGAGGAGCCGCTCCCTCAGGGCATCTCGCAGCGACTCGAGCCGCGCCGCCTCCGCCTTGCCCTCCTCTTTCATGATGGTCGCCGC
>CBESWY010000227.1:0-4752 GCA_965533395.1 uncultured Myxococcales bacterium
GATGCACGTAGATTCGCTCGATACCGCAGCAGGATTGACCGGCGTTGTAGAACGCACCGTCGACGAGGTTTGCCGCGGACCGCTCGATGTCGGCGTCGCTGCACACGTACGCGGGGTCTTTGCCCCCAAGCTCGAGCGCAGCCCCGATGAACCGCTTCGAAGCGGCGGTCTGGATGGCATGACCGCCTCCAACCGAGCCGGTGAACGCCACAAATGCGACCCGCGGGTCGGCGATTACGTCGGCAACACCGCGATGATCGAGATAGAGAACCTGAAGGACGCCGGCAGGCAGCCCGGCCTCCTTGGCCGCTCGTCCGATCCGTTCAGCGACGAGCGGCGTCTGCTCCGAGTGCTTGAGCACGACCGTATTGCCCGCGACGAGCGCCGGCACCAAGGCGTTGACCGCGGTCAACCAAGGGTAGTTCCATGGCGCGACTACGAAAACGACGCCTAGCGGCTCCCTCCGAATGAACCGCGTGAAGCCATCGCGGCCGGCGAGCTCGATGTCGCCGAGCCCTTTTGCTGCAAGGTCGATCATCGTTCGCCCGCGAAGCAGCCAACCGCCGATTTCACCGCCGCCGTCGCGGACCGGTCGCCCCATTTGCATCGTGAGCTCCTGCGCGACGGCGTCCGCGTCGTGGACCGCGAGCTCCACGAAGCGACGCACCATCGCACAGCGCTCTTCGAGAGGCAGCGCTCGCCAAGGCCCAAACGCCTTACAGGCGGAGGCCAGTGTTCCTTCGATGTCTCCGGCCCCGTCCAGCGCGCGCTCGAAGACGATGCTCCCGTCTACGGGGGAAATGGTTTGGAAGCGCCCAGTCATGGCCGGTAGCGTTTCTCAGCTCCCGGGTGTCGTCAATCCGGGCTTGCACATTGGTCGCCGCCGGGGCACCACGTCGCGATGACGATGCCCAAACTCGAAGGCAAGACACTGATCACCGGGGCGAGCGGTTTCATCGGCAGCCGGCTGCGCGACGCGCTTCTTGCCTCTGGTTCGGACGTTGTCGCGATCCGCAGGCCGGGTTCCCCTCCCTCGAGCGCAGGGCGTTCGGTCGAGGCGGACTACGCGGTCGTCTCCGACTTGGAACGCATCGTCGGCGAGGAGAAGCCGGACTACGTCTTGCATGTGGCCGGCGTCACAAAAGGCAGCTCCTACGAGGACTTCCGCCTCGGCAACGTCATGCCCACCCGGAACCTGCTCGCAGCCCTTCGTCGAGAGCATCCCGGCGCCAAGCGATTCGTCCTGGTATCGTCTTTGACCTCGTACGGGCCCTCCGCGACGTCGGCGCCTCATCGCGAGCAGAACCCGCCGCGACCCATCGAGCATTACGGGCAGAGCAAGCGCGAAGCGGAGGAAGCGGTCGAAGAGGAATCGGCCGACTTGCCTTGGACCATTCTGCGCCCCTCGGGGGTTTATGGGCCGGGCGACGTCGACTACTTCAACTTGTTCAAAAGCGCGATGCTTGGCTGGAACGTGTACTTCGGCAATCGCCAGCGACTGATGTCGCTCATTTACGTCGATGACTGCGTTCGAGGAATCCTCGAAGCCGCCCAGCACCCGAACAGCATCAACAGGGGTTACTTCCTGACCAGCGAGGAGCAGGTCACCTGGGAGCAGTTCCAATCCGAGGTGGTTCGAGCCGTCGGCCGTCCAGCGCGAACAGTCGACTTGCCCGAGCAGCTGATCTCGATCGCCGCTCTCGGCGGAGAGCTAGCGACCCGATTCGACAAGAAGCCGAGGCTCTTGAACCTGCAAAAGGCCAAGATGGGCGCGCAGCAGGCCTGGACCTGCGTGGGTGACGCGGCCAGGCGAGACTTCGGTTTCTCGGCCGAAGTCGATCTCGCAGAAGGCATCCGCCGTACCCACGATTGGTACGAAGCCAACGATTGGTATCAGAGCCTCAACCGGAAGAATTTGCTATCGGTGCGATCACTCCGCGGCTTGGGTCGTTGCTTCGGCCGCCACCGGTGAGAGCTTTTCCAGAAGTCGATGCCCGGTGGACGTGATCTGGTCCATCAGGTAACGCGCCCTGGGCTCGGCCCGCTCGAGGTGCCGCTCGAGAACGTCGGCTCGTTCCGGGTGTTTGTCGGCCTGCGCCAGGAGAAGCTCGGCGATCGCGGTGTCGCCAAGAAGCTGAATCAATCGTTCCGCATGCAGCATCGCAAAGGCGAAGTCGCGCTTTGGGTTCCAGTTCTTGGTGAGCTCGTCGGTCCATTCGCCGATTGGCTTGCGCCGAAGGCCCCTCACCTTGTTGCCTGCCGTCCGGAGTACGAGGTGTTGCTGCGCGCTCAGTGAAACCGTCTGAAGCTGTGCAACGCGTCGTTCGAGCGGATTACGACTCGAGAGCGCACGCCATCGCGTTTGCGCCAGGCGCTTCACGAATGCCTGCGGGTTCTTGATGATAGCGCCGAGCGTGTCCTTCATCGCCATCAGCGCTTGGATTTGGCTCGTTCCTTCGTAGATCGGCATGACGAGCGCGTCACGAAGCAGCTTCTCCGGGAGGTAGTCCGTGGTGTAGCCGTTGCCGCCGTGAATCTGAAGCGAAGTGCGAGCGTGCTCTACGGCTTTTTCCGCAGCCAAGTACTTGAGGAGCGGTGTGAGGCGGCGCGCAATCTTCTGGTGCGACTTCATGCTGCGCTTCAGTCGCTTCTTCTCGTTTTCATCGAGGTCCCCGTAGCGAACGGCCAGTGCCAGTTTCTGCGCCATTTCCTCGTGGAAACAGGCGGTCACCGCCACGGCGCGGATGCCTTGAATCTCGGTCTTCATGGTTTCGAGGTACTCGGCGATCATTTCGTGTTGGTCGATCGTCTTCCCCATCGATCCACGCCCTGCGGCATAGTCGACCGCAGCTCGGTATGCGGATTCGCTCAGCCCTAGACATTCGAAGCCCACGCCAAGCCGCGCATTGTTCATCAGGGTGAGCATGTACTTGAATCCTTCACCCCGTTTCCCGACCAGCTCGGCTGGCGCCTTGTCAAAGACCAGCCCGCAGGTTGCAGAACCGTGATGCCCGAGCTTCTCTTCAACACGGCTCAGCTGCACGATTCGAGCGCGATTGCCATCCGCATCGTCTTCGTAGGCTTTCACCAGAAACATCGAAAGCCCATCGAGTCCGCTCATCGGATCGTCTGGGTCGACCTCTTCGGTGCGCGCGATCACGAAGTGATACTTTCCGTGTCCCGAGGTGATGAAGATCTTCTCGCCGGTGACATACCAGTTTCCGTCGGCGTCCTGCTCACCCGTTGCCCGAAGTGCTCCCATGTCGGACCCAGCGTCGGGCTCAGTGATGTCCATGCAGCCCCAGGCTTCGCCTGCCACGATTTCTTCGACCATCTTTCGCCAGCGGGTTTCGTTGATTTGTCCGCTCACCGGATCGACCTTCGAGCTTCCTTCGAGCGCAGAGAAAACGATCGCCGCCATGGCCATGCCCGCGTGAAACCCATGGTGCGCCATCGCCGAGACGTCGGCTCGCGCCATCAACTCGCTGTTCATGAAGTACAGCATCATCGGCGCGTTCATCCCGCCAAGCTCACGCGGGATCGGCAGACCATGAAGGTCGAGCTCGTTGATTCTCTCGAAGATTCCGGCGAGCCGCTCGGGGAAGACCACCTCTCCGTCGACGAAATCGACGCCTTTCTCGTCGATCTCTCTTTCGTAGGGCTTGATCTCTTCGGCGGTGAATTGCCCGAACATCTCGATGATGTCGCGGTAAAACTCGACCGCATCTTCGGTGTTCCGAAATCCCTCTCCGTCCGCATCGGCGAAGTCATGCTCAGTGATTCGCGCGAGCGAGTCCCAGTCCACACCCTTGTCGAAGTAGTATTGAAGATCGTCGTTGTCTTTGAAGAAATTGGCCATGCTCAGTTCTCGCCTTCGTTCTCGGTGTAGAGGCTCGACCGCGCGACGCGGATCAGCTCGCGCGCGTGACGCTTTCGCGTGCTCCCTAGGGCCGGATCATCCGGCAGAATCGTTTGCAGCGTGTCGATGACCGCGGTTCCCGCCACGGCCATCGTGATCACCTCGATCGCGTACGCTTGCGGGTCGACGCCGGCCCGGACCAAGCCTTGTCGCTTCGCGCGCTCGAGCTGCCCGCCTAGCAGCTCGACCCAAGGTCGCACGAACCGAGCGAGCATCGCTTGCATCTGCTCGGGCCGGTCGAGGGTTTCGCGCAGGAAGAGACGCGCGCGATCCGGATCCTCGATGAAGAACTCGGTGAGCGCCTGCATCGTCGCGTCGAACCGCTCTTCGGTAGACGCCTTCAATAGAAGGCCCGGCAACACCGAGTTCCAGTGCGCGAGCATCTCGGCGAGTACGTTTTCGCGAAGCGCATCTTTCGACCTGAAGTGGTAGAGGAGGCTCGGCTTTCGAATCCCCACCGCATCGGCAATTTCCTGAACCGAAGTCCCGTCGTACCCCTGCTCCGCGAACAGCCGCGTCGCATGGGTCAGGATCTGATGGCGTACGTCCATTTTATCTACCAACTGGTCGTCAAATGCCTACCAAATGGTAGGTAGAATGCAAGAGAAGATTCGTAACGCAGCAAATTGAGCCGATCAGAGTCCGGGAATGCCAATTTTGGGCTAGTGTCCGCGAATCTCGCGTTGGGACAGATGTAGGTTGAGGGGAGCGTCGGGTGTCGTTGAGTTCGTGGTTGGAGCAGTGGGAAATCCTCCTAGTCGCGCTCATTCTCGGCGCAGCGCACATCGTCGCGCCGCGGGTCAAAGGGCTCGTCAAATACCCCGAACGGCAGC
>CBESWY010000228.1:0-4713 GCA_965533395.1 uncultured Myxococcales bacterium
TACGTCGGCTTCCGCTTGGTTCAGGTCTCCGCGCCGCGACAGATCCTAGACTACGGCAGGACTGTCTTGGCCATCTATCTCGCGACCATCATCGGTATTGTAGCGATCGATCTGCTCAGCGGCATCATCATCGGGTTAGTCCTCTCGACAGCAAGTCTGATCTACTCCTTGGCGCACCTCGATATCCACCGCGTCGACCTGGACGACAAAGTCGAGCTCCACCTCCACGGCGCCGCAACGTTCGTCGCGCTTCCTCCGCTCGCCGCCGCCTTCGAAGAGATTCCACCCGGCTCCGAGCTGCACCTTTGCTTCGACGAGCTCGACTACGTCGACCACGCCTGCCTCGATTTCATAGCGGCTTTCCAATTGCGTCACGAGGAAACCGGCGGCAGCGTCATCGTGGAGTGGCCCTCGCTCATGGGCCGTTACACCCGAGGCGGTATTCGCGCCGCCCGCCGAAGCATCCCTCCGCTACCCGCCGATGAGGGCGAAGACTAGACCGTTCAGTCGAGCGGAATGCCGCAAAGCGGGTCGTCCGGGGCGCAACCAGCCTTCTTTACAGGGCGTGCCTTCGGCCTGCTCTTCGTCGAAGCCGCGGCCTTTTGTCGGGCCTGTTCCTTCTTCTCGAGCCGTGCCTTCAGCGCTTCCTTGTCACGCTCGGCAGCCTCTGCGCGCTCTATTTCGGTCATGAGCGCTGCCTCGGCCTGCTCTTTGTCCATCGCGGCCCGGCGGTGATCTTGCTTGGCCATCTCTTCGGCCATCGCTTGCCGTTCGAGCGCAGGCTTCAGGACGAAAGCGTAGCCCGCAAGCGAAGCGAGCACGATGACCACTGCGCCGCCGGAAATCATACGACGCGTCCGAATCTTGTTTCTTTCGACGGCGGTGATCGCCGCCATCTCTTTTTCATGCGCGAGCATGCGCTGCTGCTCGGCAGCGCGCGCCTTGGCTTCTTCTTGAAGTTGAACCCGGAGCTCGGCCTGCTTGGCTTCACGCGCGCGGAGCTCTTCCTCTTCACGGCGAGCGCGCTCTTCGGCCAAGCGGGCTTCCTCTTCGGCCCGCAGGCGTGCCTCGTCGTCTTCGCGTCTTTGCTGGGCTTCCGCCTCCGCACACGTTCGCGCCTCTTCGGCTGCCCTGAAGCGGGCTTCATCTTCAGCCACGACGCGCGCCGCCTGGATGTTGTGCAACTCCAAGAGCTGATCCGCGAGTGAATCCTTACTCGGTCCGTTCGGCATCCCCGTCTCCCACCTTCTAGAAGATTCTGGCAAATTCGGGGGTCCACTGCCCACGACTTTTCGACTACTCATGCATTCAATGACGCGCCGGCACCGAAAACGATCTAGGCGGTGAGCATGCCCACAGTTCGCGGTTCGAATGCCCGCACATGTCCGAGGACAAAGCCAGACCAGCCGCCCGGGAGCCTGAGGGCGCCCGCGATGCCGGTGAGCCGCGCCATGCCCTGCCGTTGAGATGACTGTGTTTTCTTGGTTCAAAGGGACCGGTGGGCATTGCGCCAGCGACCGGGCGCCAATCGGCGCTGACTCCGCGCCCAAGTCGCGGTATCCTCGCCGACCCCAGCACTTCCACTCGAGCACCAGCAGCGAGGCAAAGCGACATGACTGAAGAGAACTACGGCCTAGGCACACGTGCGCTTCACGCCGGCCAGGAACCCGACCCCACGACCAACTCGCGCGCCGTGCCGATCTACGCGACGACGTCGTACGTCTTCAACGACACCGATCATGCGGCCGCGCTCTTTGGTCTCGCAGAGTTCGGGAACATCTATTCCCGTATCATGAACCCGACGGTCGACGTGCTCGAGAAGCGCCTCGCCGCGCTCGACGGCGGGGTGACGGGCCTCGGCTTCGCATCGGGCCAGTCTGCGATCAACGCGGCGATCCTCACCCTCTGCCACTCGGGGCAAAACTTCGTGTCCGCCACGAGCCTCTACGGCGGTACCTGGACGCTCTTCAACAACACGTTCAAGAATCTTGGCGTCGAGGTCCGGTTTTTCGACCCGGCGCACCCCGAGCAGATTCACGACCTCATCGATGAGAACACGCGCCTCGTCTACATCGAGTCGATCGGCAACCCCAAAAACGACGTGCCGGACTTCAAGGCCATTGCCAAGGCGGCACACAGCGCTCCTCACGGCGCCATTCCGCTCATCTGTGACAACACCGTGATGACCCCGTACTTGTTCCGTCCTTTCGAGCACGGCATCGACATCAACGTCTATTCGACGACGAAGTTCATCGGCGGCCACGGCACCCACATCGGAGGGGCGATCGTCGACTCGGGGAAGTTCCAGTGGACCGACAACCGCGACAAGTGGCCGGAGCTCTGCGGTCCGTCGCCGAACTATCATGGCGCGGTGCTTGCCGATGCTCTCGCGCCCATGGGGAACATCTCGTATCTCATTCAAATGCGAACGCACTGGCTCCGGGACACCGGCGCGGCGATGAGCCCGTTCGCCGCCTTCCTCTTCCTTCAAGGGCTCGAAACGCTTCACCTGAGGATGCCGCGGCATTGCGAAAACGCGCAGGCGGTCGCCGAGCACCTCGAAAAGCACGATGCGGTCGAGTGGGTGAACTACCCGGGCCTTCCATCCCATCCCGACAACGAGCTCGCCAACCACTACCTGCCGGACGGCAAGGGCGCGATCCTCGGTTTCGGCATCAAGGGCGGCATGGAAGCGGGCAAGAAGTTCATCAACTCGGTGAAGCTCTGCTCCCACCTCGCCAACATTGGCGACGCCAAAACGCTGGTGATTCACCCGGCGTCCACCACGCACCAGCAGCTCAGCCCGGCGGAGCAGCAGCAGACCGGCGTCGTGCCGGAATACGTGCGCGTCTCGGTCGGCATCGAGGATGTCAAAGACATCATCGCCGACATCGACCAAGCACTTGCGGCTGCCGTGGGGTAGGGTAACCGACTCTCGTGGTCGCGGAGTTCGAAAGCACCGATTCGATGCGGAGCGGAAAGCCGCTTCGCCATGTGCAGACTGCTGTCTTCCCGACGCCGATGAAGCTCCATCACGGCGGCATGCTTCCAAGCGTCGAAGTCGCCTATGAAACGTACGGGACCCTGGACGCGGAGGGCAGCAATGCGGTGCTGATCTGCCACGCCATCACCGGAGATTCGCACCTCGCGCGGCACGACGAGGAGGATGACCCGGGTTGGTGGGAGGGGCACGTTGGTCCGGGCAAGGCAGTCGATACCGACCGCCTCTTCGTCGTCTGCTCCAACGTGCTCGGCGGCTGCCGTGGGACGACCGGGCCTGGCACGATCAATCCCGTTACCGGGATTCCATATGGCAGCGACTTCCCGCTCGTCACCGTCGAAGACATGGTCGATGTGCAGAAACGGCTCATCGACTTGCTCGGCATCAAGCGCCTGCGCGCCGTCATCGGCGGCTCGCTCGGAGGTCACCAGACGCTTTGCTGGGCGACGCGCTATCCGGAATGCGTTCAAACGGCAATCCCCATCGCCGCGTCGGCGAGGGTCACCGCGCAGGCGATCGCCTTCGATGTCGTCGGCCGGAACGCCATTCAATCAGACCCTCACTTTCACGGCGGCCAATACTACGGCACCGGCGATTTCCCGCGAACCGGCCTCGCGCTCGCCCGGATGCTCGGGCACATCACCTATCTGTCTTCGGAAGCAATGACCCGAAAGTTCGACCTCGACCGGCATGCGCCGCGCGACATCGTCACCGATTTCGAAAAGCGGTTTTCCGTAGGTTCGTATCTGGCTTACCAGGGCAAGCAGTTCGTCGGGCGCTTCGACGCCAACTCCTACGTTGCCGTGACAATGGCAATGGACAACTTCGATCTCGGTGACAGCCGCGAAGGGCGTCTCGGGGCCTTTCGAGCGGCACAGTGCGACTGGCTGGTCATTTCGTTTTCGAGCGACTGGCTGTTCCCGCCCTCCCAGTCACGCGAGCTCGTCGCCATCATGACCACGCTGGGTCAGCCCGTGTCCTACTGCGAAATCGAAACCGACGGCGGGCACGATAGCTTTCTTCTTGCCGACGACATCGCGGCGTTCAGCCCACTTGTCGCAGCCAAGCTAGGTGCGCCACGGCCGCGTCCGCCGCGAATCAGCTCCGAAGACGATCGGATTCTCGGGCTAATTCCCGCAAACAGCTCGGTGCTGGACCTCGGCTGCGGGGAGGGCGACCTGCTCGGACGGCTCAAGGAACGCGGAGCGCCGCTCCTCTGTGGCGTCGAGGTGAGCACCGAGCTCATCGCGGCAACCATGCAGCAGGGCGTCGAAGCCATCGACTACGACTTGAACGTCGGCCTGCCAGAGTTCGACGACAATCGCTTCGACTACGTCGTGCTCTCGTCCACGCTCCAAGCGGTCCCCAACGTGGAGCGCTTGCTCGACGACGCGCTTCGCGTGGGCCGGCGCGCAATCGTAGGCTTCACCAATTTTGCGCATCGAACCCTGCGCGAGATGTTTGGCCTCGAGGGCCGAGCGCCCAAAGCGCCAGGTTCGTTCTCCTACGAGTGGTACAACACGCCAAACCGCCGCTTCCCCTCGATCCAAGACATGCTCGACCTCTGCGAGAAGATGGGCGTCACCGTCGAAAAAGCCCGCTACTACGACGACACCGAGGGACGCATCATCGACGACGACGAGGACGCAAACCTGCTCGCAGAATCCGCGCTTTTGGTCCTGAGCAAGAACAGCGACTAGGGGGTGTCCCTA
>CBESWY010000229.1:0-4698 GCA_965533395.1 uncultured Myxococcales bacterium
CCCTGTGACCGCAATCCGCCGGCCTGGTAGTTGTAGAGACAACCCGCCGACGTGCCGCCGTCGCAGGTACCGCCGCGACCCGGGGTTTGCACCGCGTTGCCGCGGAAGAAGGTAATCGGCAGCTGAATGCCAAGAACCAATCGGTCGATGAGACCGATGTTGAACATCAGGGTCCCGGTGAACGCTTGCTTCGAGATTCGGCTCTCGCGCGCTGCGGAGTCGGCCGCAGCATTGGGATCGTTTACGAAGCCGTTGTATCGAAGGGTGCCGAAGCCCGCGTCGAGGACGAGCCCGAAGCTGAAATCCTTGTGGGGCATGACTTCGGTACCGTTGACGGTGAAGTACCCGCGCGAGTCGACGGCCGGGCGAAACAGGTGCAGGTCCATGCCGCCGTCGGTGAGGGTCGCCACCTGCGCCTGAGCGCCGCTCGGAAGGACCGATGCCCCCAAGACCAGCGCCATCGCCCAAGCCGACCATGCGGCCGAAACCCGCCTCCCTTGTGTTCCCCCAAACACCTTGCCTCAGTTTGTCACGGGCGGAGCCCATTAATCAACGATTCTGCGACCCTGGGTCACTCCGAGGCCAACATCTGGCGGTACTTGGGGGTCCTTGGGTTGCCCGGGTACCGTTTGACGAAGGTCTTCATGTGCCGTCGGGCCGCCCCGAGGTCATCCATGGCCCGGTAGGTCTCTATCAGAAGCGCTAGGGCCGCGGGGCTGCGCGCCTTGCCTCCGCCGAGAGCCTCGATCACGCAGGGGTTGTCTCCTCGAGCCACGCAAGCATAGGCCTCCTCGAGGGCCAGATTCGGATCGGGATCCGGTTTGGCAGCCCGCACCCTTCGCATCAGGCGCTTGGCGTCCGAGCGCTGCTTCGACGTGATCTCGTCGAGCTCCAGCACGAGCTTGGCGCTGCGGCGAACCTGCTCGAAGTCCCCTGCCTCGAGCGCGCGCTCCCCCTCGCCAATGTGCGACTGCGCGTAACGGTACCGGATCTCGCCGAACTCCAGTGTTCCTCGTAGGACGCTGTCCGTGGGCAGGTCGTCCGCAATGGCATAGGCCTCGTCGATCTCGCCGCTCGCCAGCGCCTCCCGAGCCCGCGCAAGCCTCCCTTCCCACTCCTGTGGCTCCTCGATCGCTTGGTCGTCCGAATCGCCCGTCGAGCTGCCGGTCTGTTCAGGCATGGCCTCGACTTCGGGAGACAACGCCGCGACAACGACCGGCGGTCGCTCGGCAGGAGCGATGCGCTCCGGGTCCTTACGCATCGTGGCAAACACCGCACCGGCCCCGGCAACCAAGAGCAAGCCGATCACCGATACGGCAATCCCCGCCTTGCGCGAGGATGCGGGCGGGCCGTCAGACACGGCTTCGAGGGGAACCGGATCCAAGCTTCTCGAACCTTCGGGCGGCACGAAACGGAATCGAACCTTCCCGAGCTCGAGGATGTCTCCTGCTTCCAGCATGGCGCGCGAGACAGGGACGCCATTGACCCGCATACCGTTCGCGCTGTCGAGATCGAACACCGTCACGGTGCGGTCCTTCAACTGAACTTCGGCGTGCTCGTGCGAGATGGACTTGTGATTGATCCAGATATCGAGGCGCTCGTCGCGGCCGATTCGCAGAACCGGTTTGCTCAAGCTGAACTCCGCCCCGGCCACCGGGTCGCTGAGCACGACCAATCTGGGAGGTGGGGCGCTGTTGGGCTTCGGCGCAGGCGAAGGCATCGTTTTCTGCGTCGGCGGCGCGTCGGACTGAAAGGCCAGACCGTAGTCGCCGATCCCGAGCTGATCGCCGACGGCCAACTGGGCCTTTTCGTCGATTCGCTCACCGTTGATCGTAACGCCGTTGTACGAGCCGAGGTCCTCGACAATGTACGCTTCATTACGTTTCAACAGGCGTGCATGACTGCGAGAGACGTTTCGTTCGGTCAGCCGAATGCTGTTGCCGTCCTGCCGACCGATCGTGATCTCGTCGCGCAATAGCGGTACGACGGTCGTGTGACCTTTGTCGTCAGAGATGACGAGCTTATACATCGTTCCGGCCCAAGAGCAGTTTCCGCTACAGTTTCGAGGGTTTGAGCGAATGGTACCCCGGCGGGCCCTGGTGTCAATCTTGCCTCGGTGAAGGTTTGCGCTCCGCAGGAACCCGGCTATGCCCCTGCCCGAGGATGAGGCCGCAATCTCGAAAAGCCGCCGCGCTGGCATTGGGCATTGCTTTTCTCGCCTCCTGCGGGGGCGCCGGGCGTGGACAGCCGGCTGGCGGAATTCACGCCAAGCTCGGCTATTCAGAGAGTGGAGGCCTCCGCGTCGTCGAGGCGCCGGCTGGGGGAGCGGCCGAGCTCGCAGGCATCCGAACAAACGACGTGATCATCGCAATCAACGGTGCTCCGGTTCGAGAGTTCGACTATGAGGAAATCGTGGATCGGCTTCGGGGGCCGGTGGGTTCGACGGTTCAGCTCGAGGTGTTCCGTGCCGGCGAGGTACGCACGGTGGTCGTCATGCGACAGGCCTACGACCGATGAGCGAGACCCAGCGCACGCTTGGTGTCATCGGAGGAAGCGGGCTCTACGAGCTCGAGCAGCTCGCAAACGTCGAAGAGTTGGACGTGACGACGCCGTTTGGCGCACCCTCCGATTCGATCGTCGCCGGCACCATCGGAACCACGCGGTTGCTCTTTGTTCCCAGGCACGGCCGCGGGCATCATCTCCCCCCGCACAAGGTCAACTACCGGGCGAACGTCCTCGCACTCAAGATGGCCGGCGCCGAACAGATCCTCAGCATCTCGGCGGTGGGATCGATGAAAGAGCACATCCACCCGGGAGACATGGTCGTCGTCGACCAGTTCATCGACAGAACCCGGAATCGCATCGATACGTTTTTCGAGGATGACGGGGTCGTAGCGCACGTCAGTTTCGCGGACCCGATCGACGCGCAGCTCGCTGGGGCTCTCGGCGACGCGGCACGAAGAGCCGGTGCAACTGTGCACCGGGGTGGCGTCTATTTGAGCATGGAGGGCCCGCAGTTTTCGACCCGCGCCGAATCCGAGCTGTACCGGTCGTGGGGCGTCTCGGTCATCGGCATGACGAACCTCCCCGAAGCGCGCCTCGCACGAGAGGCCGAGCTACCCTACGCAACGCTCGCGATGGTGACGGACTACGACTGCTGGCACGAGGTGCACGATGCGGTTTCTGTCGACGCCGTCCTGGCGGTGATGCACAAGAACGTCGCCAAAGCCAAGGAAATCATCCTGCAGCTTGCCCCGACGGTGCCCGATCCAGCGAAATGCCCTGCCACCTCGGCGCTTGCCGGGGCGATCCTCAGCAATCCCAATTCGATCTCATCGGCCGCCCGCGAAAAGCTGTGGCCCCTCATCGGCAAATACGTACCCTGAAAGCCAATATGTCATCGCTTCTAGTCGTCGGTTCCGTCGCTTTTGACACCATTCACAATCACCTCGGCTCGCACGAGCGGGTCATCGGAGGATCTGCCACCTACGCCTCCCTCGCGGCAAGCCAGCTCGCTCCGGTTCGGCTGGTCGGTGTAGTCGGCAAAGACTTCCCCCGGGAGGCGGTCGACATGCTCCGGGGCCACGGCATCGATACCACCGGGCTCGAGGTCGCGAACGGAGAGACGTTCCACTGGGAGGGCCGTTACTCCGACGACCTGACGTCGCGCGAAACGATCAAGACCGACCTCAACGTCTTTGCGGATTTCAACCCAAAGATCCCCACCGCGTTCCGGGACTCCGAGTTCGTAATGCTCGGCAACATCGCGCCGCAGCTGCAGCTGCACGTGCTCGACCAAATCGACAGTCCCAAGCTCGTCATTGCCGACACGATGAACCTGTGGATCGACACCGCGCTCGATCCGCTCAAAGAAGTGCTCAAACGCGTAGACATCCTCGTCATAAACGAAGAGGAGGCGCGACAGCTCACGGGCTTCCACCACCCCCTCGCCGTCGCAGAGGCCTTGCGTACCTTCGGGCCGGAAACGGTCATCGTAAAGCGGGGCGAGTACGGCGCGCTTCTGTTCCTCGAAGAAGACATCTTCTGCGCGCCGGCCTACCCGCTCAAGTCTGTTTCTGACCCCACCGGTGCCGGGGACTCGTTTGCCGGCGGCTTCCTCGGCTACCTCGCGGAGAACGACCACACCGACCTCCGGCAAGCCGTGATCTGCGGCTCCGCGACTGCGTCGTTCTGCGTGCAGGACGTCGGCACCGGCGCGCTCCAAGACCTGGGCCGCGAACATCTCGAGAAGCGAATCCACGACTTCCGCGAGCTCACCTGCTTCTAGCCCGCCGTTTTCTTGACCCTGGCCCCGCGAAACCGACACTGCGGACTCAGGAAGGAACGGCTATGAACCTAGACGAGCTCAAGGTGACTCTGCGCGGACTCGTGCGAAAAACAATCGAGACCCGCTTCAGCGGAGCGAACTACGCCACCCTCGCACAGGCCCGCGGCTACGCCGACGGCTACATGCGCGCCCTGCTCGACGCTGGCCTGATCGACCAGAAACAGCTGCTCGGGCTGGTCAACGCCGAACGCCGCCTCTTCGTCGACGAAGCGGGCAAGGCCGGCGGCGCGACTCGGGCTGCTTAGAACGCGAACGAAAACGAGTCACGGGGCTTCGCTGACGCCTAGCCCCATGGGCAATTCGCTGCTTTGCAAGGCGTTAGAGGCAGACGTAACCTTGCACTGCCTCCG
>CBESWY010000230.1:0-4685 GCA_965533395.1 uncultured Myxococcales bacterium
GGCACGAGCGCGCCGAGGCCGGTCGACGTCAGAAGCGCGCCGTCGAGCTGACCGACACGCATCTTGCGGACCACCGTCATCTCGTCGCCGGCGACCCCGCCGTCGTACATCTTGAGGTTCACCTGCCCGTTGGAGACCTCTTTGAGCTCCTTGCGAAGCTGCTGAAAGGCTCTGCCGAGGTCGGACTGCCTGGGCGCCAAAGTGGCGATGCGAAGCTGGTGGGTCGGCTCCGCGGTCGCGTCGGGGCTCGATTCGGTGCTCTTGGCAGCAGTAGTTTCGGCTCTGGCCTCGCTGCGGATCGAATCACCGCTGAGCAGAAGGGCAATGAGAAGGACGGACGACGAGAGAAAAACACGAAGCATGCTGAAGCAAAGCACGGACCGGGTATCGGCTCAAGAGCCGCCGCCGGTCGCGCGCATGACGCCGCTGTTGCGCAGCTCGAGGCCGTCGAGGCAGCCGGAAATGTCCTCCAGCAGCTTCGGCACTGCCGAGGCGTCCGCGATGGGGTTGACCACACAGACATCGATGCCGGCCTCGGCGTAGGCGCGGATTCGCGCCCGGATGGTTTCGCGATTGCCCACCACGGCCATCGCGTCACAGAGCCGGTCGGTCACGCCTTGGGCAACGCCCGCGCGGTCGCCCTTGGCGAACGCCTCGCGAATCTGCCGCGCTTCGTCTTCGTAGCCGATCCACTCGAAGCACTTGTTGTAGCCTGGCGTGGCCGCGTACGCGCCGAACACGGTGCGGATCAAGCTGCGTCCCATGTTGGGATCATCGGCCATCACCACGTGAAGCCGGGCGATGACTTCGATCGCATTCGGGTCGCGTCCAGCGTCCTCGGCGCCGGCCCGCACCTCGCCAAGCACCTGCGGCAAGGCCGACTCGGGAACCATGTTCAGACAAACACCGTCGCAAAGCGCGCCGGCCAGGCGCAACATCCTTTTGTTGAGCGCACCTAGATAGATCGGAACCTCGCCGACGGTGGCGCCGCCAAGCCGAAACCCTTTCACCGAGAGGGTCTTGCCCTCGTAGTTGGTCTTTTGCCCGCTCATCATCTGGCGCAGCGCTTCGATGTGCTCGCGCATGCGCGTGAGCGGCTTGTCGAACGGCTGACCGGCCCAGTCTCGAACGATGTTCGGGGAGGAAAGGCCGAGGCCGAGGATGAAATTGCCATTGGTCATCTGGCTGAGCGTCATGGCCGCCATGGCGTGCACCATCGGCGTTCGTGTCTGCGCGGGAACCACCGCCGTCCCGATACGCGTTCCGGGCAAGCCCTGCGCAACGGCGCCCGCGAGCGCGTAGGAGTCGCCGCCGTTGACCTCCGCCATCCAGACCTCTTCGTAGCCTCGGTCGACGGCAGCGCGCGCCAGCTCGACCGCCTTGTCCGCCCCCGCCACCGGCAGGGTCATCCCCAGCCGAACGTTCTTCTCCGTACGCTCCATCCAGCCATCCTAGTCGAATCCCCCCAAGCCATTAACCATTTTGAAATCGGAACAGTCCCCTTTTTCAATTGGCTGATTTCTCAAAGAAGCTGCTAACACCGGGGGATGACCGGTACGTTGGAAGTTTGCGCTCCGATTCAGGCGGTGGTCATTACCGTTCGCGCGGAAGTCGGCGAGACGGTAGCCGCAGGGCAGGCGCTCGTGATCCTCGAAGCGATGAAGATGGAGCACGTCGTGGCCGCAGAGCAGAGCGGCGTGGTCCGCAAGGTGCTCGTCGCGGCAGACGCGATGGTGGCGGCCGGAGACCCGCTGGTGATCTTGGAACAGGCCGAGCACATCGAGGCTGGGGCGGCCGGAGAAGAGATCCGGTCGCGCGACGAGGTTCGGCCGGACCTCGTCGAGGTACACGAGCGGCACGCATTTGGGCTCGACGAGAACCGCCCGGACGCCGTGGCAAAGCGCCGCAGCTCGGGCCAGCGCACTGCGCGCGAGAACGTCGCGGACCTCGTCGACGAGGGAACCCTGGTCGAATACGGCGCCTTGGTCATTGCAGCCCAGAGGCGACGGCGGTCGATCGACGAGTTGATTCGGCGCACGCCCGCCGACGGGATGGTCGCGGGCGTTGGCCGTGTGAACGGGGAGGCCTTTGGAGAGAAGCGCACGCAGTGCGTGGTGATGTCCTACGACTACACGGTGCTCGCGGGGACGCAGGGCACGATGAATCACCTCAAGAAGGACCGCATGTTCGAGCTCGCCGAGGCGCGCGCCCTTCCCGTCGTCCTTTTTTCCGAGGGTGGTGGCGGCCGCCCAGGCGACACGGACCATGCGATCGTGGCAGGCCTCGATTGCCGGGCATTTCAGTACTTCGCCGAGCTTTCCGGGAAGGTTCCGCTCGTGGGCGTGAACTCCGGCCGCTGTTTCGCGGGGAACGCCGCGCTCCTCGGCTGCTGCGATGTCGTGATTGCGACGAAGGCTTCGAACATCGGCATGGGTGGGCCCGCGATGATCGAAGGCGGAGGTCTCGGTGTCTACGCGCCTGAAGACGTTGGGCCTTCGGCGTCTCAGTATCGCAACGGCGTGATCGACGTGCTGGTGGACGACGACGTCGAGGCCGTCGCTGCGGCGAAGAAATACCTCTCGTATTTTCAGGGCGCCCTCCCCGACTGGACCTGCGCGGACCAGCGTATGCTCCGCTCGGCGATTCCGGAAAATCGCCTTCGCGTCTACGACGTGCGCAGCGTCATCGAGACCTTGGCCGACGTCGATTCGGTCCTGGAGCTGAGGGGCGGCTTTGGCGCTGGGATGGTCACCGCGTTGGGACGGGTTGAAGGCAAGTCCGTCGGCATCGTCGCCAACAACCCGATGCACCTCGGAGGCGCTATCGACAGCGAGGCCGCGGACAAGGCAAGCGACTTCATGAAGCTCTGCGGCACGTTTGGAATCCCGCTGGTATTCTTGTGCGACACGCCGGGGTTCATGGTGGGGCCCGACGCCGAAGAGACGGGGCTCGTGAAACGCGCCGCTAGGCTCTTCACGACGGGCGCCTCGCTCGAGGTTCCCTTTTGCACGATCGTGTTGCGCAAAGGCTATGGGCTCGGCGCGCAGTCGATGGCGGGCGGGAGCTTCAAAGCGCCCGCGTTCACGATCTCCTGGCCGACCGGCGAGTTTGGGGGCATGGGCCTCGAAGGGGCGGTGAAGCTCGGCTTTCGCAAAGAGCTGGCGGCGATCGAAGACCCCGACGCGCGCGAAGCGATGTTCCAGCAAATGGTGGATAAGCTCTACGAGCGCGGAAAAGCCGTCAACATGGCGGCTCACTTCGAGATCGATGCGGTGATCGACCCGGTCGACAGCCGGCGCTGGATCCTCAGCGCAATCTGAGGGCGCTAGCCCTTCAGCGATGCGTGCGCTTCGCTGGCCGCGCGCGCGCCCGCGGAGATGGCGCCGTCCATGTACCCACACCAGCGCTTGGCGCTTTCGGTGCCCGCCCAGAAGATACGGCCGCTAGGCTTTCGAAGATGTTCGCCACCCGCCGTGAGCACGCCAGGTGTCAACGGAGTGATGCAGCCGGTGCTCCAGGGGTCGGCCGCCCAGTCCTTTTCGACGTAGCCCGTTGCGTCGAGCGCCTTCGGCCCGAAGTAGCGCGCGAGCTCTTCTTTCAAACCCTCTTCGCGCAGTTTGCGGTCGGCGAGGTGGGGACACTCGACGACCGAAAGGAAGCAGCTGAGCACGCCCATCGATGCGTCTTCGGGCGAGTTGTCGAACACGAGCTGGATGGGGCTACGGTCGCTTTGCATCGCGCCGTTCAGGCCGTCGGCTCGCCAGAAGGGACGCTCGTAGAGCATGGCGGCTTTGACCAAGGGAAGGCGCGGAAGGCGCGCCCAGCCCGAGACCAGGTCTTGGCGCGGCTTGGGAAGGGCCGGTGTGAAGTCGATCCGTGCGGTGTCCGCGGGCGCCATCGCGACGATGACGCGGTCGGCGGTGAAGGTCTCGGCTGCAGTCACCACCCGCACGCGCCGGGAATCGCGATCCTCCACACGAAGGACGGGGCGGCCGAGAAGAACGCGATCGCCGAGGTCGGACGCCATGCGCTCTGAAATGACCTGAGAGCCTCCTTCGATGCGCTGGTCCTGGGCCCCGCCGTCGTTGAGAATCACGGGCAAGATGCCTCCGGCCGAACGCAGATAGTGCAGGACCCAGAGCAGCGAGATGCGCTCCGGGTACCCCGACCAGACCGCACGGCTGATCAAGCGAAACACCGACGGCGTGAAGCTCGTCGCAGCGTGCTCGCGGAGCCAGTTTCCGAGGGTCGTCCGGTCGAGCGCCGAAGCATCCTGCATGCGCCAGGGTTCGCCGATGGGCATCTTTTTGGCGAGACGATCGAGCTGCCAGGCGACCTTGCCGAAATCAACTGCCTCGGAAAAACTCACGTCCGGCAGGAGCCCGCGCGAGATTCGGCCCTCGATGTCATAGGTCGTGTCGCCCTCGTAGTAGTGATCGAAGGCGCCGATCCCGAGCTCGTCGATCAGGGCGGCAATGGCGTTTTGACCGGGGCCGATCCACTCGCCACCGACCTCTACGATGTGCCCACCGCCGATGGGCATGTTGAGGGTGCGTCCGCCCACGCGCTCCCGCGCCTCGAGGACGATGAAGGAATCGACGCCCCGCTTCTGGAGCTCGCGCCCCGCCATCAGCCCCGAGAGCCCTGCTCCAATGACCACCACGTTCACGTGTCGCGTCGCCAAC
>CBESWY010000231.1:0-4660 GCA_965533395.1 uncultured Myxococcales bacterium
GTCGTGCGCTTCTTTGCCGCACGCTTCTTTGCTGGCCGCCTCTTCGCGGCCTTCTTTGTTCGTCGTTTTTTTGCAGTCGCCATTTCGACCTCCTCCAAGGTGGGTCAATATTGCAGGTGCACGTACCGTATTGTCACGTCACTTCACGTGTCAAGCGGAAGCGCACATGAATTATACATAACTTTGCTCTATTTGAGCGAAATATTTTACAACGTCGGCTTTCAACACCTTGTAATCGTTGAGAAACGTCTGTTTATCAGCCCACGCTGAAAAGCTGAAGAAAATTGGGAAAGCGAGGTTTCGAATGCGATCCAAGCGCCGACTTCGAGATCGTTCGCGCCCCGACGAAGCCTGAGATCGCGTTGACCGAGACGCGCCCTAGGCCTACATTTCACCCCAGCTGGGCTCCGACTCGGCTGCATCGAAAGAGCGGGGACGCGCGAAGTGCGACGCTGAGGCGGGAAATAATCACTGCGCAGCGCCCGTTCAACCCAACGCGTGGAAATGACGCGTAAGGGCACGTTTTTGGAAACATAAGGAGTCCCGATGCAACCGGGAACATACGAATTCAAGGTTGGCGATAAGGCCATCTATCCCAAACAGGGCGTTACCGAGGTCGTCTCGATCGAGGAGCGGAAAATCGGCACAGCGACCATGGAGTTCTACGTGCTGAGGCCCCTGGATGCGAAGAACAACGACCGAATCCGGGTGGCGGTCGCCCAGGCGAAGAAGGTGGGCCTTAGGCCTCCGATCTCGGAAACCGACATCAAAGAGATTTTCTCCCTGCTCGCGGAGCAGCCCGTCGTCTTCGACAACCAGACATGGAACCGCCGATACCGCGGTTTCATGGACAAGATTAAGACCGGCTCGGTTTTCGATGTGGCCGAGGTCATGCGTGACCTCTATCGGCTCCAGGTCGACAAGTCGCTGTCGTTCGGCGAGAAGAAGATGCTCGAGACTGCGCGCAATCTGGTCGTGAAGGAGATCGCGGTGGCGCGCTCCGATAGCGAAGAGAACACGCAGGCCGAAATCGAGCAGATCTTCGAGAAGAACTGACGCTTCCGAGGAATCCCCATGACGGTCCTGCGCGCTCGGCACTCGATGCCGCGACGGGACCGTCGCTTCGTCCAGAATCGCTCTTCCGGCCGAGCCGCTCGGTCGAGGCTGTTTGATGACCAGGGTCGCTGAATACGGAATCAAGAATGTCGAAAAACACACTTCTGATCAACGTTGACATTGGAGAAACGCGTGTTGGTCTCATCGCGGACGGTGTGCTCCGCGAGCTCTACGTCGAACGGCGGCATCATCGCTCGCCCGTGGGCAACATCTACCTCGGCCGAGTCACGCGTGTCCTACCAGGAATGCAAGCGGCCTTCATCGACGTGGGGCTGGACCGTGCGGCGTTCCTGCACGTGGAGGACCTCCAAGCGGCGCCCGGCACTGAAGAGGAAGCCGAAGGCGCGGACAAGAAAACTGCCTCCAAAGGGCGACGAAACCGGGTCTCGCGAAAGACGCCGATTCGCGACCTTCTCAACGAGGGCCAGCAGATCATGGTCCAGGTTTCCAAGGGACCGATCGGCACCAAGGGCGCGCGCGTCACGAGCCACGTTGCGCTTCCCGGTCGATACGTCGTGTTCATGCCCACCGTGGACCATGTCGGAGTCTCGAAGCGCATTGGCAACGATCGAGAGCGACGCAGGCTCAAAGAGGTCATCGACTCGGTAAAGCCGCCGCACGGTGGCGTGGTGGTCCGGACGCTCGCACAAGGGCTCACCAAGAAAAAGCTCAAGGCGGACATCGGCTACCTCGTACAGCTCTGGGAACAAACGCAAACCGCTCGCGACGCGGTGAAGAAGACGCCTGCGCTAGTCCATGAGGAGCCCGATCTCGTAATTCAATCGGCGCGGGATCTCTTCACCGAAGACGTCAACGAAATCGTGATCGACGACCGCGACGAATACCAGCGACTCAAGGATTTCTTGACGCTCTTTCTGCCAGAGCGCGCGAACGATGTGCAGCTCTACGAAGGCTACGAACCGCTCTTCGACGAGTATGGCATCGAGGAAGAGATTACGCGTGCGCTCTCGCGTAAAGTTCAGCTCCCCTCGGGTGGACATCTCGTGTTCGACCAAGCCGAAGCGTTGACTGCAATCGACGTCAACACCGGGAGGTTCACGGGCAAGGGGCAGGATGTCGAACAGACGATCTTGCAGACCAACCTAGAGGCGGTCCGCGAAATCGCGTATCAGCTCTTGTTCCGTAACATCGGCGGCCTGATCGTGCTCGACTTCATCGACATGGAGCGGCACGCCCATCGAGAGAAAGTGTTCAAGGCGCTTCTGACTGTGCTCAAGGACGACAAGTCTAGGACGACGGCGGTTCGCATCAGCGAGCTGGGCCTCGTCGAAATGACTCGAAAGCGGACTCGGCAATCCCTGGGGCGAACGCTGTACGAGCCTTGTTTCTTTTGCGATGGGACCGGCCTTCTTCAGTCGAAAGAAACGGTCTGCCACGAGATCTTCAGACAGATGCGGCGCGAGCGGGACGCCCTACCCGGCTACAAGATCGTCATCAGCGCCCACCCTGCCGTCTGCGACATGCTCGATCGAGAGGAAAAGGCGTCGGTCGCCGAGGCAGCACAGCGGTTTCAGAGACGCATCGAGCTGAAGCCGAGAAACGACTATCATCTGGAGCAATTCGACCTCACGGGAGCCTGACGTTTCGATGAACAATGACGACGGCCAGCGCAGCGAAAAGCGGGTCACGATCAACAAAGAGTTCGAGTCGTTCGATGCGTTCGTGCACGAGTACGTGACGAACGTGTCGAGGTCTGGGGTCTTCATTCGCTCCAGGGAGCCTATGCCGGTCGGGACGGAGGTTCACCTGACGTTCACGGTGATCATGGACGAGGTCGAAACGATTGAAGGCGCAGGCCAGGTGGTTCGCGTGCAGGATGATCCCCCTGGCATGGGCGTCGCATTCACGAAGCTGACCAAGTACTCCGAAGACCTGCTCGTGCGGCTGCTGACGCTCCATGGCCCTGCCGGGTCATGACTCGGCTCAGCGACGGAAAGTTCGGCCCCTCGGGGAGAAAGCTCGCGGCCCTTAGCGACGAAGAGCTCCTGCAGGAGCGCGCCAACCGCCACGGCGGACGGGTCCCCAGCCGGTCGAAGCCTACCTGGAAGCGAATCCGGCAGTACTTGGCAAACCTGGAGCTCAGCCCGGGCGCAACCTGGCCGGAAATCGAACGTGCGTACAAGCGGCTTCGCGAGCGATACAGCCCCGAAAAGCACGAAGGGCACCCGGAGCGGCATGAAGCTGCGCAGGAGCTCAACAACTCGCTGATGAACGCGTATGAAGCGCTGCGCCAGTATTTTCGGAAAGTATAGCGAGCTGCGATTTCGCGGTCGACGCTGTGGCGGCCCGCGGTCGGCGAGTCACTCGCTGATCAGGTAGCCTTTTTCCAAGAGGGCGACGACGATGTCCGCGACTTCCGGATCGGGTTTTCCGGCGTGGTTCATCAAGTCGACCAGGGTGTCGTGGTCGAGCGCCAGCTGAATGACGTCCAGCTCTTCGGGTGACGCGTCGCGAAGCGGCAGCGGCATCGGTGAAGCCGCGCTGATCAGGGATTGCAGCGGCGGCAGCGCATCTCCGAGGCGGCGCATCTCGTCGAGCTGTCGCATCCCCTCCATGAGGAGGCCTTCGACGCTGCCCTGAATTTCCGTCGGGAAGCTGCGCTCTACCTTGGGAAGCAGGTCAAAGGTGCCCTTGTCCCATACGAGCACGCGATAAAACGCCTTTTCGGGCGGCACCGACTCGTCACCGTTGACGACCGCGAACTGGACCATGCCTTCTTCGAGGTAGATCGAGCCAACGTCGGTCTCGGTCGTGATCTGCAAGACGCCCGTTTTCTTGGAAGCGGAGAAGAGCTGAAGCAGGTCGGGCAGCGCCACCTCGGCGATGGAGCCGGTCATGGTGCTTCCTGGAGATGGGCGCGCGCTGGCGTAGGCAGCATCCATCTTGGCCTTGGCGTCCTGGACCGAGGCAGACCCATCGGAGGCGACGACCTTGATGATACTCGTGCCGATCAAAATGCGGTCACCCTCACCGAGCTTGGTTCGAGAGATCTTCTCGCCGTTGACGAAGCTCCCGTTCGTCGAACCGAGATCCTCCAAGAAGATGTCCCCGCTTTCGACGGAAATTTTCGCGTGGCGTCGGGAGACCATGTCCTCGACCAGGACCATGTCGAGCTCGCTGGATCGCCCAATGACGATGTCGCCGCCATCAGGAAGAGGGAACTCTCCGCCCTGGTACTTCCCAGAGATGAAACGCAGCGCCAACGGCAACGTCAGACCCTCAATGACTAATTCCCCTCGCTCAGACCCCATTTTAACGAAACCCCGCCCCCAATTACGTTTAAGGCTAGGAGGTGGCGATGCGTCTGGTCAAGCCTTTCGCCTAGAGGGGAGAGTAAACAGGCCGTTATGGGTTCTTTCGAGGCCCATGCTAGAAAGTCTAGGATGGCCCGCGGGGTGGCTGCGATGGCCTTTCTGCTGGGGCTTTTGGGGGTTATACCAGCGGAAGCTCAGACCAAGGACTTGTCCAGGCGCTGGCGGACGGTCCGAAGCGAGCATTTCGAGGTGAGCTACCCGGAGCCGCT
>CBESWY010000232.1:0-4635 GCA_965533395.1 uncultured Myxococcales bacterium
GGCCCGAGTTCGGTCCGCATGATCAACCTCACGGCCATCGCGGCGAACATCTCGCGAGGGACAACGTTTTGAGGAACGACAGGCGCTCCTACAGCTCAGTTCCCGATGTGTGCGGTCGCCCCCAGGATGATCCCCCCGTAGATGTCTTTGTCGGGCTCGACGATGCCATTTACGTCCTCCACCGAGCTGCGCGAGAAATAGATGTTTTCTCCTGCGCCTTCGACCCGGCCCTCGAGGCTCAGCACGAGGTGCTCGACAGGCTTGTACCGAATGGTCAGCGTCCCGGTCCAGAGGAAGCCGTAGGTGGCACCTTCGAGCGGAGAGCTCGTGACGTTGTTGCCGAAGTTCCGGAAGTACTCGTTGCCGCTGAGGTGCTCACCACGCACTCCGAGGGTTTACCCGCCGTGCGCTTTCTGAAGGGTCTGCAGGACCTTGTCGATGGTGAAGCTCGCGGCCTTTTGGCGCGGTGGGTACTCCTCGAACGTGGAGAGGAACGTTCCGACCTTCTCCTGTGCCGGCACCAGCAGGAACACATGACGGATGTACCAGTTCCAATAGGTGTTCGATGTAATGGTGGCGCGCTCGTACGGGTCCGTCTTCAAGTTGAACAGATACGGCATTCGAAGGTTCTCAAACTCCCGCTGCCAGATCCGCATCGTTCCGGGCTCGTCTTGAACCTTGAAATGCACCTTCCAGTTGCCGTGCCGCAGGGCCAGCAAGTCCCCGTCATCGGAAAAGTAGAAATACTCGATCCGGGGGCTGGTCGTCTCTTGCCCGGTGAGGTAGGGCAGGAAATTGTAGCCGTCGAGGTGTACCTTGAACTTCTTGCCGTCGGCCTCGTAGCCCTCGAGGAGCTTCTCCTTGACGTCGGGTGCTCCAGCAGCTGCCAGCAACGTGGGGGCCCAGTCGAGGTTCGACATGATCGCGTTCGAGACTGTGCCTGCCCGGATCTTGTCAGGCCAGCGCACCATGAACGGCACTCGGAATGCGCCTTCCCAGCCGGTGTTCTTCTCGCTGCGAAACGGGGTCATCGCGCTATCGGGCCAGGAGTTCATGTGCGGGCCGTTGTCTGTCCCGTAAATGACGATTGTATTTTCGGCGATGCCGAGCTCATCGAGCTCATCGAGGATGGACCCGACGTTCTTGTCATGGTCGATCATCGTGTCGTGGTAGGGCGACTGGAACTCTCCGGCCTGGCCGAGGCTCTCCGGCTTGGTGTGCGTCCACAAGTGCATGTGCGTGAAGTTGACCCAGACGAAGAAGGGCTTGTCGCCCTCGGTCTGGCGGCGGATGAAATCCTGTGTGCGCGCGGCGATGTCGTCGTCGATGGTCACCATGCGTTTGCGGGTCAGCGGACCGGTGTCTTTGCACACCTGCTTGCCCATTTTGCCGAAACGGGGATCGACCGTCGGGTCGTCTTTTGTGCTGGCCTTGCAGTCCATCACGCCCCGCGGCCCGTACTTGGCCTTGAAGGCCGGGTTCTTCGGGTAGTCGTGTTCTTCGGGCTCCTCCTCCGCGTTCAAGTGGTAGAGGTTGCCGTAGAACTCGTCGAAGCCGTGCACGGTGGGCAGGAACTCGTTGCGATCGCCGAGGTGGTTCTTGCCAAACTGCCCGGTCGCGTAGCCTTGGCCCTTCAGGAGCTCCGCAATCGTCGGGTCTTTGTCGCTCAGGCCTTGCGTGGCGGCGGGCAAACCGACCTTGCTCAATCCCGTCCGGAAAACGCTCTGGCCCGTGATGAAGGCTGAGCGTCCCGCGGTGCAGCTCTGCTCGGCGTAGTAATCCGTGAACTTCATCCCCTCGCGCGCGATGCGGTCGATGTTGGGTGTGGAATAGCCCATCAGCCCCTCGGAGTACGTGCTGAGGTTGCTGATGCCGATGTCGTCGCCCCAGATCACCACGATGTTGGGCTGACCTTCCGCTTTGGCGGCGGGAGCGTCGCCGGGCTCGCCACGGGGACTCGGCGCAGCCGCGTTCGGATCCGATGTTGGGGCCTTCGGCGCTTCAGCAGCGGGCTCCGTCGTGGCGGCTTCCTTCGTGGCGGCCTCCTTCGCGGGCTGGCAACCGAGGGTAAGCACTGCGCTCGCGCACACGATTGCTAGCAAATGAACTTGGATTCGCATTGGTCTTCTCCCGTTTCCCGCGCACGCAACTTTGAGTGCGAACCGTGCGCTTCACTTCGAGCCGTGTCCAGGGATTTTCGCTCGGGTGACTACAGCGACAGCATTCGTTTGGCGTATCCAGTCGTTGAAGCACTGACCGCGCATCACGATGGATGAGGCGCCCGGGGTCCAGGTGGTAATCCTTCGTTCTTCCCGTTTCTGCCTAGACCTGCGGGATCCTTTTAGAGAGCATGGCGCGTCGCTGTCTTCCTCCAAGTTGAGTGGATCGGGTTCCCTCTAGGCAGTTTCGGCAAGAATCCTCTGCCACGAGGGGTGGGACTGGAGCGCATGTCGCCTCGCGTACGCGACGGTGCACCGCCGACCGGGTGTCCCTCCTCAGAACCCCGTCGACGAAAAATCGCTGATGTTTCCACGCTCGGGGTCAAGGTAGCCTACCCCCATGCTTCAGTTGGTGTACGCCCTGCTCGCGACCGCGAGATCGAGCCTGAAGCCGCAGCGTGAACTCGCCCTGCAGAACCTCGCCTTGCGACAGCAGCTAGCCATTCTGCACTGCAAGACCAAGCGCCCCAAGCTGACCAGAACGGACCGCGCATTCTGGGTCGGGCTGTCGCGTCTGTGGTCCGACTGGCAGAGCGCGCTGGTCCTCGTGAAGCCCCAGACCGTGATCGGCTGGCATCGCAAGGGCTTCAAGCTCTATTGGACCAGGAAGAGCCGAAACAGAGGCGGACGTCGACCGATCGATGCGGAGATCCGAACTCTCATCCGTCGAATCGCGAGCGAGAACCCGACTTGGGGAGCGCCTCGTATTCACGGTGAGTTGCTCATGCTCGGCTTCGAGGTCGCACAAGCCACGGTGTCGCGCTACATGCCGCGTCGGCGAAAGCTGCCGTCGCAGACCTGGCGTGCGTTTCTGCGGAACCACACCCAGTACCTCGTTTCCATCGACTTCTTTGTCGTGCCCACAGCCACGTTTCGCATCCTGTACGTGTTCCTCGTGCTCGAGCACGAGCGCCGACGCATCGTGCACTTCAACGTCACCGATGGTCCGTCCGCGCAGTGGACAGGCCAGCAATTGGTCAACGCCTTCCCCTGCGACTCCGCGCCCAGGTACGTCATCCGGGACCGAGACAAGATCTATGGCGTGGACTTCGTTCGTCGAGTGCGTGCGATGGGGATCGAGCAGGTCGTCACAGCACCGCAGTCCCCGTGGCAGAATCCGTACTGCGAGCGCGTGATCGGTACCATTCGGCGGGACTGCCTCGACCACGTCATCGTTCTCGGCGAGCAGCACTTGCGGTGTATCCTGCGGAAGCACCTCGAGTGCTATCACGGATCCCGGACCCACCTCGCGCTCAACAAGGACGCCCCCGAACTCCGCGAGCGCGAGTCGCCTGACGGGGGGAAGGTCATCGCCCTCCCGATGGTCGGCGGGCTGCATCATCGCTACACGCGACGCGCAGCCTGAGCCAAAGTCTCGGTCCCACACGACGTCGGGCGTGAGCGTGAGCTGCGCGCACTGCGCGAGGCCAAGGCGCATGCCGCGCTCAATTCGCGCTTGTCGAACCGTCGGCAACGCACGTGAGGGTCCGAGTTCTGTCCGCTGGGTCACCTTCGCGATCGTCGCGGCTCACATCTCGCGGGCGGACAACGTTTTGAGGAACGACATGGAGAACAGCGTGACCCGGGCGCAAAAGGACGCGGTGCCTGGCACGCGCGCTGCAGCGACAGCGGAGCCGATCGCGATGGATGATGGCAGGCCGATCCTGCGCACCAGCACGGATTCGCCCCTGCGCACCACAACTGGCAACCTAGAACCCCTCGCAATCTTTGCCGGCCAGGTCGCTGGTCAGATTGATACGCTTCCAACCGTGCAGGAACGGATCGATACAATCGTCATGGCTGCGGAGCGCACGCTCGAAGCGCTCGAACGAGGAAACCAAGTCGCGAGTACGGGCTCTGATGCCGAACGGCACAACGCGCGGCCTGCTGAAACCCGACCATACGCGTCATCCCCCTGCTACCAGCATGAGCTCGAAGACGATCCGACCGAGATTGACCCGTAAGAATGCGGGCCGGAGGGCCAAGACCCTGGCCTGACCGGGCTCAAGCCAAGGGCGCCCGTGGCATGCCGACCCTCTTGATAGCGGCTGCATGAAGCTCGTTGAATGAGGCGCGCGTGTCGGCGGCCAGATCCCACACGTCCGGAACGAGCTCGCTATCGACAAAGAACCCGAAGTCCATCGAATCGAGGTAGCTCATGACAGTGAGATTGAGGCCGGCGCCCTCCATGACGGGACCCGTTGGATAGAGTGCCTCGATCTTGGCGCCTCCGAGGTAGAGCGGCACGCGTGGACCGGGAACATTCGAGAGCACCAAGTTGTGAATGGGGCGATGGCGATTGGCTAGCTGCGCGTCGCAGTAGAACCGGACGGCAAAGCGCAACATGTTGGGGGCTGCAATCTCCGCCCACTCTTGAAGCATACCCGCGCCCATCATCTGATGTTCTGCCTTGGCT
>CBESWY010000233.1:0-4633 GCA_965533395.1 uncultured Myxococcales bacterium
CGCCCCTACACGCCGCTCAGCCGGTAGACTTTGATATTCCGCTCTGTTTTCGTGACGTAGGTCTTCATCTGCGGAATCGTATCCGCGATTTTCGGCCAGAGAATCGCCTTCTCCGAATCGGTCAAACGCGTCGCGACGACGTCCTTGTCCTCTGCGCCGAGGCGGATCTTCGCGGACGGATTCGCGTCGAGGTTGAGCGACCAGGCAGGGTGATTGCTCCCTCCGAAATTGCTAGCGACGATCAGCACGTCGTCGCCGTCTGCGGTGTAGCCGAGTTGCACCGTGCGCTCCTTGCCTGATTTTCTGCCGATGGCGGTCAAGGTGAGCTGAGGAATCGTCAGCGGACCTGAGCTCGTGTATCGACCCCCGGTGACCTTGTAGATCAATGGGTCGACGCGAGCTGCAAACGTCTTCACGAGCCACACCCCGAAAGGCGTGACCGACAAGTTGTTGATGAAGTCCCGATAGCTCATGGCGCCTCCGCTGAAGCGGAGCCTAGCATGAGCGTAGCGCTACAACCCGAGCCAGCTACGGGCGTCCAGCGGTCGGGTTCCCCTTCGGACTTCGAAGAAGAGAATCGAATCGGGCCCGCTGCTCTCGAGAGTCGCGATCCGAGTGCTCATGCCGACCCAATCGCCGACCTCGACATCGGTCGAGCCGAGACCGCCGTAGACGGTGTAAAAGCTGCTTCCGTGGTCGATGATGACCATCAGTCCGTAGGCGCCATACATGCGGGCAAAGGCGACCCTTCCGTCGGCTGAGGCGCGGACTGGACCGCCGGGTCGCCCGTAGAACTCGAGACCGGGCGCGCCCTCCCGAGAGCTTTCACCAATCCGCATCGAGCCCTGAACTGGAAGAGCGAGCTGGCCGCGCATCTCCGCGAATCCGTCGCCGAGCTCGTCCATGTCACCGGAGACTCGAATGCGGCCGTAGCTCATTGCGCCCTCGCCGCGCGGGGCGTCTTGCCGCTCGCCGCGGAGTGTGTCCTGAAACAACGATGCGCTTTTGCTGCTGTGCTCGAGCTCTATCTTTTTGCCTTCGAGCGCGTGCAATGCCAGCTGGGCGTTCTGGAGCACCTCGGCGAGCTCGTTCTTTTCGAGACGGAGCGCCGAGCCCCGTTCCCCGAGAAAGTCCATCGTGTCCAGATCGCTCTTGACCATGCGCGAGAGCCGCTGCACCCGAGCGAGGTGGCCCATCAAGGCGTCGAACCCGCCGGCCACCGGCAACATGCCTGCGCGCCGAATCCGATAGAGCGCCCGTGCACGCTCGTGCAGCCGTCCTTCGGCCTCCTCGCGCTTGTCGGCCAGGCCAGAGATCTCGGTATCGATTTGGGCCTGTCGCGTCTGCGCGTGTTCCACACGAGCGAGGTTCTCTGCGATCTTGCCCTCCACCGCCGCCACGTCGGCGAGGCCGCCGATTCCCAGGTCCTGCTCGGCCGCTGCGCCGGCGACCACGACCAAAAGCCCAAGCGAAACCCAAACCCAGAATCTACTTTTGGTTTTCATGTCACACCGAGAGGTAACGACGCACCGAGACGGCGCTGCCAACTGCGCCAATCAGCGCGCCGCCCGCGAGGAGCGCTACGAGCGTCCAAGTACCGAGGAACACCACGCGGCTTCCGGTCAGGGCAGCCAAGGTCGCATCCACCGATTCGTGAAGGGCGAGATAGCCGACCAGGAGCGCAAGCACGGCAAGAAGCGCCGAGGCAAACCCCTGGAACATCCCTTCCAAAACGAACGGCCCGCGGACGAAGCCGTTGGTCGCACCGCATAGCTTCATGACCTCGATCTCTTGACGCCGACGCGCGACGGCCAGTCGAATCGTGTTGCCTATGACCGCCACCACACAAAACATCACCAACAGCGCGAGTCCGAGCGCGAGCATTCGGGCTCCCCAGAGCAGCTGGTCCAGCTTTTGGAACCAAGCCCCGTAGCTTTCCACGTCGCTAACGGCGCGGAACTGCGCGAGGCGCGCCGCGATGGATTCGCCGCGCTCCCGCGTGACACCGTTGACCAGCGACACCTCGAGCGAGGCCGGAAATACATCGGACGGAAGCGCGCTCAGGTCGGCACCCACGTCGGCCTCTTCGAGGAACGAATTGCGCGCCTGTGACGGGGTGATGTGCGTCACGTCTTGCACATCGGCCAGACCTTCCAGCACCACCCGAAGCTGGGCCACGTCCTGCGCATCGGCGCCATCCTTCAAGAAGACCGTGATGCGCCCGCTCTGCCCCCATCGCGTTGCGGCTGCATCGAGGTTCGTCACCCCGAGGAGCGTTGCCCCGAGGCAAATGAAGGCAACAGCCAAGCTCGTCACCGCCACGACGTAGAGGCGCCGTTCTTCGCGCAGCCCCCGCTTCGCCCGGACGATTGCGTTCTTCAAATCCATCGTTTCACCCCGCCATCGTGTGAATGCCGCTGCCTGGCCAGTGCTTGAGACCCTGCTGGGACTCCAAGACTCGGCCTTCGTCGATCGAAATCAACCGGTGGTCTCGCTTGGAGATGAGAGAGTGGTCGTGCGTTGCGAACAGCACGGTGGTCCCGGTCGAGTTGATCTCCTCGAAGAGAGTCAGGATGTCGATCGCGAGATGTGGGTCGAGGTTGCCCGTGGGCTCGTCCGCCAGGATGAGCGCGGGCTCTGGCACGATTGCCCTCGCCACCGCGACGCGCTGCTGCTCGCCGCCGGATAGGTTCGTGATGAGCTCCGGACCACGGCCGGCGAGGCCAACCCGCTCGAGCGCTTCTGCAACCCGTGCTCGAATGAGCCGCTTGGGCATCGAGACGATCTCCAGCGCGACGGCGACGTTTTCGAATACCGTCCAGTGGTCGATGATCCGGAAGTCCTGAAATACGACGCCGAGATTTCGGCGGAGGAATGGGATCGACTTGTCGGTCAGTCTGCAAATGTCTCGACCGCAGAAGAGCACGCGACCTTCGTCGACGGTGAGCTCACGGTACACCAGCTTCAACAGCGTGCTCTTTCCCGCACCGCTGGGCCCCGTGATGAACACGAACTCCCCACGCTCTACCTTTAGATCGACACCGCGCAGTGTCGGCTGGTCAGGCCGGAAAAACTTATAGACGTCCTCCAACACCAGAATCGGCTTCGACAGCTGTGGCTGACTCGCGCGTGCGCCCGCCCGAAAAAACGGAAACGGCCGAACAACCTTGGTTTCCTGCATAGAATCCCGCTAACCCGTTCAGCGTCCCCCGGGCAAGAAATCGGCTAAGAATCCGCGGTTGCCGAGGGCCCCGGTCCGGCTAGAGTGCCCCGCGCATGAGCGAGCGAGCGGTCTTGTATGAGGCGGCGGACCGGATCGGGCTGATCACCTTGAATCGCCCCGATCAGCGGAACGCGATGACTCCCGAGCTCCTCGATGCGTTTTCCGGGTCCATCGGCGAGGCGCTGGCCGACCGGGAAATCCGCTGCCTGGTCATCACCGGCAAGGGCCGTTGCTTCAGCGCAGGGGCCGATCTTCGCTCCTCCCTTCAGCGGAGCGATCTCGGCAAGCCGTCCAAGGAAGCCTCGTTTGCGATGTACGAACCCTTTTTGCAGGTGCTGGATCTGGAAGTTCCAGTGATCGCCGCGATGAACGGTCACACAGTGGGCGGCGGGTTCGGGCTCACGCTGCTGGCCGATATCCGGGTCGCAAACATCGATGCGAAATACGGAGTGAATTTCGCGCGCTTGGGCATCCATTCTGGACTCGGCATCAGTTACTTGCTTCCCCGGCTGGTCGGTCTCGCCCACGCATCCGAGCTTCTTTTCACGGGCAAGCTCATCCGGGGTGCCGAGGCGCTACGGATCGGCCTAGTGACGCACGCCGTGCCAGCCGACGAAGTCTTGCCAGAAGCACAGGGGCTGGCGCGTGCGATCGCAGGGTCGGCGCCGATGGCCGTCCAGCAGATGAAGGCGTCCATTCGCCGCGGGCTCTGCTGGGAGATCCGCGATGCAGCGCTCGAGGAGGCAGGCCTGCAGGCGGCGAGCCTCGACACCGAGGATTCGAGCGAAGGCATCGCCGCGATCTTGCAGAAGCGCGAACCCGAGTTTACGGGTCGATAGATCCATGCTGGCAATCCCTCAATTACCGATACCCCTCGACGCCGTGACCGAAAGGATCCGCCGCTTTGCGGATCCGAACGCACCCGCGGCCGCCAAGATGATGGCCGCCCGTGGCATGGTCCCGGTCAAAGGCGGCGACCTCGTGACGCTGCTCACGCAGCTCAGCGCCGACACGGACCCCACGATCTCCAAGTCGGCGAGCGACACGCTGGAAGGCTTGCCCGAGAACGTCCTTCATCCGGCGTGCCAGGAAGACTTGCATCCGGCGGTGTTTCACGAGATCGCGATTCGATTCTCGACCGACGAGGAGGTTTTGGCCCGGTTGGCTTCGAACCATTCGGTCGCCGACGCCACCATCGCGAAAATATCGGCGCACTGCCCCGAGCGCATCACTGAGATCATATCGGTGAACCAGGAGCGGCTCCTCGGAGCGCCTGCGATCATCGAAGCCCTTTACAAGAACCGCAACACGCGGATGTCGACCGCCGACCGGCTCATCGAGCTGGCGGCGCGGCGCGGGGTCGAGCTGACCGGCATTCCGATGTTCGAAGAGCTCAAGAAGGCGATTCAG
>CBESWY010000234.1:0-4573 GCA_965533395.1 uncultured Myxococcales bacterium
CGCTCTTGGGGCTATCTGCACGGGGTACGCTGAGCTGGAATCGGGTCCAACCATCACTGCTATCGACGTTGATCTCACCGCCGATTTTCGACACCAGATGCTTCACAATCGATAGCCCGAGGCCCGTGCCGCCGAGCTCGCGAGACCGGCCCGCATCGACTCGGTAGAAGCGCTCGAAGACACGGGGAAGGTGCTTTCTGGGAATCCCGGGCCCCGTGTTGGCAACCTCGATGAACACATCTTCCCCTTCGGGGGCAACCTCGACCCGGACCTCTCCCCCTTTGGGCGTGTACTTGATCGCATTGTCGACGAGGTTGACCAGCACCTGCTCGAGTGCACGCTCCTCTGCCAGAACTGGAGGCGCATCGTCCAAACCCACGCAGATGACTTTCAAGCCCTTTGCCTTCGACTGGGACTCGAGCCCCCGAACGACTTGGCCAAGCACGGCTCCGGCGCCAACGGGCTCTAAGTCGAGCTCCAACTCTTCGCCTTCGAAGCGGCTCAGGTCAGCGAGGTCGTCGATCAGCGCCTGAAGGCGCCGCGCGTGCCTGAGAATGACATCGAGAAAGCCCTTGGCCGACTCTGGATCGCGTATGGCTCCGTCTCGCAGAGTCTCGGCAAATCCACGAATCGCGGTGAGGGGGGTGCGGAGCTCGTGACCAGCATTGGCGACGAAGTCTCTTCGAACCCGATCCGCTTCCCGCTCGGCGGTGATGTCGTAGAAGACTGCAACGATGCCCTGGTGATTCCGAAGCGGCGAGACGGATGCGCGAAGGATGCGACGTCCGCCCTCCCGCAAGCCGTCGAGCTCGATCTCGAGCACTCCGGAAAAGCCTTGCTGCGCGTCTTCGACCGCTCGACGAAATTCGGGATGCCGGATCGCCTCGACCGCCGTCTTGCCCTCGGGGTCGAAGCCGATCAGGTCAGCCAGCACTTCGTTGCTGAGCGTGATGTGACCGTCCGCGTCGGTGACCATGACGGCTTCGGCCATGGCGTCCAGAATCGTCCGCAAGCGATCTTTCCGGCTCCGCTTCTTCTTTTCGCTCATCGACAGCCCGTCCGCGAGTGCGTCGAGTGAGCGCCCTAGAGCTCCGATGGCGCCTGGGCGCTGAAGTCGAGCCCGCGTGCCGTAGTCCCGCGCCGAGAGCGCATCGACCAGCTTCTGCAGGCGCCGTAAATCCCGAGCGTCGCCGCGCGCTGCCATCCAAGAGAAGAGGCAAGCGAGCGCTAGGCCTGCCAAAAGCACGAGCCAGACTGGCAGGTTGGGGGCGGCGCTGCGCCAAATCGCGTACAAGACGGCCATCATCAGCGCGATCGCCCCGCCCAGCAGCGTGTAACGTCGAATCACGAAGGGAGAATACGCGGGCTTGGGCCCCTCACCAACCTAGGATTTGAGCGCCCGGTAGCCTACGCCTCGAACGGTCTCGATGTGCGCGGCGCCTGCACCGAGCTTCTCCCGAAGCCTTTTGACGTGCGTGTCGACAGTGCGCGTCTCGACCTTGGGCGAATAACCCCAGACCCGCTCGAGAAGTGCGTCCCGAGACTGGACGCGTCCTGCGCGGCTCGCCAAGTCGAGAAGCAAGCGAAACTCGAGCGCGGTCAGGAGAATCTCCTCGCCTTCCACCTCGACTCGATGGGCCGGAACGTCGATCACGAGGTTGCCAAGCGCGATCACCTGAGGGCCAGCCACTTCGGCGGCGGGGATCGTTCGACGAAGAATCGCCTCCACTCTCAGTACGAGCTCTCGTGGGCTGAACGGCTTCGAGACGTAGTCGTCGGCGCCCACTTCGAATCCAACGACGCGATCGACCTCGTCGGTTCGAGCCGTGAGCATGATCACCGGAACACGAACCGTTTGGGCGCTTCGTCGCAGTCGCCGGCACACTTCGAGGCCCGAGATGTCTGGCAACATCACGTCGAGCACGAGCAGGTCCGGCTGACTGCGCTGGATTTCGGCCAAGGCGGTTTTGCCGTCATGTACGACGGTGACGTCGTGACCGGCGCCTCGAAGGTTGATTGCCACCAACTCGGCCAGGTCGGTCTCGTCCTCTACGACTAGGATTCGCGAACCCATACTCAGTTGCCAGAAGCCTGCTCACCCCTCGTGACGTCCCGGTGAAGGACGCGTTCCAAGCGAGCAACCCCGAGTCTACACCGCCTCGGCCGGGCCACAACGCAGATCGACCCCAAATTGCGGGAGATTATGCCCATGGGACTTATCGTTTGAGCTGGGAAAGAAGGGATGAGAAGGTTGGCCGCGAGGTGCCATGAGAATACCACTTGCCAACCTGCTTGCGCGCAATCCCTTGCCCAAAGTGGGCGACCTGATGACCGAGGTGATCCGGACCAGCGACCGCGTTCGCGAGCTGATCGAGCTGCTGTCCGCCGGCGACCAGGCAGGCGTCGAACGCGTTGCCAAAGAGATCAGCACGATGGAAGGGAAGGCAGACGACGCGAAGAACGCGGCCCGCTCGAAGATGCCGGTCCGCTTGCTGATGCCGGTGGATCGCCGTGACGTGCTCAAGCTCATCAGCCAGATCGACGCCATTGCAGACTGCGCGGAGGATGTAGGCGTGCTTCTGACGATTCGCCCGCTGACCGTGCCCGAAGACATGAAGCCCGTTCTCGAGCTTTTCGTCGATCGGGTCTTGGGGACGATTCGCGAGGCGTCAAAGCTCATCGACCTGATCGACGACTTGGTCGAGTCCGGGTTCTCGGGACCGCCGGCGGAGCAGGTGCTGGAGCAAGCGGCAATCCTTGGCCGCGCCGAGCACGAGGCCGACAAGATTCAAGATCAATGCGCCAAGGTTCTCTTCAAGGAAGAGGACTCCATGCCGCCGGCGGCGGTATTCATGTGGACCAAGGTCCTCAACAAGATTGGCGACATGGCCAATCACGCGGAGAACGTAGGGGATCAGTTCAGGCTTTTCGTAGCCGGCTAGGCCAAGTTCGATGGAGCCAACCACGATCGTCCTGGCCGTTGCGGCCGTCGTAGGTCTCTATATGGCCTGGAACATCGGAGCCAACGACGTGGCGAACGCCATGGGCACGTCGGTCGGCTCGGGTGCGCTGACGATCCGGCGCGCGATCATCGTCGCGGCGATCTTCGAGTTTGGCGGCGCCATGCTGGTGGGTGGGACTGTCACTCAGACCATCCGCAAAGGCATCGTCGATCTCGACGCGCTCGGCGGGGATCCCATGGTGATCGCGGTGGGAATGACCTGTTGCCTGCTCGCCGCTGCGATTTGGCTCAACATCGCGACCTACGTTGGCTGGCCGGTGTCCACGACGCACAGCATCGTTGGCGCAGTGGTTGGTTTCGGCCTGGTTGGCGGCGGCTTCAACGCGGTGAACTGGGGTGTGATGGGCAAGATCGCCGCGAGCTGGGTGGTCTCCCCGCTGATGGGTGGGCTGCTCGGATATTTCGGCTTCGTGTTCATCAAGCGACGCATCTTGAATGTCGACCGGCCTCTATTAGCCCTTCGCGGCTGGGGGCCGATCATGATCTTTCCCATTTTTTCGATCCTGGCGCTCAGCGTGCTGTTCAAGGGGCTCAAGCCGCTCAAGCTCGACCTGGCGCTTGGGCCCTCGTTCGGGATCGCCATGGCGGTGGGCCTGCTGGCGAGCTTCGTGTCGGTGCCGCTGCTACGCCGGGCTACAAAGCTGGCGTCGCAGGACAGGGCAGATCGCACGCATCGCGCCGAGCGGGTCTTCCTGGTGCTTCAAGTACTGACGGCCTGCTTCGTGGCCTTCGCGCACGGCAGCAACGACGTGGCGAACGCCGTTGGCCCGATGGCGGCCGTGTACGGGGCCACCAGCGGCGACCTCGCGGCCAAGGTTGCAGTGCCTCACCGGGTGCTCCTGATCGGTGCAGTGGGTATCGTCATCGGCCTCGCGACCTACGGCTACAAGATCATGGCGACGATCGGAAAGAAAATCACGGAGCTCACGCCATCACGGGGTTTTGCAGCCGAGTTCGGAGCAGCGACCACGATCGTGTTGGCGAGCAAGCTCGGGCTGCCGGTGAGCACGACCCACACCCTGGTGGGCGCCGTCATCGGTGTTGGCCTCGCGCGCGGCATCGGCGCCATCAACATGAAAGTCGTGTCCGGGATCGTCGCCAGCTGGTTCATCACCGTGCCCTTCACCGCCCTTTTGGCAGCCGGTCTATTCCTGATCGGCAGGCTCTGGCTGAACTAGTGGCCGCCCCGGGGCGCACGCGCTAAGCACGGCCCATGGCTCTGTCAGTCGGCATCGTCGGCCTGCCCAACGTCGGCAAGTCGACGCTTTTCAACGCGCTTTCCGAGAAGCAGGCGGAAGCAGCGAACTACGCGTTTTGCACCATCGACCCGAACGTCGGGATCGTCCCGGTTCCCGACCCACGCTTCGACGAGCTGGTCTCGCTGTACGGCCCGAAGAAAGTGGTGCCGGCGAGCGTCGAGTTCGTCGACATCGCAGGCCTGGTGAAGGGCGCCTCCAAGGGCGAGGGAAAGGGCAACGCCTTCTTGAGCAACATTCGGGATGCCGATGCGGTGGCGCATGTGGTTCGTTGTTTCGAGGACGAGAACGTCCT